>JANYJG010000135.1 GCA_025358515.1 Chloroflexota bacterium
AGAGCGACCTCGGACGCGAGGATCAGGGCCATCGCCTCGATCGGCTGCTGGTCGAACTGGCTCTTGGTCCCTCCCATGGGCCACCACCCTCCGTTCCCTACGGGCGAGAACACGCCATTCTCACTCGTTTGACCTTCGATCAACCAATCAAGCACTTGGCAACCTCTAAGCGTCATCGCAGTGTCCCCCAAGCGCCGTCCGGCGACGATGAGCGCGCGCGGAAGCAGGGCGTTCTCATAAGTCAGGCTCGGTTCCGGCCAGGGCCAATCCGGCGTGGAGACGCGCCCAAAGGCTTCTGTCAGGCGGCCTGCAAGCAGTTCGAAGGTGCTCTCGGAGTCGCCCCCAACGCCGGCGTCGATCGCCGAGTCGCAGGCCATCAATGCGGACGAGGTCGCGCGCAAAAAACGGAGCGATCGAGCCGCCGGCAAGCCTCGTATGAACAAACGTCGGGCGATATCTCGGACCGCCGGATCCGGCGCTTGTTTGATCGTGAAGGCCAGGCTGACCATGGCGCGGCCGTGGCAATCCTCCGACCCCTCGGCCTCCAGCCAGGCTCCGTCGGCGGCGCGGAAATTGCGGAACCGCCGGCCTCTAGCGCCCACCGCTTCTTCGAGGAACGCCATGTGACATCCGACGCTCGCCGATACGGCGGCCCACCCGAGTTCGCGAGACTGAAGAATGTCAACGGTGAGCGCTCGACAGACATCGTCGGTGCAGAAACCATGGGCCGGATCAGGGATGGCGAGGGATGCGTGCTGCCAGATCCCGAGTTCGGTAGTCAACGCATCCAGGTGAAGCCGGCTGACTGGGTATAGGGGCGCCACCACTATGGATGGCTCAGACACGGACTGCGCCAACTGAAGCGACTTCGGCGGCCACCACCTGAGAGGGAGAAACGCGTGCGAACAGACGCCGGTACTGGGCCCCAACCTGAGGCCAAACCATGGATCGGGTGTACATGTAGGCCAGCCGGCCGATGGTCAGGCGCTGCTCTTGGTTACAAAGCAAGTCAATGAAGGCTCGGGCGAGCGCATCCGGCGAGCCTGGCTCAACAAGCGTGCCGCGGCCGTGGCTCAGCATTTCGGTAGCATAAACGTACGGCGTCGAAACAACTGCCCTGCCGGCGCTCATGGCGTACGCCAGTGTTCCTGAGCAGATCTGCTGCAGGTTGGGGTACGGCGTCACGAAGATGTCGGCGGCCGTAAGCCAGGCCCCGAGTTCCGCCTTGCCCACGAAACGGTCGACGAACTTGACGTGGTCGGCGACCCCCAGATCGGCGGCTCGCGCCTGAAGGCCGGAACGATAAGCCTCGCCTTGGCTGCGCAGCAGATCAGGATGGGTCGCGCCGAGTACAACGTACCTGGCGGCCGGGATAGCGGAAAGGACTGCCGGCATCGCCTCTATTACGGACTCAAACCCCTTTCCAGGGCCGAGCAGGCCAAAGCTCAGGATCACGGGCCCGCCCTGGATTCCCAGCTGTGGCTTGATCGAGTCCGCGTTTACGAGCGGCAGTTCCGGCACGCCGTGCGGGATCACATCCAGATGCCTGGGATCAACCCTGTAGGCGCTGGCGAGGAGATCGGCCGCGGACCTGGACATGACCACGGTGGCGGCGGACGCCCGGATCAACCCGGTCAGGACCTGCCGCTGATGGGCCGACGGGTTTCGCAGAACCGTGTGAAGGGTGGTGACGGCCGGCTTCGCCAGGGCCCGCACGAAGTCCAGAACGTATTCGCCGTCCAGGCCGCCCCAGATCCCGTACTCGTGCTGGATCGAGACGACCCCGGCGCTGCCGACGTTTAGCCCCTTGGCAGCGATCAGGTAGTCGGTCAGCACGTCACGCCGGACGCGGTGCCGAACCTCCGGTGGATAGCTGCGGGTCTCGTCGGGCGGGTTGAGCGCCACGATTTCGCGGTCACCTACTGCGGTCGCCAGATCGTTCGTGAAGGTGGCGATACCACATCTACGGGGAGCGTAAGTGGACGCGAAGGCCGTTCTCGTCATATATGTCTAACTCCAGTAAACCCACCATAGTCGCCTTCTACCGGACTGCACACCCTCAACCCAGTAGGGTGAGCCAGCGGCGGCTAGCGAGAGGTCGATGGACGCCCGATTCGGTGGGCGGCTGCAGAACCTCGCGCGTGGCAGCGGATTGCAGGATTTGCGTGTCCTGGCTGGAGATACCGCCCCGGAACGACAGAGCTTCCGGCGATTGATGGAAGATTGTCGCGTTAGAGCCGTGGCTACGTCGTCCACCCACACCTGATTCTCAGGACGTTCCAGGCGGACGGTCAACCAACTATAGACCACGAGCGCAACTGAGCCCCGCCGCGCGACCGGCGGTGCGACCCGCGCGACGCCCGAGGCCGGCGCAATTCCGTGAGTATTCGGTATTGTGCAAAATCTCGGAAACCCGCACAATCTCCTCATGGTTGCGACAGAACCGGCCCAGCGCAAGCAGATTCCCCCGCCCCATCCCTATGACGAATTCATCGACGGCTTCGGTCACATGATTCACTCGCAACGTGGGTTGCCGCTCGTAGCCGGCCGCATCTTTGCCTTCCTGCTTGTGTCCGATCCGCCTGAACAGACGGCGGCCCAGATCTCGAATGGGATCGGCGCCAGCCTAGGTACGATCAGCAGCATGACTCGCCTGCTGCTCGAGCCAGGCCTGATCGAACGGGTCAGACAGCGGGGCGAGAGATCGGCGTTTTATCGCATCCCGGCCGACGGATGGCGATCAATCACAAAATCGACAATTGAAGGAACTCGGCTGGCCCGCGAGATGACGGATCGAGGGCTCGCCTTGATGGCAGACCAGCCGGCGGCCTCCAGATTCCGACTTCAGGAGCTGCGGGACATCTATCTCTTCGTTGAATCGTCGATACCCGCCCTGTTCGAGCAGTGGCGGCGGGAGCGGCGGGAGGGCTCTTCATGACAGCGGTCATCCAGACTGACAAGCTGACCAAGTTCTACGGGATACACCGCGGCATCGTCGACGTGGATCTCGAGATCAACTCGGGCGAGGTCTTCGGATTCCTAGGTCCCAACGGCGCCGGCAAGACGACGATGATTCGAATTCTGCTGGACCTGATCCGACCTACCAGCGGCCACTCCCGGGTCTTTGGCATCGAGTCGAGCGCTGACCCGGTGGCGATCCACCGTCGCATCGGCTACCTGCCGGGCGAGTTCTCCCTGTACGACAGGCTCACCGGCGGCCAGACCATCGAATACTTCGCCAACCTGCGCGGCGGGGTCGATCGGGCCTACCAGGCTTCGCTGATCGAGCGTTTCGACCTGGATCCGAGCCGCCGATTCAAGGAGTATTCCAAGGGCAACAAGCAGAAGGTCGGCCTCGTGGCTGCGCTGCAGAACAAGCCTGAATTGCTCCTGCTGGACGAGCCCACGAGTGGTTTGGATCCGCTGGTACAGCAGACCTTCTTTGCCGTCCTGCGCGAGGCCGTGGCCGGCGGCGGAACGGTCTTCCTCTCCAGCCATATCTTGAGCGAGGCCGAGAAAGCCTGCGATCGCGTAGCCATCATCCGCGACGGCCGTATCGTGCGGGTGGACCGCGTGGACGCCCTGCGCGACCTGGCCCATCACCAGGTTGAGCTCCGATTCGCGGGACCCGTGCCCGCGGCCGAATTCGAGATGCTGCCCGGCGTCAGCGACGTGGTCGCGACCGATCACACCTTGCGGCTGCGAGTCTCCGGCCCCATAACGCCGGTCGTGCGGGCCGCCGCCAAGTTCGAACTATTGGACTTCGTCAGCCGAGAGCCCAGCCTCGAAGAAACGTTTCTGGCGGAGTACAGCGAGCCGGCAGGATCTGGCCCGGCGTCGAGGTGAACGGCCATGGCAACTGAGATTGGTCGGGTTCCGCTTGGCGGCGGATTGACCAGGGTCTCGCGGCTCAGCCGCATATACGGACTGGGCAGCATCTACGGCAAGACGCTGCGCGATTCGCGGCTCGCCATCCTGGTCATGGCCGGTCTGCTGGGCGGGCTCATGGTCGTCGGCGGTGAGGCGTACGGCAAAGGCTTCGCGAGCGCGGCGGATCGGGCCAGCATGGCCGCGATGATCAACGACATGCCGGCCGCCGTTAAGGGCCTGGGCGGCAACCCCATCAACGTGGCGACGATGGGCGGAGCGATTTCATGGAAGTACGGTCCGTTCTTCGTCATGATCGCGGGCCTGTGGTCGGTCATGGCTCTGTCGGGGACTCTCGCCGGTGAGGCCCGGTCCGGTTCGCTGGACATGGTCGCAGCGGCGCCGTTCGGCAAGATCCGCATCGCGATCGAGAAGCTGGCCGCGCACCTGACCGGCATGGCTGCGGCGATGGGCTTCCTGGCATTAGTCACTTGGCTGGTTGGGATAAGTTTCGCCGCGCTGCCCGGTGACGAGATCCCGCCCCAGGCCGCCATCGGCTTTGCGCTGTGGGTCGGGTTGATCGGGCTGGCGTGTGGATCGGTGGCGTTTGCGCTCGGACCCATCCTGGGGAGGCGCGGAGCTGCGGGGATAGGAGCCGCCGTGCTGCTCGCGGGCTACTTCCTGAGCGGTTATCAGGCCTCGGTGCCGGTCCTCGTCCCGCCCGCGCATCTGACGTTCATGTACTGGACCTACGGCCATGTGCCTCTGGCCGGCCAGTACGACTGGTTCTCGCTCGCGCCGGTGGCGGTTGCCGCGGCGGTTCTACTGGTTGTGGGAGTCGCATCTTTCGCGCGCCGCGACCTGGGCCAGACTGCCAACGTTCGCGGCATCGGCTTGCCGGCCGCAACCATGGGCCTGCGCGGCCCGGTTACCCGGTCGCTGGGTGACCAGCTGCCCCTCGCCCTGGCGTGGGGAATCGGTATCGGCCTGTGGGGCCTGTTGATCGCCGCCGTCAGCAAGTCGTTCGCCGCCGAAGTCGCCAAGCTGACCGGCGACGCGGCCAACTTCCTCAAGGCTGTGGCCCCGTCCTTCGACATCACGAGCCCCGGCGGCTTCCTGCAGCTGGTCTTCGTGGAACTGGGCTTCATCGTCGTGGGCCTGGCCGCAGCCACTCTGGTGGCAACCTGGGCCTCCGACGAGACCTCCGGCCGGCTGGAGATGCTTCTCGCGACGCCGCTGGCGCGGGCCCGCTGGGCGATTGCGAGCGGCGTCGGCGTCCTGCTGGCGATCCTGGGCTTGACGGCCCTCGTCGCCGCCATGACCGCGGTCGGCGTGGCTTCCGCCGGTGGCGATGTCCTTACGCCTTTCGCCGGCACGTTCGTCCTGGGCCTGTTTGCTATGGCCGTCGCGGGCATCGGATTTGCGGTGGGCGGCGTCTTCCGCACGTCAATCGCCGCCGAGGCGGCCGCAGTGGTGGCCATCGTGACGTTCCTCATCGACCTCGTAGTCCCGGCGCTGAAGCTCCCCGATTGGGTCCACCAACTGGCCCTGACCTCGCACCTCGGCCAGCCGATGGTCGGGGTCTGGGACGTGCCCGGGATGGTGGCCTGTCTGGTCCTTGCATTCGGCGGGTTGCTGCTGGGCGCCTGGGGAATCCGGCGCCGCGACATCTCGCGCTGAGCGGTTCTACGTCGCGTTACGGACGATCTAGTGTTGCGATCCTCAGCAGGCTAACTGGTTCGCAGCTACGATTCGGGGCATGCCGAACCACCCTGCACCAGCGTTGACCATCACCGAGTCAGAGCGGGCCGGGCTGCGGGCCCTCGTTCGAGCGGGAACGACAGAACAGCGACTGGTCATGCGAGCCCGGATCGTGCTCGCGGCCGCCGAGGGCACCGCCAACGATCGGATAGCGGCCGAGATCGGGGTCAACCGTCTGACCATCCTTCTGTGGCGGACTCGCTTCGCCGCCGATCGTCTTGCCGGGCTCGCCGATGCGCCACGACCGGGTCGCGAGCCCACCTACGACCGGGCTGCTCGCGATCGGGTCATCGCCCTCACCCTGGAGCCACCACCGGAGGGCGCGACCCATTGGAGCTCCCGGGCGATGGCGGCGCGGACCGGCATCAGCGTCACCACCATCCAGCGCATCTGGGCCGAGGCGAACCTCAAGCCCCACAGGACCGAGACCTTCAAGTTCAGCACCGATCCCGATCTAGTGTCCCGGTTCCCTGATCAGTAGATGGTTCGTCCAGCCCCAGCGAGCCGATCCTTGGTCTTTGTTTCGGCAGATACGCCTACCAGGCGTGTTGTACGCAATGGTGGCGGCAATGGAGATTCAGTACGCTCACGTCGGATCACGATCCACGCTCAAAACGGGGCAGACACCCGCCTTCTGAACAGGCCGATCGCGGTCACTGACCCTTTGGCCGCGTCCAACACGCCTACCAGGCGTGAATGACGGGAAACGCACTGATTCTCTGCCGGCCACCACGCTGACGCGTGGCCTGACGGAAACGCCGCTGCCAGTGGCGGCCATTGGCTGCCCGTGGTCGCCGGTGATCGCCGCTGTGGTTCCAAGTCTGGCTACCGTGCAGCTTCTTCCGGATCGGGACACTAGCACACGATCTGTCCCCTCGTCGCCGGGGATTCGGGCGACGAAGCCGGGGGGGCGGCGGTGCGTCTGGGCCGGACTGGACGACCAAATGTGCCGCCAGTTGGTCGGCGATGGAGCCGTCGAGCATCTTTCGGCCATTCGCCAGCAGCAGCAGCCGGTCGCAGGCCTGCCTGACATCGGAGACGACGTGCGATGACAGGACGATCGTCCTGCCGGTTGTGCGGTTATCGTCTTAGAGAATTGTGAGGAAGTCGTGCCGAGCGAGGGGATCGAGCGAGGCCAACGGCTCGTCGAGGAGAAGGATCGGGGCCCGACTGCCGATCGCCAACGCCAACCCGACCTGGGCCGCCTGACCGCCTGATAGGTCGCCCGCCCGATGATCCAGGGGAATTGCGAGGTCGTCCAGCCGGCTGATCGCGGTCGCTCGGTCGAACTCGGGTCGATAGTGGGCGGCTAGATCCAGATGCTCGCCGACGCTCAGCTCGCGGTACAGCGAGGGCGACTGCGACACGTAGCCGAGCAAGCCCAGCGCGCCGCTGCGGTCCCGCCACGGATCGATGCCTCGAACCTGCACGACCCGCGTGTCGGTCGCTCGAAGCCGGCCCAGGTCTTGATCAGCGTCGACTTGCCGGCACCGTTTGGGCCGACGAGCGCCGTGATCGATCCCTCGGGGATGTCCAGATCCAGGCCGTTGACCGCCAGGAGTCGCTTCCTGTATGCCTTGGCCAGTCCCCTCGCCGACAAGGCCGGCACGTCGTCGGATCTGATCACAGGAGAGTCCCCCTCTTAAGTGGCCGAATAGGGCGGCCTGTTACAGGCTACCCGAAATCGATTGCCTCATGAGGGAGCGCGGGCCGGCCACAAGACCGACCCGCCCCCGCGACTGCGGCTTAGCCGCTACTTGTAGCCGTTACTTCAGGAACTTGGGAAGCTCGATGGGTGGGTTTGCATTCGCAACCAGCTCGAGCGCCAGCTGCGGGAACCATGCGCCGGCGGCCGGGTCGGCGATGCCGCGGATTGGGTCGAGGCCGCCAGATGGGGCCCAGCGGGTGCACTGGCCATCAGACTGACCCGGCGTCTTGATCCAGAGATACGCGTCCAGCAGCGCCACGCCCGTGTTGGCCGTTGGCTGCAGGCCCAGTCCGCGAGCGGGCGGGTTGCACCAATCCTGGGCGTCGCCGGCCGGGTGAGCCGGGGGATTCCAGGGACCCTGGCCGTTGCGGCTGGTATCGATGACGAAGTGGGTGGTCGGCACGGTGGTGCCCAACATGGTCGCGTAGCGGGCGTTCTCACCGGCCGTGTTGAGATCGGCCTGAGTCTGGGTATCGCTCCACTGACCGTAATTGTTGAGCGCAACTCCGTTCCAGTTGTTCGGGGGACCGCCGTTCCAGTACTGGTCCGGGCAACCGTAGTTGCCGGGCGACACTGCCGTGGCGTAGGTGATGCAGTCGGAGATCCACGTCCCGTATTGGGTCAGGTTCGAGGTGAACTGGAAGTTGGAGACGTTAAGGAAGAAGCCCTGGGCCCGCTGGACGCCGGCGGTCACAAGCCGCGTCGACGCGTCGGGAACGTTCAGCCAGGCGCTGTGCGTGGCATCCAGGTAGACGCTCGTGTTGGGCTGCTGCTCGAGTCGATCGACGGCGCCGTTCAACTCGGCGTATCGGTCGGCATCGGTGAAGGGATAGACCGTAGAGGACAGACCGCACAGCGATGGCAGGAGCCCGAGCCCGTCCGGCTCGAGGATGACGACGGCCTTCGACTTGCCGATTCCGCTGGCAACGCCATCGATCCAGGCCCCGTAGTCACTCAGTGACAATGCGCCACCGGCCGAATACTGGGCGCAGTCGCGTCCGGGGATGTCATAGACGACGAAGACGGGAACGCTCTTCTGGAGCGCCGCTCCGAACACGGTCTTCTGGACGGACTTCTTGACCTGGGCCGGCGTTCCGCCGTTGAGCCAGACCGCTTGGGGCGTGGTGACCATGTCACCGATCAGGAACGCGTCCTTGACGTCCCGGTGCTTGAGCAGATCGACGATCTGAGTAAATGCGCCCTTATCTGGCGGGGGTACGTAGAAGCGGGTGTTTGCGGGCAGCGTGTGCCCGGTAGCCGGGACCGCAGCCAGGACCGGGGCTGCCGACATAGATGACGCAACGAGCATGAGGGCCGCGCCGGTAGAAACGGCGAGGCGCCTCCAGCCATGTTCGAACATTTCTCCTCCTTCGAGCCGGCTCGAATTTGAAATGCGCGCAGAAGCCACGCCGCGAGCCGTTAGGTCGTGGCTCGCTCAACCTTGCGGTCCCTTTGCGGCCGCTCCTCCAGCCGTCGCGTAGGGGCCGTCCACCGGTCGGGCATCTCCAAACCCGGGCAATCGATTTCCTGGAACGCCGCCGCGTCACGCTCCTGGGCCCAGGGAAGGAGCAACCATAGACCCGCAGCGAGGCGTCGTAAAGGGGGCCGTGGGAGCGGATGTGGAGGGATCATTGGCCCCGAAAGGCGAGGTAGACTTCGTCAGATGAACGACGTCAAGCTCGGTGCGCTCTGCTGGAACCAGTACACGGCCTGGCCACCGCTGCTGGAGGCGGGGAAACGTGCGGACCGGCTCGGCTACGACACCCTGTGGACGTGGGACCACCTCTATCCCATCATCGGCTCCGCCGACGGCCCGATGCTCGAGGCTTGGCTCACGATCACCGCCTGGGCTATGGCAACGCAACGCATCCGGATCGGTCTCATGGTCGGGGCCAACACTTTCCGTCAGCCGGCCCTCGTTGCCAAGATGGCGACAACGCTCGACCACATCAGCAACGGGCGAGCCATCCTTGGCATCGGCGCAGCCTGGTTCGAGACTGAGCACGTCGCCTTCGGGTTGCCATTCGGGAGCGGGTTCCCGGAGCGCCTCCGATGGCTGGGCGAGGCTTTGCCGGTCATACGCGGCATGCTGCACGGCGAGGAGCCGACGGCACGCGGCGAGCACTACAACGCCAAGCAGGTCCGGAACGACCCGCCGCCGATCCAGCCTGTTCTGCCGATCCTCGTCGGTGGCGACGGCGAAAAGGTGACCCTCAAGCTCGTCGCGAAGTATGCGGACGCCTGCAACATCGGCGGTGGTATCGCCAACGTCCGACTCAAGGATGCGGTCCTCAGGCAACACTGCGCCGACGCGGGACGAGACGAACGCGAGATCGAGCGCACCACAGGCATCGGCGTGACTGTCATCCGCGACTCTCGCGAGGAGGCGGAGCGGGTTTTCCGATCACTCTTCGAGCGGAATGGCAAGGCCCGCGTCTGGCAGGACCAGCCGGTCGGGACGCCGGAGGACGTGGCCGAGAAACTGGCCCCCTACATCGAGATCGGCTACCGGCACCTTATCGCCGGGTTCCCCTCCCCATACGACGAGGAATCCATGACGAGGCTCGTGACCGAGGTGCTGCCGCGCCTCACCGTCTGAGGCGTGGCGCCGCCGCCGGACCGTTGACGGCGGCCCTAACCCGCAGAAACGAAGACCCCGGCTTCGCGGCCGGGGTCTTCCTCGTTGGTGGCGTCACGCCATGGATATCCGGTCCTCTAGCGCCAGTAGCCCGTAACGTCGAGCGAATAGTTGGCGGTTGAGCTCTTGGTGCCGACCCAGATGATCGAGACCTTGCCCGCTGCCAGAGCGACATCGAAGCCGTTGGCGACGGTCACATGAGCGTTGCTGTTGAGGGTGGAGGATTTGGGTATGCCGACGATGGACGGAGCCACCGAGCCAAAGCCCACCGATGAGGGGTTGACCAGAGTCAGGTTGCCGCTGATGCCTGCGGCATTAGCCGGGATGGCGCCCACTCCGGCCAGACCGAGGCTGCGCGGGATGCCGGTCGCAAAGACGCCGGGGAGGCCCTTGGAGGTGGCGCTGTTGAGCACCCGGACCGGAGCGATCGGGTAGTAGGAGAGGCCGCCTGGCCCGGTCGTAAAGTACCCTGTGACATCGAACACGACATCGGCACTGGAGCCGTTGGTGCCGTCCCAGACCGCCGAGAGCTTGCCGGCGTTGAGAGTCACGGTCACCCCGTTGGCGACATTGGCACCGGCCAGGACATTGAGGGTCGAGGTCTTGGGCACGGCCACCATGGTGGGCCCGATGGAGAGGAAGCCAGCGGAGGTGGCATTGGTGATGGTGACGTTGCCGCTGACGGCTGTGGCACCCGCGGGCACAAGGGCGCTTGACCAGCCCAGGCCCTTGACGCTGGCGACGTTGAAGGTGCGCACGACCTTGTTGGCGAACTTGCCGGTCAGGCCGATGTTCACGACTGCGCCGCCGGTCTTGCGGGAGTCCAGGACGCGGCCCGGAGCGAGGCTGTGGTATGTGGCTCCACTCGGGTCTGGGGTGAAGTAGCCCGTCACATCGAAGATGAGCTGGACCGTGGCCCCGGCGCTCGAACGGAAGACGGCCGAGAGGGTGCCATCGGGCGCCAGACCCAGGGTGACGTTGTTGGCCCGGACGTCACCCTTGACGAAGTTGATGGTGGTGACCTCGCCGCTGGCGGTCATGGTGGGCCCTAGAGCCACTAGACCTGTGGCGGTCTGGCCCACGATGGTCAGGTTGCCTGTGACCGCGGTGGCGTTGGTCGGTACGGCAACGGTTGTACCGCCCCCGACGTAGCGGGCTCCCCCGACGTGGAAGGTCCGCACCATGCCGGCCTTGAACACACCCGTCAGACCCATGTTGACGACAACCCCGATGGTCGGTCGGGTGTCGAGAACCCGGGCCGGAGCCAGGGCGTGGTATGTGCTCGCGGCGGGAGCCAGCGGGAGGGTGACATTCTTGCCGGTCACATCCGCCGACGAGACCGTCACCGGGCTTGCCCCAGACGAGCTATAGGTGAAGCCACCGGTGCTGTAGTAGCCGCTGCCGTATATCCCGGAGTAGTCCCTGAAGAAGAGAGTGTAGGTGCCCCCGGGCGCGACGGCCACAGAGTACGTGCCGTCAGCCGCGCTGTAAGCGTAGTTGTAGATGCCGTTTGAGGAGAAATTCACTAAGACTGCGATGCGAGAGAGGCCGACACCGCCGGCCTTGGTCACCTTGCCCTTGATGTGGACGGCCAACGGGAGGGTGACATTCTTGCCGGTCACATCCGCCGACGAGACCGCCACCGGGCTTGCCCCAGACGAGCTATAGGTAAATCCGCCGGTGCTGTAGTAGCCGTTGCCGTATGTATCGGAGTAGTCGCTGAAGTTGAGGGTGTAGGTGCCGGGATCGACTGTCACCGAATACGTGCCGTCAGCCGCGGTGGAGGCGGAGTTGTAGTAGCCGTTGGAGGAACTATCGACGGAGGCATAGACGTCGATACCAGAGAGGCCGACACCGCCGGCCTTGGTCACCTTGCCCTTGATCGAACAGGAGCCGCCAGAGACAGAGACACATCTGGAGGCCAAAGGCGCCGCAGCGGGAGCGACCCTGGCTGGCGCGGCGGGGACGATCCCACGAGCATTTGTCTTAGCCGATGAGCCGGTTTGCCCCACGCATCCTGGCCACGGCAGCGTCGGGTTCCGCCCGGGCGGCAGGCACCTTTCCGGAGTGGAACCGGCCTGCGGGTTCATTGCTGGCGCCGGCACCGTGGGGGTCGCGGCCACGGTGGGCTCGGCCGTTGGGTTGGGGGTCGCGGCCACGGTGGCGGACACGCTCGGGGCCGTAGTCGGGTCGGGGGGAGGGGACGCTAATGCCTGTGAAGCGAGCCCGACCACCAATGTGAGGCTCAGCAAAATAGACGGCCGTCCTGCCACTCGTCGTCCTGCTCGGCCAGGATCATGCCGACGAGGCGGATAACGGCAGCTCGGTTGGGGAAGATGCCAACCACCGCGGTGCGGCGTTTGATCTCCTTGTTGAGCCGTTCGAGTGGATTGGTGCTGCGGATCTGGCGACGGTGCGTCTCGGGGAACGTGAAGTGGGCAAGCAGATCGGTCTCGGCCTCGAGCAGCAGCCTCGCCACCGTCGGGAAGCGCGGTTCGAGCGAGTCGATGACCTGACCGAACTGCTCACGGGCGGCCCGCTCGTCGGGTTGCTCGAAGATCGAGCGGACGGC
>JANYJG010000058.1 GCA_025358515.1 Chloroflexota bacterium
CTTGCTGGCGCCAACGATGACGATGGTCTTCCCCGTCCTCTGTATTCACGGATCCAGAAGCCCCAAGTTCGACCGATCGGCCGGCGGTGCGCGCGTCGCCTCCGGAGGCAACCTCGCGTCCCTCCTGACGAGCGGGCTTCAGAGGCTTGACCCGGACCTGGTGCAGCAGATCGCGACTGTCCTCGACCGGAAGCTCAGGCAGCCGTGGTCCTGGGATGTCGAGGACGTGTAGGCGGGCGATCTTCGGGCCGGAGCGGCCCTCGACGCGTGACAGCCTACCTGGCACGCTGCCGTCGGACGATCGAGGACCGCAGGGAGCCCTGTGCAGAGTAACTGTAGGGGAGTCGGTGGCCCGGGTTAGAGGAGAGGGGAAGAAGTGCCAGACAGACTCGATGAGCTGCTCGCTCAGATGCTCGGACCTGAGGCGCACTTTCGGTCGGGCCAGCGAGAGGCGATCGAGGCCGTCACGATACGTAACCGACGGGTGCTCGTGGTCCAGCGCACCGGCTGGGGCAAGAGCCTGGTTTACTGGATCGCGATCCGGCTCCGGCGTGATGCCGGGCACGGCCCCGCCATCGTGATAAGTCCGCTGCTGGCGTTGATGCGAAACCAGATCGCCATGGCGAAGCGCCTGGGGCTGCGGGCCTTCACGATCAACTCGAATAACCGCGATCAGTGGGACGCCGCGCAAGCGGCGCTTCGAAGCGGCACATGCGACGTGCTCCTCATCTCTCCAGAGAGACTGGCAAACGACGAGTTCGTCCGCGAGACCCTCCCGGCGATCCAGGGCTCGATCGGCTTGTTCGTTATCGATGAGGCGCACTGCATTTCCGACTGGGGCCACGACTTCCGGCCTGACTATCGCCGGATCGGTCGCCTGCTTCGGACCCTGCCTTCCGGTGTCCCGCTGATTGCGACTACTGCGACGGCGAACGACCGCGTGGTTGAAGACGTGGTCGCCCAGCTTGGCGAAGGCGTCGAGGTTATCCGCGGTCCTCTGACCCGATCCTCACTGAGGCTCCAAGCGATTCGCCTCCGCGACTCCGCCGAGCGGCTTGCATGGCTGGCCGAGCAAGTCCCTCAACTGCCCGGTTCCGGCATCATCTATTGCCTGACCGTCGCCGATACGGAACGCGTCACTCGCTGGCTCGTTGAACGGGGAGTAGTCGCGGCCGCATATCACGCGCAGATAGCCTCAGGCGAGCGCCGCATTGCGCTGGAAGATGCGCTTCTTGCCAACCAGCTCAAGGTGCTTGTCGCCAGCACGGCCCTCGGCATGGGATTCGACAAGCCAGATCTCGGGTTCGTGATCCATTTCCAGCGACCCGGCTCGATCATCGCCTACTACCAGCAGGTCGGCCGGGCGGGCCGCGCACTCGACGAAGCCTTCGGCGTGCTACTGAGCGGCCGAGAGGACGACGACATCGCTGAGTACTTCATCGCCTCCGCCTTCCCTCCAGCTGCGAACATGACGGCGGTGTTGGCGGCGCTGGAGGACGGCGCGGGGAGCGAGGGGATGTCTGTGCCGGCCCTGGAGGCGGTTGTGAACCTGAGGCGCTCGGTGCTCGGGAAGGTACTGAAACTGCTGGAGATAGACGGTGCGGTAGCACGGGACGGCCCACGATATTTCCGAACCCCAAACCCGTGGGAACCCGACACCGACAGAATCGACAGAGTCACGGCCGCCCGCAGGCGGGAACTCGCCGAAATGGATGAGTACGTCGATCATGACGGCTGCCTGATGGAGTTTCTAGCTCGCGCCCTTGACGATCCGGATGCGAAGCCATGCGGGCGGTGCCGCCCCGAGGTTTCCAAGCTGTTGCCGGAAAGCGCCGATGCCCGCACTGTCAACGACGCGCAGGTCTTCCTGAGGCACTCGGACTTGGTCATCGAACCTCGGCGCCGCTGGCCCAACGAAATCGCGGCGCACAGAGGCGGACCAATTGAGCCTCCCAATTGCCTTGGTCGAGCTTTGTCCGTATACGGGGACGCCGGCTACGGTCTTGCCGTCAAGGAAGGCAAGTACAAGAACCATCGGTTTGGGCCGGATCTCGTCGAAGCGGCGGCCGAGCTTGTCACGGTCCGCTGGCGACCGGACCCAGCTCCTCAGTGGGTGACGGCAATGCCGTCGCGCCGCCATCCCGGGCTTGTGGGAGACTTCGCCCGTACCTTGGCCGAGCGCCTCGGCCTGCCGTACGTCGATGTCCTGGCGGCTGCACTCGTTCCGGAGCAGAAGACGATGGAGAACAGCGCGCAGCAGGTTTCGAATGTACTCGCCAGCCTGTGTGTAGTCGGAGATGTTCCGCCAGGCCCAGTGCTCCTCATAGATGACATCGTCGACTCTCGGTGGACGCTAACGGTGGCAGGCTGGCTCCTTCGGACTAACGGTGCCTGCGCCGTTCATCCACTCGTTCTGGCAAGCGCGGCTGGGAGGGATCTGGATTGACACTTGCCAGTTCGCCTCGCCCCGACACGGTCGCCGTGGGCCTATTGACGACTCGGTTGGCGATGTCGCGAACGGCGGATGTGCGCCCGCTTGGACCAACTGCTTGGGCGACGCTGAAGACGCGCCTTACAGCTGCTGGGCAGACGCCCGCCGGGTTGATTGGCATGGACGCAGGCCATATCGCCGACTTGTTGGACTTGCCGCAGGATCGGTCGGCCGATCTGGCTGCACTTCTAGCGCGCGCCGGACAGATATCACTTGAGTTGGAGCGCCTCCAGGCGCGCGGGATCTGGCTGGTGTCGCGCGAGGACACGGAATACCCGGAGTCCCTATCTCGCCGCCTTGGAGACCAGGCGCCGCCGGTGTTGTTCGGGGCAGGGGATACAGCGATTCTTGCCGGCAAGGGGTTGGGCATTGTCGGGGCCCGAGATGCCGACGCAGCCTCACTCGATTTCACTCAGCGGGTGGCAGCCTGGGCGGTCGAGGGCGGCTTGGCCGTTGTGTCTGGTGCGGCGCGCGGAGTCGACGCCGTGGCCATGCGGTCTGCCTTTGACGCCGGCGGGAAGGTGATCGGAGCGGTCGCGGACAATCTCGAGGAGCGCATTCGGGACGCCGAGACCAGGCGGGCGGTGGCAGATGGCCAGGCTGTCTTGGTGAGCCCGTACGGTCCGGCTACTCCTTTCTCAGTCGGCGCAGCGATGGGCCGGAACAAGCTGATCTACTGTCTTGCAGATGCCGTTGTTGTAGTCGCGGCCACTCAGGGTTCTGGTGGCACTTGGGCCGGCGCCGAGGAGGCCCTGAAGGCGCGCTGGGTTCCGGTGCTGGTGCGCGGGACGGACTTTCCAGCGCCCGCGGATAGGGCTCTTGCGCACATGGGCGCGGGCCAGATCAAAGACGAAGAACTGGGCACGACGCGGGCGTCGGAATTCCTGAAGCGGCTCACCGCCGACTTCGAGCCCGGACGGCCCAGAGCAGCGTCGGAGGAGCCGGCCCAATACCCGATGTTCGGACTGCCGGTGCCTTTGCCAGCCAAAGGAAAGTCGCGCCGGGCTAAGAAGTAGGGCGTTGCAGCCCCGCGTGATCCAAGTGGCGCTGGTGAGGTAAGGCGGAAGCTCGAAGCCGTGGCGTCCCCCGTGAAGCGCGACGTGTAGACCGCCCCGGTTTTCGGTGAGCCTGGCCGCGGGCCGGCCGTGGGCGTCGCCGGCCGCGGTGAACGTGGCCACCACGTCGTCGCCGGCGACACGCCGGAAGGCGGTGCAGGCAAGCAGGTAGCGGGCCGCGCCCGTAGACTGATCGACGTGAAGAGCGGGTAGGGGTAGGGTGAACATGCGCAAGTCTGAGGGCGGAGAACGACACCGCGGCCGTCGAACGGGCGACCGGAGCCGGCGCCTTGGCATCCTGGCTGCCATCGCGCTGGCGTTGAGCGCGGCCGGTTGCAACAACGCCATTCCGGATGTCCAGGTCACGCCCGACTACGTCGGGCTTGTACAGCACGTCGTCGGCAGCGACCCGACGGGCTCGATCCTGGAGATGACCGACGGCACGACCCAGACGATCGACCTGAAGGCCCAGCGCTCTGTCTGGCGCTTGCCTTATGTTGGCGCCGGCGATCTGCTGCTACGGAGCAACGTCCCCGGCAGCCTCGGCGCGGCGGCGCTATCTCCTTGTGGAAATGAGCCAGACTGCTGGTCTATAACCGGCGGGGGCAAGGGGACGACCGACGGATACGTCCTGACCGAACAGGGGTTCCGACTCAAGAAGTCCGTCAGCTTCTCGAGCTGGGTCGCCAACGGTATCTATCCGTCAAACGGCAATTTCACCGTCAATCAGGATGGTGAACTGATTTCGTATGGGTAATCGGTTGCAATCCGAGGTCCGAGGCGTTCACCAACAACCTCGGCCCGGCGACCTTTGGTCTCTATCGGGACCTTCTTGCCGGGCTGGCTGATCTGGAGACGTAGCCAATGTCAAGGGACGCGAGCCTCATACGGAACATGGACAGGAATCATGCGGCAAGGATGCCGCGCCGTCCCTCACCGCTTCTCAGACCGCTACCTCGATATCAGGATCCGGCTCGTACGGGGCCGGGCGTTCACCGCGAGGCCCCCGAACGCGAACAGCGTGCTGATGGCTATAAGGGCGACAACGGGAGACCCGCTGTACACGGCGATGATGCCCCAGGCCTGAATAACCGCCAAGCCGCCCCAAACCAGCAGCGGCAGCCCAAGGGTCCACAAGCGACCCGACCAACCGCTCACAACGGCAAACGGCAGCGCGTAGAGAACGAGTCCAATCACGAGGGCACTCCAAATCCGAGGGAACCATGAGTCAGGCGGGAACCCCAGCGGGCCAACACGTCCAACTCAGCCAATCATGATCGTCGGTGACAGGATCATTCTGAAACCTTACCATCGCGCCAAGCAGCGCCGCGAGTCGCAGGGCTCGCCCTGTTGACCCACTGCTAGAGGGGCTCGCATTTTGGGGGCAAGAGTGGGTCTCCCGGGAACACTGGTCAGAATGTGGCGAGACCCACTCGCCATCATTGCGGTCGTGCTGGTCGCATTGCTCTCCTCGACGTCGGCCGGCATACACCAGACGGCAAGCCTGACCGTGTCAGGCTTCGTGGACCTGCACTGGCGCGGCGCATACGACATCCTGGTTCGACCGGCCGGAACTCGGCTCGACCTCGAGCAGACGAACGGCATAGTTGAACCCAATTTCGTCGGCTTTGCCGGCTCCGGCGGTATCGGCCTCGATGGGCTATCCGCCGTCCGGAGCATTCGGGGAGTGGATCTGGCGGCGCCGATCGGATTCGTCGGCTACCTGCGCGGCGCGGCTCCGACCGTCACCGTGTACTTCGATCACCTGCCTTCGAAGCCGACCCTGTTCAGGCTGACCATGGTCACGACCACGACCGACGGCCTGACCCGGCTGCCCGTCCAGTCGGAGACCGGCGAAGTCCTCGTCGGTCCGGTCGTCGCCGGGGACAATCCCACGGCCAACTGGGCGACGACTTTCGGCAGCCTTACCGGGAGCCATCTAGCAGACGGCAGTTGGGCCGTGATCATCGCCTCTTCGAGAGTATTGCCAGATCTTGCCGTGCCCGTGATCGCGGTCGACCCGAGCGCGGAGGATGCTCTCCTGGCCGGCAAGGCTCCCTTCCTCGCCGCGCTTCCAGGCGGGGGGCCCAACTCGCGCACGGCAGGCTCGTTCGATATGAAGAAGGTTGCTTCAGGATTTAGGTCGATTGCGGGCCGGCTCGAAGCCATCCAGTCTCCGCAGTGGTCATTCCCAGCCGACCGTGACCTGCCGGTCATCCCGCTTGTTGTGAGCACGCGGCAAGCCGCCGACCTCAAGGTCGATCTGAAAGTAGAGCAGGTCGGACATCCGCTGGATGCGTACCCGGAGGGCGGAGATCTCGCACAGGCGGCCGCGGATGCCGGACCCGGCTTCTCTCTCGTCGGCGCGGCGACGTCCGATGCGGGCACAGCGGTGGCCCCGCTCCAGCCCCCCATGCTCTGCGTGCTTTGGCCCGGCTCAAGCGGACCCTGCTCGGTGGGCACCTTGTCCGCAGCTTCGACCCTGGACGGCCGGCTGGTGGTCAGGCCGACGTATACGACGACCGCTGGGTCTGGTCCGGACAACGGAGCGCCGGCCTTCCGGATCACCCAGGTTGGCGTAGTGGGCCCGGACGGAGCCCCGTCAATTCCAGACCCCGGACACTCGGGCAGTGCCACGACGGGCAACTTTCCGGCCTATCGCCAAATGCGGGACGTCCCGTTGGCCGTGCTTGGCACCAACTTCAGGCCGCACGCCAGTATCCGCCAGCCATTCTTCCTGACGCCCGTTGGCACCTTCGATGCGAATGCAGTCGAGCTTCCAAGCGATCTTCTCGACTACGTGCCGCTGGGTGCCTACGACCCGTCCGACACCACAGACATAGCCGGCCCTGACGGCAAACCGGTCAGACCGACGAAGATGAAATATCCCCTGCTACCTAATGGCTTGGTAACGACGCCCCCGCTGGCGATCACAGACTTGCTCGGAGCGCAGACTCTTCGCGGAGGGTCGCCTATCGATGCCATACGCGTCCGGGTCGCCGGCGTGACGGATTACGGACCGGATTCGAAGGCCCGGATCGAGGCCGTGGCTGAGGCGATCGGGCGGCTCGGCTTCGCCGTCGACATCGTGGCCGGATCATCACCCCGGAACGTAGACATCTACGTCCCCGCCTATCACGTGGACCAGACGCCGCCGACCGACCTCGGTTGGGTTCGCCAGCACTGGACGACGCTCGGCGCGGCGCAGCGCGTCACGAACGCCTTCGATGCTTCCGATCTGGCGCTTCTTGCCCTGAGTCTTGCCTCGGCGGCTATTTGGGCGTTCGCTCTGGCGGCTCTGAGGATCGAGAGGAAGGTTCGAGACGCGGCCGTTCTGAAAGCGGTCGGATGGAGCCGGCTGGAAATCCTGCGCTGGCTCTTGGCCGAGACGACGCTGGGAGCAACTCTGGTTGCCGTTCTCGCCACGGTCGGGTTTCTCCTGGCCGGCGGCAGCCCGGAGGCGCTGGCGGTGGCTCTTGGAATGGCCGGCCTGTGGATGATGGCGGGCATCGTCGCGGCGTTGGCCGCCATCCGACGAGGGCGCCCGGAATCGCTCGGAAGTTCCGGCGGGCAGCACAGGCTGGCCGCCGCGCTGCCTGTCGGCGGGCCGACAAGCTACGCCTTCCGAGCGGCGCTCGCTCGCTGGCCCTGGGTCGGCGCGACCGCGATCGGCCTGGCAGCCGGGGCGGCCGCCATTGCCCTCGGTCTAGCCCTGATCGGGGGGCTCAGTGAGCGCCTCGGTCCGACGCTGCTCGCGTCTGCGACCGGCGCCACTGCGGCCTTCTATCAACCGCTCATGCTGGCTACCGTCGGAGCGGGTTCGCTGGCCTTCGTCCTCGCCGGATTGCGGCTTGACCGCCGCCGCCGAGCCCCAGAGGTGGTAATCCTCTCGGTCAGCGGCTGGTCCAACCGGGAGATCCGGAACCTGCTGTGGCTGGGGCTCGTGCCGGTGGCGGCTTTGGCCACGATCCTCGCAATACTGGGGGTGCTCGTGCTGGCTTCGTCACTTGAGATCCGAGATCCTCGGCTGCCGGTTGCCGGCGCCGCGGTCCTCGCTGCCACCGTCTTACTGTGGGGCAGCGTATTCAGCAAGGGAGTCGCTGTTGGTCCGGGAGAGATCCGATGAGTCAAGTTGATCGCGCCCCGGGTCCGATGCTCGAACTGACAGACATTCATCTCAGCTACCGCCTGCCCGGAGGGGAGCCGCTGGATGTCCTTCGAGGGGTCGATCTTGCAGTGGGCGAGGGCGAGCTAGTGTGCCTTGCGGGCCGGTCAGGCTCCGGCAAAACGTCGCTGCTCTACGTGGCAACGGGACTCATCAAGGCAGATTCAGGCTCCATCAAATGGCTGGGCGACGAGGTCTCCGAGCTTGGAGACGAGGCCCTTGTCGGTCTGCGCCGGAAGAGCATCGGCTTCGTGTTCCAGTCCGGTGGCTTGATCGATCTGCTCACGGCCCAGGAGAACGTGGCCCTGCCCGGCTACTCGGAGGACGGCCGCCGTGCTACCGGCGCCGAGACCCGCGCCCGGGCCGAGTCGCTGCTGGCGATGGTGGATCTGTCGGGCCGGGCGCGTCACTTTCCGGCCCAGCTCTCCGGTGGCGAACGTCAGCGGGTAGCCGTGGCCAGGGCTCTATTCAATAACCCGCCGCTGCTAATCGTGGACGAGCCGACGGCCAGCCTGGACGCCCGGTCGGCCGAGCGCATGGTCAGCCTTCTTCGCGACATCCGCGACCAGGGCAGGGCGGTTCTTGTCGCCTCGCATGACGAGCACGTCCTGCACGGCTCGGACCGCGTGGTTGGGCTGGACTAGCCGAGCCGGCTGATTACGGGACTTTTCGCGTCGCTTCAGATTGGCCCGCGAACCACCACCTGGTCCGGCCTATAAACTTAGTGTATAGTCGCGGTCATGAGCGTTCCTTACGCGTTGCTGGGACTCCTGGAACGGGAGCCGCACCATGGCTACGACCTCAAGCGCCTCCACGACGCTTACTTCGCGCCGGACAAGCCGCTCGCGTATGGCCAGGTCTACTCCACCCTGGCGCGGATGGAGGGACGCGGTCAGGTTCGCCTGGAAGGCGTCCAGCGGGTCGAGGGGCCCGACCGACGAAGTTTCGCCATCACGGACGACGGGCGTATCGAACTCGAGCGCTGGCTTACCGAGCCGCTGGATCCGGAGCCCCATCTGCAGGCCGCGCTCTTCACCAAGGTTGTGCTAGCCATCTTGTCCGGTCGACCAGTCGAACAGTTGGTGGACTCCGAGCGCCATGCCCACCTCGAGCGAATGCGCGAACTGACGGCCATCCGTCGGACGGCTCCGCTCCAGATAGCGCTCCTTTCGGACTATTGCCTGTTCCATCTCGAAGCCGACCTGCGCTGGCTCGAAGTCACCGCCGCCCGGGTGGGCGAGCTGAAGGCCCAACTGATGACCGTCAAGGAGACCAGATGATCGAGCCCGCCGAATTGGCAGCCATCGCCGGGCGGCGCGATCTGCCGGTGCTAGTCGCGACTGGCCTGACCAAGCGCTTCGGCCAGACCGAGGCCCTGCGCGGGGTGGACTTCAGCCTGTGCCGCGGCGAGGTCGTCGCGGTCATGGGTCCGAGCGGATCGGGCAAGTCCACGCTGCTCCATTGCCTGGCCGGGATTCTTCCGCCCGACGGAGGCAGCGTGACCTTCGCGGGAACCCGAATCGATGACCTGGGTGAGTCCGCCCGGAGCAAGCTTCGCCGGTCGTCATTCGGCTTCGTCTTCCAGTTCGGCCAGCTCGTATCCGAATTGTCGGCTCTCGAGAATGTCTCGCTGCCGCTGCTCCTCAACGGCTCCCGGCGTTCCGATGCGGAGGCCGTCGCGGCCGAATGGTTCCCGCGGCTGGGGTTGGCCGGCATGGAGCGGCGCCGGCCGGGCGAGATGTCCGGCGGTCAGGCTCAGCGTGTGGCAGTTGCCCGAGCTCTTGTTACTCAGCCAAGCATCGTTTTCGCGGACGAGCCCACCGGCGCCCTGGACACGATCGCCGGCGAACAGGTGATGGAACTCCTCACTTCCGCCGCTGCCCACCAGAACACCGGCGTTCTGCTCGTGACTCATGAGCCGCGAGTGGCGGCGTTTGCGCAGCGCGAGATCGTGGTCCGTGACGGCAGAGTCAGTGGCGCGGATCGATGACCTTCTCGGCGATCCGGCTGGGCGTGCGGCTGGCTCTGGCGGACGGTCGGCGGTCGTCCCTTGGGTTCCTCCTGACGGCCGTGGTTGTGGCCGTGGGACCGGCCGTGCTGATGTTCGCCGTCTCATTCCAGCCGGCACTGGCGGAGCGGGATTCGCGATCGGCGTGGCGCGACCTCTGGAGGCCCAATATCGACGACGTCCCAGCCAAGCTGCTGATGGGCCGCCGCGACGACTTGTTCGAGGGCCAGACCTTGGTGCGGATTCTGCTTTCGCCGCCGGCCGCCGGGGTCGGGCATGCGGCCGACGCGCCGGTGCCGCCGGGGATCCCGGCCCTGCCGGGCGTGGGTCAGGCCTATGTCTCGCCGGCGCTGGCCGCGCTGCTGGCCGCCACCCCGGCCGATCAGCTGGCAGCGCGAGTCGGGACCGTGGTGGGGACCATCGGACCGGAGGCGCTCCGCTCGCCGCAGGAACTCGTGGCGGTTATCGGAACGGACTGGGACCACATCGGGTCCGCGGCGCCGAAGGTGGCCTTTGCCACCGTGTCGGCGCCGCCGGCACTGCCCCCGCTGGCGCTGCTCATCCTCGTTCTGGCGGTCGTCGGGTCGCTCGTGCCGGTGGCGGTTTTCGTTGCCACGGCCACACGGCTCGCCGCCAACCGGCGGGAGCAGAGGTTGGCGGCGCTGCGGCTCGTCGGAGCGACGCCGGCCCAGGTGACGCGGCTGGCGGTCGTCGAGGCGTTGCTTTACACGGGCGTCGGAGCGCCGGCCGGGGTTCTCGTCTTCTGGCTGCTCAGGCCGTTGGTGGCGCAGATACCGCTAGATCGCGCCACGTGGTGGCCGGATTCGATTACGCCGCCGCTGGGCCAAGCGGTCGTGCTGATACTCCTGGTTCAGATCGTCGGTGCCGCGGCTGCGCTGGCGGGAATGCGCCGGCTCTCGCTGTCTCCGCTTGGGGTCCAGAGGAGGACCACGCCGCCGCCGCCGAGCGTGCTAAGGCTCGTGCCGACGCTCGTTGGGATCGTGGGGCTGCTGGTCAGTCTTACGGTCCTTCGCAACTCCATCGGCGAGGTCCCAACCCTGGTTGTCATCGGGGCGTCGTTCGCGGCAATCGTCGGTGGCATCGCCGTGGCCGGGCCGTGGCTGACCGTCGTTGTCGGCCGTGTCCTGGGCCGGATCGCTCGCGGGCCTTCGACGCTGCTGGCCGGTCGTCGCCTTGCGGACGATCCGCGTGGTTCTTTCGGCTCGATCGCCGGCGTGATCATGGCCGTATTCGTCGCCAGCGCCTTTTTCATGATGGCCGCATACGCGACTCGCCAGGCCGGCAGTTACGTCGCCTCGGTGCGCTCTGGAGTGGCCACGGCCCTTCTTGTCGACGGCACCGTAGACAACCATGTTGCCGGAGAGTTGGTTGGCGTTGCCGGCGTCCGCTCGGTCCTGGAGGTTCGGGAAGTCGAGCTCTTGGTTGGGCCATACCAGGTCGGCCTGACGGCGTGGGTTGCGCCGTGTGATTTGCTGGTCGCCACGTTGGAACTGCCGAACGCTTCGTGCGGCAGCGCCGGCATCCATTCGGTCATGCCCGATGGCGCGGCGCTGGGCTCGCTGTACACGATCTCACCGTTCAAGCAGGACGGCCTCACGTCGCGGACCATGGAGGTCCGGTTGCCGTCCGGGCAGGTGACCCCGCTTATGGCGCGCGACAAGGCCGGGCAGGGTCTGCCGGACCTATTCATAGAGCCGGACACGTTCAGCGCCGCCCTGACTGCCGATCCGAACGGAGCCGCGACCATCACGGCGTCCGACCTCCCCGTCACGCGGCTGTACGTCAGCACCGACGGGACGCCCGCGGCCGGCGAACGGGTTCGGGCGGCGGTCCAGGGTGCGGCCCCGTCCGCGGCCGTCGTCTTGAGCGGGGAGGAGGTCAGCCAGATCCCGCAGTTCGCGGAGGTGTCGCGGATCGTTAGCCTGGGGCTGCTGGGATCGTTGCTGCTGGCCGGCTGCAGTCTGGCCGTCGCTACGATGACCGGCTTGCTCGAACGCCGGCGCGAGTACACGTTCCTGCGGGCTGCGGGTATGCCTGTTTCTCGTCTGCGTGCCCTGGTATTGCTCCAGGCAGGCGTGCCACTCGTTGTCGTCTCGGGCTTCAGCGCATTGCTCGGGATCGCGGTGACGCAGGCCATCTTGCGCCTCTCCGGCGCAACGTCGGTTCCGCCGCCGGATCTATCGATCATTTGGCTTCTGGGCGCGAGCCTGGCAGCCGCTATGGCCGTTGTGGTCGCCACGTTGCCGGCGGTCGATCGACTGACCCGACCGACATCGTCGCGGAGCGAGTAGTCGCACTCGGGGCCGAGGGCCGGCTACTCGGCTACCTCGGCGTCCAGAGGGTTGCCCCTAAAGTTGCCCGTCGATGTCGATCACGTTGCGCCCGCAATCACTAATCTATATCAGCCGTGGCAGATAGTGGAAGCTGCACGGCCGAACGATTCGTCACCCATGGGGCTAATTGCACCAATTCAATCCGGAGCGTATAGTGGCAGCAACAACGGGTAATGGTCAGGTGACCGCCAAACTCGTCAATGGAGGAATTTGTGCAAAAGCTCAGTAGGGTCCTAGCCGTCGTGGGCACGTTTGTTTTGCTCAGTCTCACTGGAACAAGCGCTGTTTTCGCGGCCGGCCCAGCACCAGTGGATCTTGGAACGGCTGGTAATTTTGTGATTCTCTCGAAGGCTGGAATCTCAACTACGGGCACCACCAAGATCACTGGGAACATCGGAGTGAGCCCAATCGCCGCGACTGCCATCACGGGATTCGGGCTGGTGCGAGATAGCTCGGGTGCATTTTCTCGCTCATCTCTCGTGACCGGGAGAATCTACGCAGCCAACTATGCGGTTCCGACACCCAGCCAGCTCACCTCGGCTGTGGGCGCCATGGAAACCGCGTACCGAAACGCCGCAGGGCGGACGGCTGGCGTTACTGAACTGGGCGCCGGAAATATCGGTGGGCTGACACTCGCCCCTGGCGTCTACAAGTGGGGTACCGGCGTGAAGATCCCAACCGACGTCACTCTCTCGGGCGGCGCGAACGATGTTTGGGTCTTCCAGATCGCTGGGACTCTCAGGATCAGCTCTGGCAAGAACGTTATCCTCCAGAACGGCGCACAGGCCAAGAACATCTTCTGGCAGGTCGCCGGGGCGACAACTCTGGGGACGAACTCAACGTTCAACGGAAACATTCTTGATAAGACAAACATTGCGCTACAGACTGGCGCAGTGCTGAGCGGTCGAGCACTGGCACAGACCGCAGTTACGCTCGACGCCAATCGAGTTAAGTAGGGACTCTGACCCACTTTCCAGGGCCCCTAGTTGCGACCTCCATGGACGATGGCGTCCGTGGAGGTCGCTTTTTGAGTTGGCGGCTGCTTTCAGGTAGACACGCGCCCGGACCGCGACCTCGCGGTGGACTGACCACTAAGATCGCCCGGCACCGTAGAATGGGCGGTGCCTGTTGAGGCGGATTCCATCGCTCGGTACCCCGCTGTGAAGTCTCGTAGACGTACAGCACATGCGATACAAGCGGTGGAGGTTCCGCCAGGACGGCTAGAACGATCGGCCGGGGTGTAGCGTAGTGGTTAGCGCACATGCTTTGGGAGCATGAGATCGTGGGTTCGAATCCCACCGCCCCGACCATTTTTGACGGGAACTCCGGCACAAACGATATCTCCAGACCCCAGGGCTCCGCGCCACCGATGGCATTGTTGCGCCAGGCACGTTGAGATCGTCTGCCGGCTACCCCGTCGCCGCCGCCGGCGCACTCTTCCGGCTGGGCAACCGCTCGTAGCGGGCCGCGGTCCAAGGCCCTTCTTCAGCCAATTGCAAGGTTCACGCATCACGATGAAGACGTAGACAGATGGCTCACGTCTGGGACGCCCGCCTGTCTAGGACCGTCAGGGCTTCCCGCCCCTGGTCGACCGCATGAGAGCGTCGCTGTAAAGGCCTGAGGGCCCGGCGTGGACGCCGCGCTGCTGGATTGGGCAATTGCCCACATCACAGGACTGATTGACTTTGGAGCTCATTCGAACGGGGCTGCCTCTGAGCCGCCGGCTCGGCGCCGCAATTCCGACCTGGGCACGGCCTCGCCGGCTGCTCCGGTTCGCCGCCGCTGTGGCCGTCTTCGCCGTGACCCTCGCGATCACGGCTCAGAACGAGCATGCGCCGCTCGACATTCGCATTGGTCCGGTGGGGGATTGGATCGCGGCCGTGGTTCCGCCCCTGGCAGCTCTTGCGGCTGCCGCCGCCGTCCTTCGCCCATGGCCGGCTTTCCTGGCGATCGTGCTGCTGACGCCGGTTTGGAACGTGGCCCAGATTTCCTGGGATATGCCGCCGGTCTGGATTGTCGGGCCGGTGTCCTGGTCCGTTCCGCTGGTGCAGGTCATCGCCCAGACCGTGTTCGCCGTGGCGCTGGCCGTGGGCTGTCTGCTGCGATCGCCCGCCCCGGCCCCGCCCGCCCCGGCCCCGCCCGCCCCGGCCCCGCCCGCCCCGGCCCCTCCCGGCCCGGCCGCGCCTTCATCGGGCCTGTCAGTTCGGCGGTTCGTGGCGTCGTTGAACGCCAATCGCCTGGGCGCGCTGGCCATCGCCGGCGTCGTTGTCCTGGCCATCCTCTCGACAGTTTCATCGCCGGCACAGGCAACGAGCCTGACGGTCCTGATGCACGGGATCATCGAGCCCGTGGCGATGGGCTTCATCCTGCTCGCCCTGCGGCCTACCAGGCGCGGTCTCGCGCTCGTAGCGCTCGTGCTCGGTCTATCGGTGGCTCTGGGTAGCCTGCTGAACATCGTCCAGACTGTGCCGGCGTCCACCCTCCACTTGCTCCAGGCAGACCGCCTCATCTTCTCCCGGTTGACGTACTTCAACGTCGGACTCTTCGGCGAGATGCTGGCGATGGCCATCCCGCTGCTCGTGGCCGCTCTCGCCGCGAGGCGACACCTGGGTCTGGGCCGGCGCGGCGTGGCGCTGGTCGCGATTGCGCTTGCCGTCTCCCTGGCGGGTCTATTCCTGACCTTTTCCAAGAGCGCCTGGATCGCCACGTCCGGAGCGACGGTGGTGTTGCTGCTTCTGCTGGCGGGGACCTGGAGGAAGCGCGGCGCTATCGCCCTGACCGCCGGGCTGCTATCCACGGCCGTGGTCCCGTGGCCGGCGCTCGTCCTCCAGATCTCGCCGACGTTGGATAGCGCATATCGGACCGTAATGGTTGCCGTGGTCGGCCAGAGTCGGTTCGACTCATGGAACCCGGCGACTCTGGCGGGTCGAGGTTCCCTGGTTGAGCGCTTCTACACGACCAGGGCCGCGGTTCAGATGGCTTTCGATCGTCCGCTGCTCGGAGTTGGGTTGGATCGGTTCAAAGCCGAATACGTGGGCGGCTACAAACCTGCCGCCGCCCAACTGACGCCCGATTCGGCGCACGCTTTCTGGCCCGAGATTGCGGCCGAACTAGGAATGCCGGCGTTGGTTCTGGTAGTGCTGATCTTCCTGGCCGCGCTGGCGGCCTTGTGGCGCGTCTACCGCGCCCCGCCCGACGCCGCGACAAGGACCCTCGCGGCGGCCCTCCTCGGTTCGCTGGTGGCGTGGATCTTGGTTGCCACCGCCTTCGCCGGGGACATGTATCGACCGTGGCGGAACATGTCGTCCGACTTCGTCATGATGGCGATCCTGATGGCGGCGGCGTTCGCCCTGGCCAGGCTGGGAACGGCGTCACGAAACGAGCCCATGACAGCCGCGCCCGCCGCGGGAGCCTAGAAGCCCAGCCGCTCCAGAATCGGGTGCATCCGCCGAGCGGCGCGGCCCCGGTGCGAGATCCGATGCTTGGCCTCGGCCGACCATTCGCCCAGGGTGCGGCCACCAGGCGGTTCAGACGCGGGCTCGAAAATCGGGTCGTAGCCAAACCCGCCGTCGCCGCGCGGCGCCTTCGCGATCCGCCCGGCGCAAGTTCCTCGGGCAATGATGACGGGCCTGCCACCACGCGGGCCCGTGGCCTCCGGTAACGCGAGCGCCAGGGCACATCGGTACCTCGCGCCACGTTGCCCCGCGGCGAGCCCTGACAGGGCCCCCAGGAGCTTGGCGTTGTTCTCCTCGTCGGTCGCTTGCTCGCCGGCATATCGGCGAGTCCTGACGCCGGGCCCGCCGTCCAGGGCCTCCACCTCCAGACCCGAGTCGTCGGCCAGCGTGGGCAGGCCCGAAAGATTCGCGAAGAAGCGGGCCTTCTTCGATGCGTTCGATTCGAACGTCTGGCCGTCTTCGATCGCGTCCCCGGTGACCCCGACGCCGTCCAGGTCCACCAGTTTCGTCCGCAACGGACCGAGCAGCTCGCGCAGTTCCCGCAGCTTATGCGCGGAACGTGTCGCGACCAGCAATCGGGATCGATCCGCCGCCGCCGCCGCTTGAGGCTCCTTCGTTTCGCTGTGCCCGGGCACCGGCTGCTAGCGCCGAACCGTGGCCAGGGTTTCGGCCTGCACGGCAAATAGCCGCTCCAGCCCGACCGCCGCCATGTCCAGCATCCTATCCACGTCCTCGCGGCCGTAAGGCTTGCCCTCGGCCGTGCCCTGCAGCTCAACGTAGCGACCCGCGTCGGTGGAGACGACGTTGAAGTCCACCTCAGCTCGGGAGTCCTCCGAGTAGTCCAGGTCCAGGCAGGTGACGCCGTCGATGATCCCGACGCTCACAGCCGCAACCCGGCCGATGATGCAGCGCTCCATGCCGTAGGTGGTCAGGGCTGCCGCCAGAGCGACCCAGCCGCCGGTGATGGACGCGGTGCGTGTACCGCCGTCGGCGTTGAGGACGTCGCAGTCGATGGTGATCGTCCGCTCGCCCAGCTTGGCCATGTCCACCACGCCCCGCAGCGATCGGCCCACGAGCCGCTGGATCTCGAAAGTGCGCCCGCCGACTTTGCCCTTGGTCGACTCGCGGATGCTGCGCTCGCTGGTGGCGCGCGGCAGCATGCTGTACTCGGCGGTGACCCAGCCGGTGCCCTTGCCGCGCAGGTGGGGCGGAACCTTGTCCTCGATCGTGGCCGCGCACAGCACCTCGGTGCCGCCCAGCTTGATCAGGCAGGAGCCTTCGGCCCACTTCTGAACGCCCAGGGTCAACGACACCGGTCGTAGGTCGACGGGCAGTCGGCCGTCGGCTCGCTTGAGCGATTGGGCTCCGATTGTCATGGCGCGGTCTCCTTGGTGTTGGCCGGACCGCGGCCCGCACCAGCTGCGGCTCGCTCCTCTGCTTTGGCAGCATCCCACATGTCGTCCAATTCGGCGAAGCTCGTGTCGCGCAAGGCCATGCCCTTCTCCCTGGCCATCCGCTCCACGCGCCGAAAACGAGCCCGGAACTTGTCCGAGGCGGCCCGCAGGGCGTCCTCCGCCTCAACCCCGTGGCGGCGGGCCAGGTTCACCGCAACCAGCAACAGGTCGCCCATTTCCTCGCGCCGCTCTTCGTCCGTCTGAGCGGCCGCCAGCTCGGCCAGTTCCTCTTGGACCTTGTCCAGGATGCCGACGATCTCGGGCCAGTCGTAGCCCAGATGGGCGGCCCGCTCCGCCATCTCCTGAGCGGCGGCCAAAGCCGGCATTGAGCGCGAAATGCCATCCAGTGCGCTCGCGACTTCAGTCGCCGGCGGTCCGCCCGCCGCCTGCGCGGCTTCCTGCGCGGCCGTCTCGCGCTCGACTCCCTTGATCTGCTCCCACTGGCGGTTCACGTCGCCGGACGTGGCTACGTTCGCATCACCGAAGACGTGGGGATGGCGGCGCACGATTTTGCGGCTGATGTGGTCCTGGACGTCCGTGAGGTCGAAGACACCGGCCTCCGCGGCCAGTTGGGCATGCAGCACGATCTGGAGTAGGAGGTCGCCCAGCTCTCCGGCGAGCTCCTGGGTGGCGCCGCCGTCCAGGGCGTCGTAGACCTCGTATGCCTCCTCCAGGAGGTGTTTCTTGAGCGAGGCATGGGTCTGCTCGCGATCCCACGGGCAGCCGTCCGGCCGGCGCAATCGGTCGGCGATCCAGGGCAGCGCCCAGGGGCTGGCGGGCGCCAGTTCCGGCGACACGGGACCGAAGTAGAGCGGCCCGGCAAGGTGCCCCTCACCGAGTTCGCCGACGCACGAGTCGTCGGGGAAACCCAGCCGGCCGACTCGGTGATCCGCCGGATAAAGCCGCCGCAGGATCGCCACTGGGCCTTGATCCGCCGGAGCGTGGCGGCCGGGCAGAGGGGCGACCTCGACCGCCGAATCACCTGCCCTCAGGATCGCCTGCGGGACTAACAGCAGCGGCCGCGACGGCTCAAAGGCAAAGCCGCACAGACGCTCCGGAGATACGACCTGTAATCCCGATGCGGGGTCCAGCCCCCACCTGATTCGGGCCTCGGCAACGAGTGCATCGAGCACGATTCCAGCGCAGCTGCTACGTGGCGGACGCGGCCGCGGCGGTCGTCGTCGACAGTACCGTCAGGGCAGCCTGATCCGTCGTGACCTTGGCCGTCGTGTAAAGCTCGCCCAGCCAGGCCGGGAATACGACCTTGAGCAACCGCTTCTGCTGAGCCGCGTCGGCGACCCGCTTCTGCTCGGCTCCGACCTTGAACAGCCAGTAGCCAGTCACCTTGGTCACCGGGGCGCCTGTTGAGTCCGCGCTCTGGCCCGAAGAAACCACGATTGTGCTGACCTGGCCGACCGGAGTTGCGAAGATCGCGTCCTGCATCTCCTTGGACAGCATGTAGGGCGAGACCCAGCCCATATCGCCGCCGCCGGCCGCGTCCGACGCTTCGGACTGAGTGCTGGCGAACGTTCCAAAGTCCGAGCCCAAAGCGACCTGGAGAGCGATATCCGCGATGCGCTGGCCCGGCGCCGGACGACGGCCCAGGTACTCGGCCACTACATAGCCGGCGGTGGACTCCTGGACGGGCCCGATGATCGATTTGTCCGCGATGCCGGCCTTGAAGAGCTCCGGCGCAAGGGTGGCATAGCCGAGCCCCGTCTGCGCGGACGAACCCGCACCGAACAGCGGCTGCGGAAGCCACGGAACCTCTCCACCCTGGCTGGCGAAGTTTGTATCGTCGTTGTTCTTGGTGTCCTTGGCCATCGCGTCGAAAAGGGAGGGGTCATTCTTGAGCCTGTCCACGGCGGCTTGGGCTCGGTCTTTGGCCTCCGTCCAGGCCGCATCGGTTGGGACAACGCTGGCCGCGCCACTGACGCTGTGTTTGGGGGCGAAGACCATCAGCCGAACCTTAACTTCGTCGCCGTCGCCTGGTTGGCCAAAGCCCGGTGACAGGGCGATCTCTTGAACCTTCCGCTGAGTGGTCGAGCCCGTGACGTACTGGCTGATTACCTTGTCTTTGATGGCCTGCTTTATGGCAGCGCCGTGGGCGGCCGATCGATACGCGCTCTCGCTGGCGGCGCTCTTGATCGCGTCCAGCCAGCCTGAGTCCTTCGATGTGGGCACGATCTCAGTCACGGTCGCGAAACGATAAACGCCGTCCGAGCCTTTGATGATCGTGGTTATGTCGTCCTTCTTGGCGAGTCCGAACACGGCTTCGACGAGGTCCGGATCCAAGCCCAAGCCATCGGCGGTGGTCAGGCCGAAGTCGCCCCCGACGCCCGACGATGAGGTAGTCGGGTTGCCCGCTGCGGTTGCCACGTCGTCCCACTTCTTGGCGCCCGACTTAATCGAATCGAGGTAGCCCTGGGCCTTGGTAAGCGCGTCGAGGGTGTCCGCGCTCGACGGGACGGTCGCCGGTGCGGTAGGCACTGGGGAAACGCCGATGACTTTGACGTGTCGCATCGGTGGCACCGTGGCATCTTGGTCGATCTGCGCCGCCACCTGAGCATCGGTCACTGAGATGGCATTCTTGCCCGCGTACTGCCCCAGGATCGCTTCGTTCTGCAGCTCGTTGAGAGCGTTGCCATACAGCGTTGACGGTGTCTCGTTGGTGGTGACCTGCGAGGACAACGCGGCGTATTCGTCTGAGGTGATTACGCCCTGGCTGCGCAACTGGCCGTATGTCCTAATCTGTCGGTCATAGCGAGCCAGGTCCACTGCGGCGCGATCGCGGACGGCATCCTTGCTGATCGATTGGCCGTTAACGGTGCTGACCGCGGCCCAGTGATCCGAATACCAGTAGGCAAAAACCACGCCGCCAAGGATGGCCACAGCGGCTGCAACGGCCAGGCCAAACGCCAGGGTCGTGTAAATGGACCGACGAGAGTCCATCTCGCGAGTGCGTCGACGAGTCGGCCTGGATGGGGTTCTAGAACGGAAAGTCATCTGGGCGTCCTGTGAAGGCGGGTTTCAGCTTGGCATTGCCGGGATCACGGAGCCGTATGCTACCGCATTCCGTCGCCCGGACGACGGCTCCGCTCTCGTGCGGAGTTGTACGCACGGTTCTCGATTGTCGCCCATTCTGTCTGGTTGGAGCCTGAAAATCGGGCCTGTGTTCAGGATCGAGGGGCGCGCGGCCCGTCTGGGTGTCGTTTGGTGAGGCGCTCCACGATTGAACGATACGTTTCTGCCTGGCGCTCCCAGCTCAGCTCCTCGACTCGCGCGCCCGTTCTGTCTGTGCGGGTTCGCCGCCCCGCAGGATCGTCGACGAGACGGAGAATGGCTGCCGCCAGCGAAGTGGCATCTCCGGGCTCATATACGGCCAGCGTGTCCGGGGCGAAGTACCGCTCCACAGTTGGCAAGCGGGAGGCCGCCACCGGCTTTTTCATGGCCGCGTATTCGAGGATCTTCGTCGAAAGGCTCATGCCCGTGAAAGGGTCGAGTCGAGTCGGCGCCAGGCCGATGTCAGCGGCTGCAATAACCGCCGGGATGTCCTCTATCGGGATGCGTCCGGGAAATGCGACCACGTCGGCGATCCCCAGCTCGCTGGCGAGAGCCTGGAGCGACTCGGCGGCGTCGCCACGGCCGTAGAGCGTGGCTTCGACGCGCAGCTCCGGCCGGAGGCGGCGGATCCTCGCGACCGCCTGCAGGACCACGTCCAATTCATAGGTTGGGGTCAGCGCGCCGGCGTAAACGAGGCGCAGTTTGCCGTCCGCCATGAACTCGCGACGAGGATGCGCGCTGGGATCGAAGAGTTGGAGGTTGGGGCTGTTGAGGATGACGGTTAGCCTGTCCGGCCTGACGCCCAGGCCACGCAGCCGCTCGGCCAGCGGCTCGTTGACTGTCAGGACCTCGTTCGCAAAGGCGATCGAAAGACGCTCCTGTAGCCGCAGCAGCCGATATGTGAACGAGTTGGCGGCGTTGGGGAAGCGGCTTCGGAAGAACTCCGGCATCGCCTCGTGCAGATCGAGCAGGACCGGAACCCCCGCCAGCTTTAGCGGCAAGGACGCGAAAACCAGGTAGTCCGGCAGGGAGTGGACCTCGATCAGGCAGTAGTGGCGCCGGGAATGGGACCGCGTCGCCGCCCAAAGCGAGCGCATCAGAAACGAGCCGTACTCCACGACGTATACGCCCAGGCCGGCACCCTGATGCCTGCGGACGGGTAGGCGTTGCAGGTTGACGCCCTCGATGACGGCGGAGCGCGTTTCGCCCGGCCGGCGGAGGCCGAAGACATCCACTTCCCAGCCCGCGGCGACGAGCGACTCGGCCTCGCGGCGGACGCGTGGATCTTCTTCGTAGTAGGCGTGGACGATCATGCAGATGGGGCGTAGCCGACCCGGCCCCCTCATCGTGCGCCCGACCCGCTCATCGTGCGCCGGGCGGTTCGCCGGCGGAGAGGGCGACCGAGATCCGCTCCGCTGCCCCTGGTCCCGTGAGATGCAGCCCCGCGGCTCGCCGCGCCGCGATCTCCGGGGAGCCGTCCACGGGCGCACGCGTCGCGAGTTCGCGGCGGGCGGCAGTGCGGTCGAGCCCAACCAGGACCGACGAACTGTCGGGGCCGCCCACGGTCTCGACCCATTCGGTGCGATCCCGCAGGACCAGGCACGGCACCCCGAGCCACGCGGCCTCGCGCTGGACACCGCCGGAATCGGTCAGGACCGCGGCCGCGTGGAGTTGCAGCGCCAGCGACGTGCGATAGCCCTGCGGCTCCACCACTGCCACCGTTGCCGGTAGGGTCACTCCGGCCGCGGTCAACGCCGCCCGCGTGCCCGGGTGAAGGGCGAGCACCACCGGCCGATTCGGCGTCGCGGCGTCGCCGAGCATCGCGGCCCAGGCCGCCAACGCCGCAGGTTCACGGTTCTCGGCCCGATGCACCGTCGCAAAGAGGTAGCCGCCGGGACTCAGGGGCAGGCCCAAGCGTTCGCCGATCGTCGCCAACGACGCCGGGTCGCGCACCTCGTGGGATACCCGCGCGGCCAGGTCCAGCATGAGATCGCCAACGTCGATGACGCCGGAGGCGATCCCTTCCGCGGCCAGATTCGCCACGGCGGCCGCTGTAGGGGCAAAGAGCCAAGTGGCCAGGTGATCGGCCACGACCCGGTTCAGTTCCTCGGGCATGCGGCGGTCGAAGCTCCGCAGTCCGGCCTCAACGTGGGCCACGGGGATGCCGAGCTTGGCGGCCGCGAGCGCCCCGGCCAGCGTGGAGTTGGTGTCGCCGTAGACCAGGACCGCATCCGGCGCCGCTTCCCGGATCAGCGGCTCCAGGGCGATGAGCATGCGACCGGTCTGGTCCCCGTGGCCGCCGCCGCCGATGCCCAGAGCGTGATCCGGCCGGGCCAGACCCAACTCCCCGAAGAAGTTGCCGGCCATGGCGTCGTCGTAGTGTTGGCCCGTGTCGACGAAAACGTCCTCGTGGTCTCGTCGCAGAACCGGCTGCAGAGCCGCGGCCTTGATGAGCTGAGGCCGCGTGCCGACGACACTGACGATTTTCACGGCCGCTACTGGATGGTAGGGGCGGCTCGCCGCCGCGTGGCCGCTTGAACGCCCACGCCCACATAGCGAACCGCGTCCGGCAGGGCCACCTCGCGCATGCTGTTGCGGCCGTCGAACAGAACTTCGAGCTGGGGGAAAAGTGAGTAGTCGATGCCCTGCCACAGATTGTCCGCGGTTTGGGTAACGATGGCGCGGATCGGCGCGGCCGTGCCCCACTCGTACGGTGTGGCGCAGCAGCGCACGATCTCCTCGGTCGAGAGAAGCGGGTCGTAGGCCATTACGTTGGCGCCGTGGAACGAAAGCCGCTCGATCAGCGGCAGGGCTCGAGAGTACGCGAGTTCCATCACGTTCTCACGATATGTCAGGCCCAGAACCAGGATCGGCACGTCGTCCAGGCCGCCCAGCTGAGCCTCCAGGGCTTTGATGGCCATGCCGACCTGGGCATCGTTGGTCCGACGCGAGACGGCTACCACTTCTAGATCGGGGGCGCGGCTGAGCAGCAGGTGCGGATAAACGGGAATGCAGTGCCCGCCCACACCGATGCCCGGCTGGTGGATGTGCGAATAGGGCTGGCTGTTCGCGGCGTCGATGACTTCCTGAATGTCGACGCCGACCCGGTCCGCATAGCGGGCGAAGTCGTTGGCCAGGGCGATGTTTACGTCGCGATAGGTCGTGTCGGCGATCTTGCTGAACTCAGCCGCCTCTGCGCCACTCATGGCCACGACCTCCGCATCCAGGACAGAGTCGTAGAACGCGGCGGCGCGGCGGGTCGACTCCGGGCCGATGCCGCCGACGAGCTTGGGATACGTGGCCAGGTTGGCGAAGACCGCACCCGAGTAGAGGCGCTCCGGGGAGAAGGCGACGAAGAAATCCCGCTCCGCGGTGAGTCCGCTCGCGGCTTCCAGCTTGGGCGTAAAGCGGCCGCGCGTGTCGCCGACGGGCAGCGTGGTTTCGAAGATGACGGTCAGGCCGCGATGGACGCCGGGCGCGATCGAATCGACGGCCGAATCCATGTAGCGGTAGTCCGGCTGCTGGGCGTCGTCGAGCATGACCGGGACGATGATGACGGCCACGTCAGCCTCGCGAACGGCTGCTGCGGCGTCCGAAGTGGCGCGAAGACGCCCGGCGGCGTGGACCTCCGCGACTCTCTCTGCCAGGCCCGGTTCCTCGGTTACGTGAGAGCGACCGGCGTTGATTGTGGCCACGACGGTTGGGTTCACGTCGACGGCCGTGAGGTCCCAGCCGTGCTGGGCGAACTGCACTGCCAGTGGTAGCCCCATCTTGCCGGCCCCGACGACAACGGCTCTGCCGGCGGTTCCGGCCTCGCCCGTCCAGGGCCGGGCAGTCCGGGGCGTGGAGTGATTGCAGGCATTGACCTGGGGAGTTATCGCTCCGCCCAGGAAGCTGACGACGCGTGTCGGCCTGGAAACGATTGTCATCGTGCCGCCAGCCTCGAGGGCAGGTCCGACAGGTCGATGGGCGACGCTCGGAGGCTGCGGTCAACAGGGCGTTGGCTATCGCGACCGCCCACAGCCCATCCTCGCCGTCCGTGTACGGCCGATCGCCGGTTCGCAAGACGCGCACGAACTCGTCCATCTCGGCCCGCAACGGCTCCAGGTTGACCACGGGGATGTCCGCGACGTCGCCGCTGAACGTGGTCGCGTAACCGCCGATCATCTGCGGCCGCTCGACGTTGGAGCGGGTGAAGGTCAGTTTCTGAGTCAAGTAGTCCAACTCGAACATGCCCTCTTCGCCGATGGCAACCAGGCTGCGTCGCTTGACCGGTGTGAGCCAATCCACATCCAGGAAGCCTGTTGCTCCCGACGGGAAGTGCATCAGACCGAACGTCAGGTCCTCATGAGCGGCGTGGATGCGCTGCGCCGTCTCGGCGTAGACCCGCACGGGCCGCTCGCCGACTATCCAGGACAGCATGTCCACGTCGTGAGTGCCCAGATCCACGGTCACACCGACGTCGCGGATGCGGGCCGGAAACGGTCCGGCGCGCCGGCTGGTGACGGCGTAAACGGTGGACAGCCAGCCGGCACGAAGGAGGCGGCCCATTTCCAGGACGGCCGGGTTGTACCGCTCCACGTGGCCGACCATGACCCGGACGTTGTGCTTGCGGGCGGCGGCAAGGATGGCGATGGCCTCGTCCACGGTGCCGGCGAGCGGCTTCTCGACCAGGACGGGGATGCCGCGCTCGATTGCCGCCAGGGCGATGGACACATGAGCGGTCGTCGGGGCGGCAATGACTATGCCGTCCAACTCGACTTCCCTGATCATCGCCAGCGGGTCCGCAAAGCCGCGTACCGATGTCTGGGCCACGGCAGCTTCGACGGCCTCGGCATCAAGGTCGGCGACGGCCGCAAGGATGGTATCGGGATGGCTCGATATGACCCGCAGGTGATTACGTCCCATAGAGCCAAGCCCGACCAGGCCGACGCGCAGCTCAGTGCTCATAGGTTTCGCCCGGCTGTAGTTGCCGTAGCGGCTGTAGCGGCTGTAGCGGTTGCGTGGCTCAAGACAGATGTCCGAAAGGCCGCGATGACCTGTGCCTGCTCGGTCTCGGTTAGGCCGGGGTACATCGGCAGCGACATGCTCGCGGCGGCAGTCGCGTCCGTGACGGGCAGGTCCGCGTCCAAGCCGCGCTCCATGACGTAGGTCTGGCGGTGGCACGGGATCGGGTAGTAGATCCCGCAGATCACTCCCGCCTCCTTCATCTCGTCCACGATCTGGTCGCGCGCCTCGCCCACGCCCAGGGTGTACTGGTGGTAAACGTGGGTGCGGCCCTCGGGGCAGATCGGCAGCTGAACCGGCAAGTCGGAGAAAGCCTCATCGTAGCGGCGAGCGATCGCCTGGCGTCGGGCCGTGTTCCGCTCAAGCTTGTCGAGCTGCACCAGCCCGATGGCGGCCGCGATATCGGTCATGCGGAAGTTGTAGCCCAGGATCTCGTGGTGGTAGCGCGTGCGCATGCCCTGGTTGCGATAGAGCCGGATCCAGTCGGCCAGCCGATCGTCGTTGGTGTTGACGAAGCCGCCCTCGCCGGTGGTCATGTTCTTGGTGCCGTACAGGCTGAAAGCCGCGTGGCCGAAGCCGCCGGACCGCCGCCCGCGGTACATGGCGCCATGAGCCTGGCAGGCGTCCTCCACCACGGCCAGTCCGTGGCGGTCGGCAATGGCCCCAATGGCATCCATGTCGGCGACGACGCCGAACAGGCTGACCGGGCAGATAGCCCGCGTTCGAGACGTGATGGCCCGCTCGATGCGACCCGCGTCCATCAGGTATGTGTCCGGCTCGATGTCCACGAAGACCGGCGATGCCCCCGTATACAGGATCGAGCTAACCGTCGCGTTGAAGGTGTGGGAAACGGTGATGACTTCGTCCCCGGGGCCGAGGCCCAAGCCGGCAAAAATCGACATCAAGGCCACGGTGCCGTTCGAGACGGCCATAACGTGCTTGGCACCGCAGAAGGCTGCCCACCGCTCTTCCAGCTCGGCGACCTTGCGGCCTTGGGCGATCATGCCACTGTTGAGGACTTCGGTTACTGCCTCAACTTCCTCGGGGCCGAGATCTGGGCGCGCGGGCGGGATCATTCTTGGACTCCTGTGTTGGATGCGGAACGCTCCAGCAGCGACCCGGTCTGTGGGTTGAAGAAATAGCCGCGTCTGCATCGCGGGCAGGCGAGGGGAGCGTTTGGCGTGGCATCTGGCCCGGCGTTGGCGCCTGCGGCGTCATGCAGACGCGTTCCGCAGCCACATACCCAACCCAGACGGCGGGCCGGATTACCGGCGACCAGAGCGAAGTCGGGGACGTCGCGGGTGACGACCGCGCCAGCGCCGACCGTGGCGAATCGGCCGATCGTGGTCCCTGCCACGACGATGGCGCCCGCTCCGATCGAGCAGCCGTCTTGCAGTTCAACCGGGCTGACGGTCCAATCGTCTGCGCGCGCCAGTTCACCTTCGGCGGTTACGGCTCGAGGGTAGCGATCGTTCGTAAGGATGGCGCCCGGCCCGATGAAGACGCCGTTGCCCACGGTCACGCCGTGATAGACGAGGGCTCCATTCTGGACCTTGACCCGGTCGCCCAGACGGACCCCTTCATCGATGAAGGCGTCTCGTCCCACGATGCATTCGTCCCCGAGGCTGGCACCGGCACGCAGAACTGCCCGATTCCAGATGCTGCTACGTGCGCCAACGCTGACGCCGGCTTCGAGCTCTGCAGACGCATGTACCCGCGCCGTGGGATCGATCACCTGGGGCTCCTGAGCGGATTCTGGAGGTCGGCGGGGGACCCGAGCGACCGCCTCAGCCGGGCACGAGTATACCGGAGGACCTTCTCTCTGGACCGGCGGGACCCCCTGCGCCCGGCCGGACGGATGTGTCTCAGTTGCGGTGGCGGCGCCGGAGGAGCCCAAGACAGATGCCGATGGCCGCCCCCATGGCCAGCGCTCCGCGCCAGTCGACAACTGTTCGAACGTCGCCGTTGACCTTGCGAGCAAGGATCAGAAACGCCCCACTCTGGCGCGCAAGGGTGACATTCGCGGCCACGACTGTCATCGCTGCGCCCTGACTGATCCGCAAGTCGCGGGCCAGCACGACCCGGGCGCCGGCCTGCACCAACGATACGTTGCCGCCGACCGCCAGGCCGACACCACCCATCTCCACCGAAATCCGGTCTGCCCGGGCGATGCCAATTCCACCCATTCTGACGGCGATGTCGTCCGCTTGGGCGTGGCCGATGCCACCGACGTTGACGCTTATGTCTTCCGCTGACGCGGCGCCGATTCCGCCTCGGGCGACATTCACGGTCTCTGCCTGGACCTCACCGGCGCCGCCGCGATCGATGCTCACGGTGGTCGCTTCGATGAGCCGGCTGCCGGCGCCCGTCTGGTCCACCGGCGTCGGCGTCGACGTGGCGCTCGGCGCGTGCTTCGACGGGCCCTTCGACGTCGCCGTCCCCTTTAGAGGCTGCCTGGGGGACTCGCTGCTCGGATCCTCGCTCATGTCGGAATCCTCTCCGCTGTCCTGCGCCGGCCGATTCAGCAGATCGGCGCCACTGTCCGTCCAGCCTACAGCGGCTACGACTGGACCGCGAGCCCCACGATCCGCCCGCGGCGGGCCTAGTCCTTGGGGGCCGCTGCTCGCGCCACGCCCGCGGCGTACACCGCCCGCGTCTGAGTCGCGATCTCGCGCCATGTCGGCGCGGTCTGGGCCGCTCGAATGGCCCCGTCGCGAAGCTGACCGTAAAACGCATCGTCGGACCAGATGGCGTCTATGGCCCGGGCGAGACGGGCAGCATCCCGTGACTCTACGATCACGCCGCAGCCGCCGACGATCTCCGGCAGCGCGCCGATGCCGCTGGCAACGACCGGTGTGCCGCAGGCGATGGCCTCGATGGCCGCCATTCCCGCGGCATCGCTGACGGTTGGGCGCAGGGACGCCCGCGCCCCGGCGATCAGCGCCGCCAGGCGGTTCTCCGGCAGATGTGGCGCGAAATGGACCCGCTGAACCAGGCCCCGGCGTTCGGCGGCGCGGGCCAGGGCCGCCCGGTCGTCCGGATTAGTCGCGGCCAGCACCAGCTCCGGAGGCCAGGCAACGTCCGCGTCGAGCCCAGTCGGGCGCGGCCGATCGTCGAGCAGGGCAAGCGCGTCGAGCAGAGTCGGTAGGTCCGTTCGGGCGTCGTACCTGCCGTAGAAGAGCAGGTATCGATCTGGAAGTTCGAGGAGGGCGCGCTCCGTGGCCACGAGGGCGGACAAAGCCTGGGGGTCGTCGAGCATCCCGACGAGTTCCAGGTCCGCGGCGAGGGGTACCACGTGCACCTGGCCGGGACGGAGGTGCAGGAGGCGGGTGGCGCTCTTGGCCACGGCCTGGGTACCGACGATGACGGCATCGGCGTCGCGCAGAACCCGTCCACGCAGCCTCTCGCCGAAGCGGGAGGCGGGGCTGCCCTGGAAAACGTGTGGCAGCTCCCAGGGCGCCAGGTCAAGGATCGTGGCAACGACGGGGACCCTCGAGGCCAGGGGAGAGCAGGTCCCGGCCAGGTGGTAGACGGTTCCGTTCGTCGAGCCGCGTCCGGCAGCGATCGAGGCGCCCCGAAGCAGGAATGGATCCAGGGTTAGCGCGCCCGAACCGATCGCCCGCGTCGGTGGCAGCCAGCGCCGACTGACGACCGGTAGATCCGGCATGAATTCGGTTGGGTCCGGCAAGCCGACCTGCAGGAGGGCGACGAATTCCTCGTCAACCAAAGGATCGGCTTCGAATGCCCGAAGCAGGTTGCGGAGGTAAGCCGCCGTAATCGGCGCGCGCTGGGGCTGCTGGAGGGGGCGGAGGTCAAGGACGACGCGGAAGCCGACAGCGTCGGACGAGGCAGCCGTCATTGCGGGTGGCGCTCGGTCGGGATGGACATGCTAAAGAGTGTAGGGGGCGGCGGCGCCATTCGGAAGCCGTAGTGTGCCGGCGCCGGGGTTCATCGATTTAGCGGTAATAGCCCAGAACGTCCAGGACCGCCTGGGCGCTCGCACCCTCGCTCCCGCCGAACGTCACCGTCAGCTTCCCGCCGGATCCGATCAGGCTGACGAAGCCGTTGGCGCGATCGTCCTTCACCGGGAAATTGATCGTGGATGTGGCCAATGATGCGCCTGGGCCCACGCTCAGCCAGCCATTTGAGGTCTGTCCCGTAACTGTCAGGTTTCCGACCACGGCCACCGCGATCGTGTGAACCGAGACCTGGCCGCTGGTCACGAATGCAACTGAGGCCCCGGTCTTGAGCGGTCCGGCGAAACCCAGGTGGATGCGGCTGTCCACTAGTCTGCCCGGAGCCAGGGGCACGAACGTTGCGCCGGAGAGTCCCGGCACGAAGTAGCCCGTGACGTCGAACAGGAACTGAGCGGTTGTGCGGGCTTTGCCCACGTACTCGACCGCGAGTTTGCCGCCGGCCAGCGGGACCACCACGTTGTTAGCCCGCGTGTCTCCGGCCGGGAAGTTGACGGTGGACGTGAGGGGCGCCGTCGCGGGATTGATCGATGGCGCGACTGCGACGTACCCGGAGCCGGCCGACCCGACGACGGTCACGTTGCCGGTAACGGCAGTAGCGCCCGTGGGCACTCCCGCCAGACCCGCGACTGTGAAGGTGCTCACCTTGCCCGTGGCAAGGGCGGCCTTGATGCCGGCGCCCAAGCGGGTATCGACGATTCGGGCCGGCGGGACCGGCACGAAGGTTGCGCCGTGGGCATCCCTGACGAAGTAGCCCGTCAGGTCAAAGATGGCCTGAGCGGTTGCCTTGGCGGTCGAGCTCGAGTAGGCGAGGCTCAGGCTGCCGTCTGCGGCCAGGCCGATGGTGACGCCGTTGGCGCGGTCGTCCCGGGCCTTCAGGTTGATCGTCGAGGAGGTGCCGGCCAGCGATGGGCCGAGGCGCACGTAACCTACGGCACTGGCCGCGGCAATGGTCAGGTTGCCCGTCACGGCGATGGCGCCGCTGGGGACGCCGTTACGACCGGCGACTGCGAACGACCGCGTTGTTCCGACCACCAGCGGGCCGGTGAGCCCCCTGCCGATGCGCGTATCCAGGATGCGCACCGGTGCTAACGGGTAGTAGGTACCGGTTGGCGTGGTGTCGAGGACGATCCCGAACGAAGCCATTTGCGCGGCCACGAACGGCGCCGCGGACGGGGCGTCGTAGGTAGTGCTGCCGGCCGTGCCCTCGATCTGTAGCAGGTACTGACCGTCGGGCAGCCTCGTGGTTCCGTCCAGGGTGCCGTTCCATGTATAGGAATGGGAGCCCGCCGTTTGAGCACCCAGGGCTATCGTCCCGGCCCGCGTGCCGTCGCCGCGATACACCTGCACCTTGACGTTATTCATGGCCCCCTGGTCGGTCCAGCTCATGGAAATGGTGTCGTGGACGCCGTCACCGTCCGGCGAGAAAACCTTGCCGCGGTCGATGCCCGTGCCGGAAGGCGCCATTCCCGCAACGCCCACCGAAAGGCCGCTGATTCCAGCTTTGACGGCGGTCGAATTCGGCGCCGTACTTGGCGACATGTAGACGGTGGTGCCGTTGTTGGCCGCCACCCAGGGGCCGGGGAACAACGGCTGGACTGCATTGAACTCCGTGATTGGGCCGGTTACCTGGTACCAGGTATAGCCGTTGCTGGAGACCGGGCCGCCGATTATCTGGAGAACCGTACCTGCGGTCGCGGTCCGCACTACGCTCGCCGAAGTCGAGGGCGACGAGCGCTCAGTCAGGGTCGTGGATTGAACGATACCGAAGCCGCCCGCCACGAACGCAGGAGTGGCCGTGTAGACGGTCGAAATGTCCCACGCGCCAACATTTCCCACCCCATCCGTGGCTCTGACTCGGAACGAGTAGTTGTGCCCGTTCAAGCCCTGGAACTTGGAGCTGGAGGCGGTCGTGCCTGTCAGCCAGGCGGCGAAGGCTCCGCCATCCTTGGAAACCTGGATGTCATAGCCGGCCACGCCGTTCCAATCGTCGCGAGCCGTCCACGAGACCGCGAACCCCTCCGCGGATTGGGTCGGATTCAGGTTGACGATGCCGGCTTTGGGCGCACTCATGTCCGTCAGGAACTTGGCTGCGAGGACAGCATTCAATTCGGGGGCGCCGCCGTCTTCACCCAGGGCCCAGATCCCGGAACCTCGCAGATTCCAGTAATTGATCATGTCGTCCTTGGCGCCGAGTGAGCGGGCGTCGTCGAAGTACAGCTGGCGCCACGTATCTGTGGTTCCACCAAAGCGGCCGTAATACATTGTCCACGACGAGTTTTCGATCGGGTCGTATAGCCAGCCCCAGGTATTGGACATGCTGGCGGCCGTGGAGTAGAAGACCGACGCCGGCCCACCATACGTGGGTATGTCGCCCGGAGGCGCGTTGACGTTTCTATTGGTTCCTGTAGACCATGCCCGGCCGTAATAGGGCAGCCCCAGGATGATCTTGGACACAGGGGCTCGCGCTTTATACAGGTTCACGGAATCGGTCAGATCGAAGATCTTGGGGCTGGTCAGGGGAGCGATCGATCCGGTGAGCGCTGGGCTGCCATTGCGGAAGTCGTAACCCATGATGAAGACGGCATCGGCCGCCCCGGCGGCGAGCAAGTTGGTCGGATCGTAGTTGCCCAGCCGGCCGGTCGCGCAGAATACGATCTCATAGCCGACGTGAACCTTGTCCAGCTCGGTTCGAAGCAACCGTACGAAAGTGACGAAGTTGTTGGACCCGACCGTGCCTCCCGCAACCGGCTCGAAGTCGAGGTTGACCCCGTCTATTCCGCGATCGCGAACCGCGCCGACGATTTGCGCAACGGCGTTCGCGCGGTGGGCGGGACTTGAGAGCAGGGCCGTCTGAGCGTTCGCCCCAGCGGTGGTCCAGGCGAAGCTTTCGATCGTGAGCGCGACGCGGACGTGGTTGGCGTGAGCATTGTTGATCACGTTCGTAAGCGTGGAACTGGTCCAGCCACCCCAGCCGTTGCCAGATTTGACCAGGTTGCCGCTGGTGTCCAAGTCCACGCCGAAGTACGCGATCGTCGAGAGCACGTCGTAGTTGAGGGGGGTCTTGAGCGTCCAGTACGGCAGGAACCCGTAGACTTCGCGGCGCAACACGTTGGTGCTGGCGCCGGCGTTGGCGGCGAAGTTCGCGGTGGGGGAGCCGGCGGCTCCGGGCGTCGGCGCGACGTCGCTGACCGCGGCGATCGATCCCTGCGGGCTGGCGGCAATCGCCCGGCCGCTGGCGCGGCCGGCCGGCAGTGCCCTCGGCGTCTTCCCGTCGATCGTGGCCGTATCGCCGGAGCGCGGCGCATAGGGAACGGTTACGGCATCGCCGGGAACGAAGGCGTTCTTGTCGCCGGCGTGGGCGACCGCTTCTTCGTATTGGATAGTCGGACTGCCCAGTGAGGCATCCATGGCGCCGACTGCCGGTGCGGCCGCTGCAGCCGGCGCCGGATGGCCGGCGGCGACCACGCTGGAGCCCGCCAGCCCAATGGCGAGGGCTACCAGGAAAGCCCGGGAGGCGACATAGCGGCCGCCCCTGAGCCACCGCGGCGGTATAGGTCGATCGTGCAACATCAGACCTCTTCCTCGAGCGAGGCGTCGCGAACGTCGCCCGACCGGCCCGGTGGTCATCGTGGATGTGAGTGGTAGCGTCGTGTCTCCAACTCAACGGCGGCGGTGCGCCAACTGCTGGAGTGCCTACGGCCCGTAATAGCCGGAGACGTCCAGGATCAGGTGGGCGCTGCCGCTGGACGCACCGAACACCAGCTGTAGGGTTCCCTTGGGACCAAGCGGCGTCGTGACACCGTTGGCGCGGACGTCGTTGCCGGGGAAGTTGAGGTTGGAGAAGGGCGTGTTGGCGTTGATGGTTGGGCCGACGGCAGCGAAGCCACCGCGACCGGTCGGAACCTCGGCCAGGTTCGCAGCGATGGCCACTGCTCCGGACGGCACACCGCCACGGCCGCTCGCTTGCAGCGTGAACGGGGTCCCCGCCACGAGGGCATGGGAGATGCCGCCCGTGCCGTTCCGGCTGTCGAGGAGGCGTGCCGGCTCGATGGTATGGAATGCTGATCCGCCCGACGCGGTGAAGTACCCGGAAACATCGAGGATCAGATTGACGTTGTTGTTGGCGTTCGAACTGCTCGTCCAGTAGTCGGCCCAGAGGGTGCCATCTTTGGCGACCTGGAGGACCACGTTGTTGGCCCGCGTATCGGCGACCGGGAAGTTGATCGTGGACGAGACCGGCTGCGAGCTGCCGGGGTTGGCGGGGCCGAGGTAGACGAAGCCCTTGCCAGTCGGGCCGGCAATGGTCAGGTTGCCGGTGATAGCCACGATGCCCAAACTCGGCAGTCCGCCGACGCCCGCGACCTTGATCTGGCGGGGCTTGCCCTGCAGGAAGGCACCATTGAGGCCGATCTGGCCTGTGCCGGCGCGTGTGTCCTGGATTCGGCGAGGGCCGAAGGCGACATATCCGGCTCCGGATGAGCCTTCGAGGAAATAGCCGGTCACGTCGATGATGAGGTTCACATATTTGCCCCTGTGGCCGCCGTAGTAGGCGCTCACGGAGCCATCCGGAGAAAGGGCGACGGTGACGCCGTTGGCGCGATCATCGCCTCCGGGGAAGTTGATTGTCGAGGAGGAAGGCACGCCATGCACAGACGGGCCAAGGTAGACGAACCCGGCGCTGGCTCCCACAACCGTCACATTGGCTGTAATCGCGATGGCGTTGACGGGTATGCCGGCCTTGCCGGCGATGGGGAAGAGGTACGGGCCGTTGGCGTGCACCGTGCCGGCCGGACCGGGGCTTGCGGTTCTTGTGTCGACGACGCGCGTGGGCACCATAGCGACGTATCTGCCGGCCTTGCTCACGAGAGGTGTGACCATGCTGGTGACGATGGCGTCACTAGTCGTGTCGGGAATAGACACCATTGAGCGGTAATAGACATCGCCATCTCGGGCGGGGCGATCGAGGCTTGGATCCATCGCCGAGGTGAATCCGGTGTTTCGGCTGCTCGCCCAAGAGCTGTAGTGGCCATTGCTCGCGGGGGAGCTGCGCCAGATCTGATCGATGCTCCGATGCGAGGTGAAAAGGCTGTCGATGTAATAGCTGAGGTCGTTCGTGCCCTCGGCGATCACAGCCCTGGCTCCGCCGCGCAGGAAACCGGAGGCGTAGCCGTCGATGCGTGTCTTGGCCTCGGCCAGAGTCGGCTTGCCTGCGCCCCATTCGTTGTCGCCCGAGGCGTAGCACAAATGGTTGAGGAGGACTATGGCGTTCGGCGCCAGGGCGAGCTGGGCCATGTAATTCTCGCCGTAGTACTTCGTGTTGGAGTCGCCGGCCCCGGCGGTCGCGTTGAGGCCCATGCCGTTGTCGCCGTTCGGCTGAAGTTTTTTGACGTACGGGTTCGGGAAGCCGCTGCCGTGCCCCAGATATACAAGAACGTTGGCCCCCTTGGCCGCGGCCTGAACGTTGGCCCAGGTGGCGTTGGGCGAGTACACCTTGACGATGTTCGTCGTGTATCTGGCGAATACCGCAGCGGTCTGGTCCGCGTCCGAACGATAGGATGAGGTGGTGCCCTGAGTCGCACCGACAACGATGACGACCTTGGCCTGGTGGGCAGCGCCGTTCACGGTCTCGACGGTCGTACCAAACCCGCTCGTCAGGGCAAGGACGGCAATCGCGAGCGCGAGGGTGAGCTTTCGCATTTCGCGGTCTCCCATTTAGGGCCCCGACAGCAGCTGGGAAGCTGGAATGCCGTGGTCCACGTCCCTCGGGACGCGAACTCTGATGGGCCAGATCTCGGTTGTGCGCTTAGCCTGTTGCCCGGACCCGCTGCAAGGCAATCGCGCCTTGGTCCCGGGGCCTGGGGGTCCTTTGGGCGGGTTGGTTTGGCGTTTCAGGAGGTCGTGACGGGCCAGAAACGGCACCAGGCAGAGCGATCATAGACATGCCGAGGGGCCGTTGTCCGCAAATGTGTAGCAACGTAGACCCCATCTTCTCCAGCGCGGGCCAGAATTCAGCCAGGGCGCAGGGAGTTCACGAGCTCGCTGAGGGTGGGATTCTGGAGGTCTCGATCGGACAAGATCGGCCGCCCGTCCGGGGTGCCGGGGATAATTGGCCAAGCAATTCCTACGGCCGGGTCGTCCCAGGCGAACCCCAACTCGTCGCTGCCGTCGTACTCATTGGTCACGAGGTAGAGAAGTTGGAGCGGCTCCACGGCCAAGAACCCGTGGGCGACGCCGGTCGGGATGACAACACTGTCCCCGGCCGACATCTCGCGCAATTCCACGATGGCGTGGGCGGCGGCTTCGGCGATGACGGGCCGGACGTCAACGAGGGCCACCAGTGCGACACCGCTGACCACGGTCCAGTAGTCGAGCTGGCGGCGGTGATAGTGCAGGCCACGCAGCACTCCCCGAGCCGAGGTGGAGAGGTTGGCCTGGACGAAACGGGCATCCGGCAGGCCGGTATCCGCGGCCGACAATTCACCGAACACGGATGCCTTCCACAGCTCCGCAAATGATCCACGCCTGTCGGCGATCAAATTCAGAGATCCGTAACGGACCCCGGCCAAAATCGAAACAGCAGGGGAGCGACTGGTCACTGTGCCTCCGCGTTCGGGGATCCGGTCGCCAGGTACACGGCCAATGCTGCCTGCCACGCGCGAAGCAACTCACCGTTCGGCAGCGGCGTCGGCGCCAGGACGGCTCTGGCGGGCGGCGTGGAGGCGCGGGTCCAGGTTGCCGCCGGAACGTCTTGCGTCGGCACCGAGAGCCCGGCCAGCCGCAGGGTCTCGCGGGCGAATTCCGCCCGAGACGCCATGCCCGAGTTGACGATGTGGTGGATGCCGTCGAAGCCACGACCATGGGGAGCGGCAGCGGCGGCGGCAGCGGCGGCGGGACGGCCCGCCAGATCCGCCAGATCGACCAGAGCAGAGGCCAGGTCCGGCGCATAGGTGGGATTGCCGAACTCGTCTGCGACCAGCTTCAGCGCGTCGCCGTCCGGCAGGCTCCGTGCTCGGGCGAGAATCTTCATCGGGAAGTCGACTCCCGGCGCCCCGAAGAGCCAGGCCGTTCGCACGATAGCGAGGTGCGGCACGGGACCGAAGGCAACTCGCGCCATCCGTTCGCCGGCCAGCTTTGCCCGCCCGTAAGCGTTGACCGGATTGGGCTCGTCATTCGGAGCGTAGGGCCGGCCGTCGGTTCGAGCCCCGTCGAAAACTTCGTTCGTGGACACGGCGATCAGCCGGGCGCCATGCCGAACGCATGCCTCGGCCATCTCCCCGACGGCGGTTCCGTTGCGGCGCATCGCCAGCCCTTCATCGCGGGCGCAACCGTCGACATCCGTCCAGGCCCCTGCATGGATGACGACGTCCGGTCGATGCCGGGCCACGAGGCCTTCGGCGGAGGCGGGATCGTCCAGGTCGTGATCGGGCAGATCCCAGGCCAGCACCTCAGCCACGAACTTGGCCGCAGCGAGTGCGGCCAAAAGTGAAGTGCCCAGACGACCGCCGGCACCGGTGACGGCCACGCGCATCAGCGGCGGACGCTCATTGAGATGCCTTGCTCGAGCCGGCCAGTCGGGCGCCGTACTGGCGGCTGTAGTAGGTCTCCCACTCGCCAGACTTTATGGGCCGCCACCAGGCGTCGTTGGCCGCGAACCAATCGATGGTTGCGGCAAGTCCGGCCTCGAATGTGACCTTGTTCTGCCAGCCCAGGGCCGCCAGCTTGGAACTGCTCATGGCGTAGCGTCGGTCATGGCCCGGCCGGTCCTCGACCTGCCTCACCAGGGACCACGGCTTGCCCAGGCGGTCCAGCAACAGGGTCACGATTTCGCGGTTGGTCCGCTCGTTGCCGCCGCCAACGTTATATGCCTGGCCCGTGACGCCGTGCTCGAGGACGTGGCCGATGGCCCCGGCATGATCGGCGACGTACAACCAATCCCGTCGCTGCAGGCCATCGCCATACAACGGCAGTTGCTGATCCCCGATGGCGTTGGTCAGGAAGAGCGGGATCAGCTTCTCGGGATGCTGGTAGGGCCCGTACGTGTTGGAGCCGCGGGTGAGAACCGCGTCCAGGCCGTAGGTCACGACATAGGAATTGACGAGCAACTCGCCCGCCGCCTTCGCAGCCGAGTATGGCGATCGGGGTTCCAGGCGATCATCCTCGCGGCTCTCGCCGGTCTCGACCGAGCCATAGACCTCATCCGTGGAAACCTGGAGGAAGCGCGGGGACCGCTCCCTGTGACCCGCCGCGGCGCGCGTTTGTTCCACCCGGCAGGCCTCAAGGAGGACGTGGACACCCAGGACGTCGGTCCGCAGGAACGCCTCCGGATCGAGGATGGATCGATCGACGTGCGACTCCGCGGCGAAGTTGATTACGGCATCGGCTTGGGCGACGAGCGGCGCCACGACCGCCGGGTCGGCGATGTCGCCGACCACGAGCCGGAACCGCGCCGCCTGCTCCGGGTCCGACGTAATCGGGGCGAGATTGGCCGGGTTGCCGGCGTAGGTCATCTTGTCGAGGACTGTGATGTGGGTTCCGTCGCGCCGGGCCAGCACGTCTCGGGCAAAGCACGAGCCGATAAAGCCCGCCCCGCCCGTAACCAACAGGCGTTCGAAACGCGGTTGGCCCCGCTGCGCTGAGGTCACGAGACCGGCCTGGGCGGGGGAGGCGTCAGGTTGCCGTCGGCCGATTCCTGCTCGGCCAGCTCGGCGGCGCGCAGCAGTGAGGGCACAGTCCCGGCGTCGGTCCACAGGCCGTCGAATCGCGGCGCAAACAGGCTGCCCGGCAGGTAGTGGTTGAGCAGATCGGTGATTTCCAACTCACCCCGGCGCGACGGGACGAGGCCCTCGATTACGCCGAATGCGTCGGGGCGCAGGAAGTACACGCCGATCGGGATGAGGTTGCTCTTTGGGTTGGCCGGCTTCTCTTCAAAGGCGACCACGTTCCCGTCTGGGCCGAACTCCGCTACGCCGAAGCGCTGCGGGTCTGCAACCTCGTACAGCAGTGTGCCGGCGCCCCAGGGCCCGGCCTCGAACTCTTTGGCCAGCGGCTCCAACTCCGGACCCAGGAGGATGTTGTCGCCCAGTAGGCAACAGAAGGCGTCGTTTCCGACGAAGTCTCGGGCGAGTCCGATTGCGTGAGCAATGCCCAGAGCGCCGCGCTGGTACCGGTAAGTCAGGTCCAGTCCGAAATGCTCGCCGTCTGCCAGCAACTCCACCACGTCGCCGACGCTCTTGCCGCCGACGATGACCATGACCTCGCGGATCCCCATGCCGGCCAGCGTGGCGATCGGGTAGTAGATCATGGGCCGATCGTAGATCGGCAACAGGTGTTTGTTGGTGACGATGGTGAGAGGGAATAGACGGGTGGCCGTGCCTCCCGCCAGTACGAGGCCCTTCATCGCGATTCAGTCGGCATATTGCGCCAGAGCGTATCAGATTCGATCGTTGCCGAAGCCGCGCCGGTCGATCTCAATGGCGTGCCGTTGGGCTCGCGGCAGACGAGGCCGTCGGACTCTGGACCGGGGCTTGGGAGCCGGGCTGGAAGCTGCCGGAGTAGCCGGCAAGGACAAGCACCCAGGTGGCGCTGCCCGGATGAGAGGCGGACTGGATCGTGGCGCCTTGGACAATGGCGTTGGGGTCGCTCTGGACGTTGACGATCTCTCCGATGAGGAGGCCTGGTGGATAGGGCGATCTGTCGAGAGTGTTCGGCAGCGTCTCACCCGCCGTGACGATGGCCTGACCCTTCTGGAGTTTCGCCGTAACGTCGACGTTGGTCATCTGCAGCAACCCGTCCACCTGGCCGCGGATCAGGCCGGTGGCGCCGGACTGCGCCTCACGACCGACGACGACGGCCCCGGTGTCGGTCAGGATCAGCACCGTCGACACGGTCGCCTGCACCGACTTGATGCGGCCGATCAGAGCAAAGCCGTCGTCGACGACGATCTGCCCCTCCTTGATGCCGTCGTTGCTGCCGCGATCGAGGACGATGGTTCGGGTCCGGACCTCTGAGATGTCGCGGACGATCACCCGGGCGATGGTCGAGTCGTACGGCACCGCGGACTTGGCGTCGGTAATCCTGGTCCAGTCGTCGGTCAGCTTCGAGATGGCAGGCATTCTCAGCAGCTGATCGCGCAGAGTCTGGTTCTCCAAGGCGAGCTGGTCATTCTCGGACCGCAGGCGATCGATCTGGGTGATGGCCGACCAATATGAGGTCGCCGTGTCGGTGACATCGTTGAGCCACCTCTCGACCGGGCTCAAGGCGAAGTTGGCGGCCGACTGAAGGTCGTGTGCGACGCTGGTCCCGGACGCGCCCATGAGGATGACGCTGACCGTCAGGAGGATGCCGAAGACCGTCCACTGCCGGCGGATCCGGCGCGATACGGTTCGGGCTTTGATCATACCGGTCGGGCCGAGCTAAGCCAGGTCAGCGCGTAGGACGCGCGTATGTGTCCGCCACCAGCACGTCTTGCATGGTGTCGATCTCCTCAAGGACGACGCCCGTTCCGCGGACCACGCACGTCAGCGGATCGTCAGCAATGTGGACTGGCATCTGGGTCGCTTCGGCGATGCGTTTGTCCAGGCCTGCCAGGAGCGCGCCACCACCGGCGAGGACGATCCCCTGATCCATGATGTCGGCTACGAGCTCCGGCGGCGTTTCCTCGATGGTGTCCTTGACGATCTCCACGATCAGGCTGACCGAAGCGTCGATCGCTTCACGGATCTGCTCGCCGCCGATCTCGACGCTGCGGGGCAGGCCCGTCAGCAGGTCGCGGCCGCGGAGGGTGACGCGCTGAGCGTCCCACTCGCCGGGGCTCGCGGATCCAAGAGCGATCTTGATGTCTTCCGCCGTCCGCTCACCCAGGAAAAGGTTGTACTCGCGCCGGGCGTAGGCGACGATGTCCTGGTCCAACTCGTCACCGCCGATGCGTATGCTGCGGCTCACGACGATGCCGCCCAGGCTGATGACCGCGACCTCGGTAGTGCCGCCGCCGATGTCGACGATGAGGCTACCGGTGGGTTCGTTGATCGGCAGGCCGGCCCCGATCGCCGCCGCCATCGGCTCTTCGATGAGGCCCGCCCAGCGGGCGCCCGCGTTCATCGCCGCGTCGCGAACGGCGCGCTTCTCGACCTCGGTCACACCTGAGGGAACGCCGAGCAGCATGCGGGGCCGCGGCACCATTCCGACCCGGTCGTGAACCTTGCGCACGAAGTAGGCGATCATCTGCTGGGTTACGTCGAAGTCGCTGATGACTCCGTCCCGCAACGGTCGCACGGCGATGATGTTGGCCGGGGTTCGACCGACCATGCGCTTCGCCTCTGCTCCAACGGCGAGAACCTTCTTGGTTTTGGCCTCCATCGCCACGACGCTGGGCTCGCTGATGACAATGCCCCGACCGCGTACGTGGACGAGGGTATTGGCCGTTCCCAGGTCGATTCCGATGTCGCGCGAAAAGAGGCCCAGCAAAGCATTGAGGCCGAACATGATGCGGGCAGTTCCTTCTGCTGGTGCCGGCGTCCCGAGTATGCGGGATGGGTTGGCCGGTCTGGTGATCTCCAGCGGTCGAGCTTGCCCGTAGGCCGCGCGACGGCTTTCCCGACTCCGCGTCGATCCTGGGAAGCCCGTGCAGTATACCTGGCTCAAACTCAATGCTTCCCGTGGCCCCATTCGGCGGGCCGGCGCAGTGTACGCCTCTTGACGCAAGGCGGTCCAGACGGCCGCCCTTTAGACCACGCGGTCGAAGCTGATACCCCTGTCGCGCAGGGATACGAAGCCGTCGCCGGCGACGATCAGGTGGTCGAGCAGTTGGATGTCCAGAAGCCGGCCCGCAGCCAAGGCCTCCGCCGTCAGCCGCAGATCGTCCGGGCTGGGCGTGGGGTCTCCGGAGGGATGATTGTGAACGAGGATCAGGCCTGTGGCGTTGAGGCGGACCGCGTCTCGGAATAGTTCAGCGATCCGGACCAGGCTCGATGAGACGTTGCCCTGGTAGACGGTCACGAGCCGTAGGACCACGTTGCGGGTGTTGAGAAGGACGACCCGTAGCTCCTCCCTTTCCAGATAGCCCATCTGAGGCACGAGCCGCTCGCCGACGTCGCTGGGCGTGTGAATGGTCCAACGTCCTTGCGGCCAGTCCGCCACGACGCGCCGCCCCAGCTCGAAGGCGGCAGTGAGTTGAGCGGCTCGGACCGGCCCCACGCCCGGGACCGCAACGAGTTCCAAGTCCGTTGCCCGGGCCAGACCCACGAGCCCTTCGTGGCGTGCCAACGCCACCACCGCGGCGCCAACTGCAGTGGTGCCGTGAGTACCGCATCCCCACAGGACGCCGATCAACTCTGCCGCGCTTAGTGCCCCCGCCCCGTGGAGAGCCAGCCGCTCTCGAGGCCGTTCCATAAGCGGCAGGAGATCTATCGCACGGGATCCCAATCTCTCCGGCGGTCGGCGCGACCGGCCGCGAGTTTCGACCACGGTCGTCATCTCTTGGGTATCCAGCGAAGACAGCGTCACATCTCGTCACAGTGCGGGCGGGAGATTGGCCGGTTCTATGTTCTCTGGAGCCCAACAACGGGAGCCCGCCGATTCCCCCCGCCATCGGGCTCCAGACAACGAGGCCAGACTAACTGTGGCCACTTATCGGCGGCCCATCTGCGCCTTACTACCGGCCGGCGTTCATGGCACTTAGGGCGATAAGAATGAGGGAACCGTTGTAGGCGATGTGAGAGGGATGAGCGATCGGATTGCGCCGGAGTTGAGCGGCCAGGGACCGCTGCCTCTCTCATCGAGGCCCGGCGAGTCGCGTTGCGTAGGGTCTGGGCCAGGCCCTACACTCGCGGCTCGATCGTCGGGCCATCTATCTGTTCGCCAGTCTCCGGTGGGCTCAGCCGCCCACTGCCGGCTTGCCGGAAGCCACTCTACGGCCGGCAGGTTGACTGGATGGGTGCCGCGCCACATCTGGCGCCGCGAGCGGAATCGTTTCGGCGGCTGCTGGGGCCATGGCCGGATGTTCGAAGTCTTTGCCGCACCACGCGCACAGTGACCAATCCAGGCCTACGAGGCGGTCGCAGTTGGGGCAGACGCGGTTCAGGCGGGTCCGGCACCACGGGCAGATGATCCAGTCCGAGTCGACGCGCTTGTCGCAGCCGCGGCAGGACTTTATGGCCTCGACCTCGGCCAGGAGCGCCTCCTCCGCGAGGTTTCGCTCGTAGACCTCGCCAAGCCTCTCGGCCGGGCGAACGACCCGGTATACGACCACTCCGAAGAGGAAGAAGAAGGGCGTGAATAGGATGATCAGTCCGGCTGCCAGGTACGGCAGGATCGGATTCTCGGTCCGATCGTGCATATCTCTGAACGCCCAGAATGCGGCGGCGAGCCAGACCACGAACAGGTAAAGGAAGACCGAGTACATGACCAATTGCACGATCTCGCTGGAGAAGAAGGCGCCGAATGCGCCCCCAATCTGGCCAGTTATGTCACTCATTCGAATCAGTTCTCTCTCGACTTTGGCCTTTTTGGCCCGGACTCCGCGCCTCGAATGCTTTTGCGAAGTGTATCAGGGTGGGTCCCTGGAGCCGGTCTACCGTTCCGCGCTGACGCTTCGAAACCATTCCAAGTGACGGTCCGCGGAAGCTACGGCCTGGCCGAGTCGGCCGGGAAGAAGATTGTCACGCAGGCCCCCGCGGTGAGGAGTACGGCGCTCAGGAGGAGCACCACGATCCCGCCGCCGAAGCCAAAGGACATGGTCACGTAGAGCAGAACCACGCCAATGTACAGTCCGCCCAGGACCATGGGCAGGATCGCACTGGCGAGTGGCTTGGTAAGCGGAGTGAAGGCCGGGTATCGTCTTTGGACATAGTCGCCGAAGACGATTGCGCCCAGAACCGCGAGGGCAATCAGGAACAACGGCCAACCGGCTGGCATGCCGAACGCCCACTGCGAGGCGGTCGTCAATGTGACCGTGCCGACTCCGATTCCGGTCGAGCCGGTCCAGGGCAGGAAGAACGCGGCGATTCCCAGGACGCTGCCGGCGGTGGTCAGGACGAATGTCGCCAGCTCGACCCTCGATTCTCGGGTGGTTGCGGGCCGGGCGAGGACGGGTGGCGTCGCAGCCAACGGTGCAGCCGGCGCGGGCACGATCAGCGCGGGCACGATGGGAGTGGGTACGGGTGTCGCCACCGGTGATGGCCACGCTCCTGGCATGGGCGTCGCGTCGGGGAGCGTCGCCGATCCGGGAGCGACGGCCACGGCCCCGATGCTCACGCTCATGCTCGCCATCGGCGGTGGCGTGTTCTCGTCATCGACGTTCGATCGACGCTTGTGCTCGGAGACGGCCCAATCCGCGGAGCGGTATGTCGCCGAGGGCGCCAGGTAGCCGCCGGGCACCCTCGATGCCGCGGGCTCGGACTCGGCCGCGGGCTCGGACTCGGCCGCAGGCTCGGACTCGGCCGCGGGCTCGGACTCGGCCGCGGGCTCGGACTCGGCCGCAGGCGCGGACGGGTCCGGAATTGCGGATCCGCCCAGGACCGCCGGCCGCGGGTCTTCCGCCTCGGGCGCGGTCAGTTCCATTTCCGCCTCCGCCTGGCGCTCAATCGGCTCCGGGGCGTCGTTCGGCAGAGAGGTTTCGTCGGGGTCGATCGCTGCGGCTATGGTCTCGCCGGGCTCCGCCAGCGCAAATCCACAACTGGCGCAGAAGGCCTGATCGGCCTTCACATTCGCCGAGCACCTGGGGCACGCTATTGCCGCGACCATGCGGAACCTCCGCTCATTCGTTTCGGCCGATACGCCGCTGCGGCCGTGTGCCGCCGGGGCATCCGTGCCGGCCTCTATGATTCAACCAGGCGCTCCGCTAGAACCTGGCCCGATAGTCCCAACTAATTTGGTTTCGCGGTGGCGTCGGCAACCTCGTTCGTCCAGGCCGCGCTCCGCCAGGCCGAAGCGATACCGGCCAGGCCCAGGGCCACCGCCAAGGCCACCACGAGCGTGAAAACAGCCAGTACGAAGACCACGGGTCTGAAGTCCCGAGTCGTTGTGAAAGGTCCGAACCCGAGCTTGAGGGCGATCGGCTGGGCGTTGCGAGCTGCGATCCGGCACCATTCGAAAGCCGTGGCCGTACCCGCCATGGCCACCGCCATCGCGACGAGGCTGGCTGCGGTCGAGGCCACGAGCGTCAGGCTCGTCGAGAACGGGCGGCGCACGATCTGCACGATCGCACCCGCGAGCGAGGACCAGATGCCGCGGCCGAGAAGGATCTGGCGGCGAATGGCGACGGCCGCGAGGGTTTCCGCTGCCAGCCACGTGATCGCCAGGACGGCGACTGCGTCCCAGGCGCCGGCGATGACCCGGAGGGGCAGGGGCGTGGCCAGGCTGGATGGAGTGAGCAGTTCCGTGTAGGCCGATGAGTAGATGCGGGCAGCCGTCCAGGCCAGGGCAATCGCAATGGGCAACAGCCAGACCAACCGGATAGCGACAAGTCGCAAAACCAGAGGCGGACCGGAGGGGAGCCTGGCCTGGGTCCGCTCGTCCGCGTCTCCAAGCGTCGACCGCACCATCCATGCGTCGGTCCATGCACCGAGCAGGTTGGACGCCACCAGCCACAGCCCGAATCCAAGGGCCAGCAGGACCAGGACTCCGATCAGCGAGGACGTCGGCTGACCGGCAATCGAAATCGCACTGACACCCGCGCGCCCGGCGATGTCGATGACCGAAGGCAGGACAACTCCGGGAAGTATGAGCGGCAGGATTCCACCGCGGACGAGGAATCCTGCCGCCGCGACAAGAGCGGCGTCGCCGTCGGCCACGCCGAATGCGAAGGCATGACGCAGCCGGCTCAGCCGACCGAACCTGGGCTGCGCAGGCGGGTCGGCAGCGGAACCACCCGAGTCGCGGGCTGCCGACTCCGGAGCCAGCCGCATCGCGCTCTCGTTCACAACCGGCGCCCTACGGTGCCGGCGTGCCGAGCTTGGTCTGGAGTTGTGCCAGGAGCTGCCCGACTATGTCCATTTCCTTCTGGTATGTGGCCAGATCCTTGCCGGCCAGGGCTTGCTGGGCCAACTCGTAGTGGCGGTTGGCCTCGGCGATGAGCTGCTGCGCCGACCCGGTGAACGAGGTGCTGGGTTGCGGGGTCGGCGAGCCGGCCGGCGGCGAAGTCGGGGTCGCACCGGGCGAGACCCCCGGCGAGGGCGTAGCCGTTGGCCCGGTTCCGCCACCGGAAATGAGCTGGGTCAGGGCGTCCTGCAACGTGTCGCCCCAGACGATGTTGCTGGGCCCGGATGCGATGATGACTTTCTGGAATACAGGAATTGGGTTGTTGGCGGCCTTCATGTAGACCGGCTCCACGTACAGGAGGGAATCCTGGGTGGGTACGACAAGCAGGTTGCCCATGATGACCTTGCTGCCCTGCTGGCTCCAGAGTGTCACCTGCTGACTGATGTCCTTGTTGACTGAGATCGAGGCCTGCATCTGGACCGGCCCGTAAACGGTGGCGTCGCTGGGGAAGTTGTAGACATCGACCTGTCCGTAGGCGGCCGGGTCGTTGTGGGCCGCCACCCAGGAGATCATGTTGGGCCGTTTCTGCGGCACCATCGGTTGGAGCAGCAGGAACTCGGAGTGGTTCTTGTCCTTGACGCCGGGCACCTGCATTTCGACGTAGTACGCCTCGAGTGGGAGTTGCTCCGGCCCGTCGCCCGAGGACGAGCCCTGGGGAACCTGCCACACATCATCGCTGACGTAGAAGACCCCTGGATCGGTCACGTGGTAGCGCTCAAACTGCTTTGTCTGGGCGTTGAACATGTCCTCCGGGTAGCGCAGGTGCGACTGCAAGTCGGCGGACATCTCTGAGAGCGGATGGAAGACGGCGGGGAACACGCCCTGCCAAGCTTGGATGATCGGGTCCTTCGGATCGGCAACGTAGAACGTCATGCTGCCGTCGTACGCATCCATGACTATCTTGACGCTGTTTCGAATGTAGTTGAACGAGTCGCCGGCGAGGCCGTTGGTAGTGCTGTCGCTGCCCGGGTCGAACGAGTTCGCGTTCGGGAATGCGGCGCTGGTCGTGTAGGCATCGAGCATGTAGACGAGGCGCCCGCCTGCCGTTACCACCAGATACGGGTCCTTGTCGTAGCGCAGGAATGGTGCCAGGAGCTGAACCCGTTCCTGTATCTGTCGGTGCATCAGGAGTTCGCTGTTGCTCGAAACCTGGGGGCTGATGAGCAGGTTCAGGTCGCCCAGGCGGGCGGCGAAGAGCAGCTTGGCCAGGGGCGTGTCGAGCTTGATGCCCGTGTTGCCGGTCCAATTGGAAGTCGTGCCGCCGGAGGCACCTGACGGGAAGTCGAACTCCTGGCCGCCGGCCCCAACGATCACGTAGTCACTCGCTTGCGTGCCGAAGTAGATGCGCGGCTGCGTGATCTTAGGCGCGCCGCCCGATGAAACTGGCGGGACGTTCTGGATGATCAGGTTCGGCGAGGCGCTCTGGCCCTGCCCACTGCGGACGACCTCGTTGACGGGCAACATGGTGAGACCAACGCCGTGGGTATAGGTCAAGTGGACGTTTACCCAGCTCGAGTTGCCGTTGTTGAGGCTCCCCACCTTCGAGGGATCAAGCTCACGGCCGGAAAGCATGACCTGGCGAACGCACGGCGCAGGATTGGGCGCGCAACTCGCCGGGTCGGTGAAGGTATAGCGGTCGACGTCGATGTCCGCGAAGGCGTAGTAATTGCGCAGGAGTTGAGTCTGGGTTAGGGAAGGCTGGAGCGGCCGGTAATCCCAAAGGCGAAGGTTCTGGATCGTGGGCTGTGCCGCGTCGAGCGTTGACTGCGTCACTTTTGCCTGCGGAGTGAACGATTGCACGGTCCATTTGTCGATTCCAAAAGC
>JANYJG010000161.1 GCA_025358515.1 Chloroflexota bacterium
ACCGCAGGACCTTGCGGGCGGCCTCGGGGAGGCTATCGTCGGCCACGATGCCGAGGCTGCGTGGACCGGCCGTTTGCGGCTCTTCAACGCGCGTCGGATTGCGATCCAGTAAATCAGCCGGGGCCGACTCCCAGCGTCGGCGCACGCCATCCGGCATCTCGGTGAGGGACTTACGCAGCACTCCGATTGCGCGATCCAGCTTGGACCGCGACACACGATGCAAGCCGTTGTCCTGGTCGAGCACCTCGCCGAGCGCATTCAGGGGCGCCTCGGAGCCGACCTTCAGTTCCACTTCCAATTCCTCGAAGGCATCCAACACCCGCCCACCGGCGACGACCTCGACTTCGTCGACACTAAGTTCAGCCTTCGTACCGTCGGCCTTCAGTCGTCGAGTGCGACGGAGCTGGCGGATGGTGAGTAATTCGATCAACGGCGCGCTGCCACACAACTCGAGCACAACCAGGCGCGCTTTCGAGGCGGGCCAGTCGGTCGGGAGCGATGTCAGGTCCGCAGGTCCCTCGATCTCCTCGCGACGCTGAATTCTGACGCCCTCCACCGCCAGCGACTTCAACCCGATCTCAGTCCCGCGCGAAGTCTTGCGTAGCCTGGCGGCGAATCCCGCGCGGGCCAAGGCCCAGTCCGCGGAGTCCACGTAACGATCCTCGACGCGCCCTGAATCCACTGCCCCGGTCGGCTTGAACGGTCCGATCTCCGGCGCCACGAGGTAGCGGTCGCCGCCGCCAGGGGTGTCGATCTGATATTTCAGTTCGACTTCGATCTTCCGACCTGCTGTCACCTTAGGATTCCCCATCTGTCACGAGCTCGCCCGTGGCCCGCTATGCCCTTGGATCGAGTGAACCTATCCCGGCGTGGGGCCGCCTTGGGGTGTTGGTCGCCGGCAAGGCGGCTGCTATCGCCGCCGCCTTGAGAGTCTCGAAAGTATCGACGGTTCCCGGGAAGCCGTTGAGAGTCTCCGTGCGATGGTGGGTGCCGTCCGGCAACAGCTGCCAGGAGCGGCGGTCGTCGGCCAGCATGACCTCCATGACGGCGCGGATTCGCTCGGCCGAATCTGGATCCTCCACGGGAACCACTGCCTCCACGCGCCGGTCAAGGTTTCGTTCCATCAGGTCCGCGGAGCCGATGTACCACTCCGGTTTGCCGTCGTTGTGAAAATTGAACACCCGCGAATGCTCGAGGTACTGACCCACGATCGAACGCACCGTAATCCCTTCGCTGACGCCTGGCACGCCCGGCCACAGCGAGCAGATTCCGCGAATGATCAACTGGACCTGGACCCCGACTTGCGACGCGGTGTACAAGGCAGCGACGCAGGCTGGGTCCACCAGGGAGTTGAGCTTCAGCAGGACCCGGGCCTCTTTGCCGGCGATGGCGTTGACCGTCTCGCGCTGGATCATTGCCAGGATCCAGTTACGCAGGTTCATGGGGGCCACGATCAGGCGGCGGAAATCGCGCTGGCGGGACAGGCCGGTCAGGACGTTGAACAGGTCGCTGACGTCGGCGCCAAGCTCGGGACGGCAGGAAAGCAGACCCAGGTCCGTGTACAACCGAGCGGTGCCGGAATTGTAGTTGCCCGTGCCTATGTGGACGTAGCGGCGCAAGCTCGTCCCTTCCCGCCGGACAACGAGCGACGTCTTGGAATGCGTTTTGAGGCCGACCAGGCCGTAGACGACGTGGGCGCCAGCCTTCTCGAGTTTGCGGGCCCAGACGATATTGGCCTCTTCGTCGAAACGGGCCTTGATCTCCACCAGAACCACGACCTGCTTGCCCCGCTCGGCTGCGGAAATCAGGTCGCGGACGATGGGCGAGTCGCCGCTGGTGCGGTACAGGGTCATTTTGATCGAGAGGACTTCCGGATCTTCCGATGCCTGGTTGATGAACCGTTGAGTGGAGGCGGCGAAACTCTCGTACGGGTGGTGAACGAGAATGTCCCCAGCTCGGATCGCGGCAAAGACGTCAGCCGGCTCGTCCTCGTCGGGCGGCACCAGCCGCGCCGGAACGATCGGGGTGTAGGGGGCCATCTTCAGGTCCGCTCTATCGAGCCCGGCGAGTTGCCACAACCCCGTGTGGTCCAGCATGCCGGGGATCTCGTAGCAATCCTCGGGATCTACGCCGACGCCGCGTTCCAGGATGCGGCGCATGGACGCGGGCATGGCCTCGTCCACTTCCAGGCGCACGGCCTCGCCGAATCGACGGCGCCGCAACTCCTCTTCGATGGCCAGCAGGAGGTCGTCGGCCTCGTCCTCCTCGAGCTCCAGATCGGCGTTGCGAGTAACTCGGAACAGGTGAGTTTCGTGAATGATCATGCCGGAGAAGAGCATGTCCAGGTTGGCGGCGATGACCTGTTCGAGGAGGACGAATTTGCCTGCCTCGATCTGAAGAAAGCGCGTCAGGACCGGCGGCACTTTGACTCGGGCGAATCGTTCTTCGCCTTCATCGGGATCTTCCATGCGGATGGCCAGCGACAGGCTGAGGGTGCTGATGTACGGGAACGGATGGCCCGGATCGACGGCCAATGGAGTCAGGACCGGGTAGATCTCTTCGGTGAATCGCTGCCGCAGCGACTCATGGTGCTCGGGCACGGCGGCGTAGTCCACGATCTCGATACCGGCGGCGGCGAGTGCCTCACAGACCTGTTCGAATGTCTGACGCTGCTCGGCCAGCAGTCCCCGGAAGCGAGTTCGGATTTCGGCCAACTGCTCGGCGGCGGGCTTTTCGCCCGGCGTTGCAGGCGTGGCGTGGGCCTGAGCCTGCTCCATCAGACCCGACACTCGGATCTGGAAAAACTCGTCCAAGTTGCCGGCGAAAATGGCCAGGAACTTGACTCGCTCCAGGAGCGGGTTGCGGTCATCGCCGGCCTCGTAGAGGACGCGATGGTTGAAACTCAAGGAGCTGATCTCGCGGTTGATGTACGGGAACTCAGAGCCGGCCTCCGGAAATTCCGGAGGTTCCCGCTGCGCGCTCTGCCGGATGATCGCTGTCACTTGGCTGCCCAAACCCTCGATTGGTTGACGGCGGCTTGGCCGCGTATCGGGACATTCTCTTCGACGCAAGCCGTTACGCAAGAGGCCATGGGTCTGCGAGTCCTTCAGCCCTCCGCCCGGTAGCGCCTTTCGCCGCTGCGAGAATTGACCCAGACCCGCATTAGACGACCGGTCGTGGGGTCCCTGAACAGCTCAGGCGTGGGCTGGAAGGGCGGCTCCAGCGTGCCGTCCTCTCCGCCACCCGGTCCGGGGTCGTGGTGGGCCCGCTCGGCCGCCTCGGAGCGGTAACGCGTTCGTTCCAGGACCGCCACGATCATCAACCCGGCGCCTATCGCGATCGGCCACAGACCTGTCGACGCCGCCGCGCCGCCCTGGGTGAGCAGCGCAAGACCGCTCAGGAAGAGGAGGCCGCCGATGGCGAAAAGCAGCAGTCGAATTGTGAATTGCATCTGGAAACTCCGGCCGCGCCGTGGCCGAGCCTAGGGGAAGGCCGGCGATCCGCACCGCACAGCCTACTCGGCGCGCGGCTCACCCGCGGTCGCGTCCGGCACGATCACTACCGCTGTGCCATAGGCGACGATCTCGGACATCGTGGTTCCGATCTCCGACGAGTCGAAGCGCATCGAGATGACCGCGTTGGCGCCCATCAGCGTGGCGTTCTGGACCATGCGGTCCAGGGCCTGGCGGCGGGTGTCCTCGAGCAGTTCGGTGTACTCGTGGATCTCGCCGCCGACGATGGACCGCAGGCCGGCCACGAAGTTGCCGGCGAGGCCGCGGCTGCGGACCACGAGTCCAAAGACCTGACCCTTGACCTCTGTGACGCGATAACCGGGCAAGTAGGGAGTTGTCGCAACGATCATCTGATCTCCTCTTTAGCTAACGTGTGGCGGGTTGGTCCACGGACCCCAGTAGACTATGCCGGATTGAGTCGCTCGGCGGCGCATGTCAAGCACGGGCAGGTGGCTCGGAGCGCCGTGAATGTGTAGTAGCCGGTGTCGTGCCCGTCACCCCAAACCGGGGCGATGGCGTACTGTCCGACGAGGTGCAAATCTACCAACTGCGTCTGAATAGCGGTCAGCGTAGGGCTGGTTTCGAGCCAGCCGGAGTGGCCCCCTTCGCCCTGGCAGAAGGCGCAAGGACACATCAGGCGGAGCATCTCCGAGTCGTATTCGGTGACGTGGCCGTCGGCCCATTCCAGGACCAGGCGGCCGGCCTCGCGGTCGGCTTTGATGGCGAGTGGCTGAGTTGCCGCATTGTTCGACATGCCTCATTCTATCGGCGGCGTCGGGGCGGACGCTCATGAGCATTCTCAACCGAGCAGCGGTCCCGGCTCGATCGAGCAGGTTGCCATGAGTAAGTCCGCGCAAGCGGCTGCGGGTTCGAATCCCGCTGATTCCCTTTCCGATCCCGGAGCGCTCGCCTCCGAGCTTCCATTCGAATCGATTCTCGAGTCGCTCGAGGCCGACCCAACGCGCGGCCTCACATCAGAACAGACTACGGCGCGGCTGGCGAAGTTCGGTCCGAATGAACTGGAGTCCGGGAAAGGCGTCTCGCTACTGCGCCTGTTCTGGAACGGCGCCCGAGAGCCATTCGTTGTTCTGCTGTTCATCGCCGGCTGCCTCGCTATCGCCCTCAACGAGGTTCGCGACGGCGTCCTCGTCCTGGTGATCCTGGCGCCCATCGTGGGAGCCGGCGTCCTGACCGAGTACCGCGGCGAGAAGGCCCTGGAGGCGTTGCGCGAGGCGGCGGCGCCGACCGCCAGAGTCAGACGCAACGGTCAGGTTGAGGACGTACCGGCCCGCGAGATTGTCCCCGGTGACATCGTCTTGTTCAAGACCGGTGACGTGGTGCCGGCCGACGTGCGGCTAATCAAGAGCGAGGCTCTCACCTTCGACCGGAGCGTTCTCACGGGCGAATCGTTGCCGGAACGGGCCTCGGTGAATCCGGATCCGGCCGGCGCCGAACTCGCCGACCGCCACTCAATCGGCTTTGCCGGCACCGCCATAGTCGGCGGCCGCGGCGAGGGCGTCGTCGTCGCAACTGGCCTGACCACGGAATTCGGGCGCATTTCGCATGCACTCGCCGGCCGCGAACGGCGCCGCTCGCCGTTGCAGCGGGAGCTGGATCGGCTCGTCCGAATCCTGCTGGTGGTGGCCATCGGCCTGATCGCCATCGTCGTTGGGCTTGGTTTCCTGCGCGGCAACGAGGCGGGCAAGAACGTCCTGGCCGGAGTTTCGGCCGCGATCGCGGCGATCCCCGAGGAACCGCCGGCGCTCGTGGCCGTCGTTCTGGGCTTGGGCGCCTATCGGCTGCTGCGCATGAAGGTCCTTGTTCGGCGCCTCTCGGCCCAGGAGACGCTCGGGTCCGTGGACCTTATCGTGACCGACAAGACGGGCACGCTGACGGAGAACCGGCTGGCCCTGACCGCCATCCGAACTCCACAGGGCCAGATCGAGGACCAGACCCGCGTCGCAGAACTGGCAGAGCTCGCGGTTCGGGCTGAGGAAGATGCCTGGAGCGTCGCCACTGGCGCTCGTCCAGGGTCGTTCAGCCGCTCGCTATTTGCCTTCCTGTCCGATCAGGCGATCGTCCTCGAACTCGACCCGGCGGACCTGTTGGAGTCCGAGCCGGTGAGCGACGACCGACCGTATTCTCGAACCCGGTCCCGCCGCAGGATCGGACCTGCTCCCAAACACACAATCGAGGAACTGGCACTCGGTGCCCCTGAAGCGGTCCTCGACCTCTGCCAGGGCTTGCCCGCCGCGGAGCAGGCCAGCTGGAAGAAACTCATCGACACCGGAGCGGAGGCGGGCGAGCGGTTGCTCCTGCTGGCCCAGCACGGCGGCGACAAGGGCTGGATCCCGCTGGGCGTGCTGGCATTCGCGGATCGGCTGCGGGCCGGCATCCGTGAGGCGATGGCCATGGCCGTTGCCGCGGGTATTCAGCCCCTTGTGGTGACGGGCGACCATCCCGCCACTGCCGCGGCAATTGCCGAGAGCGCCGGATTGCGGTCCCAACACGTTGTCACCGGCGCGGAGCTGGCCGGCTGGGACGATGATCGGCTGGCCGCGGAACTGCCTTCCCTCAACATCGTTGCCCGGGCCGTGCCGGAGCAGAAGCTGCGCATTGTGGACGTCGCGCGCCGGTCCAATCGCACGGTCGCTGTGACCGGCGACGGCGTGAATGACGCTCCGGCTCTGCACCACGCCGACGTGGCCGTGGCGATGGGCAGCGGTACCGCCGTGGCCAGAGAGGCATCGGACCTGGTTCTGGGCGACGACTCGTTCGTGACGCTTATGCACGGCCTGCGCGAAGGGCGTCGGCTGGTCGCGAACGTCCAAAAGGGTCTCGTCTTCCTGATTTCGACTCACGTCGCGATGCTCGGATTCATCCTGATCGCAACCGTCGCCGGCTATAGCCAGCCGCTGCTGCCGATTCAGATACTGTGGCTGGAAGTCTTCATCGACATGCTCACGGCCGTCTCCTTCGAAGGCGAGGCGGAGGAGCCGGGGGCGATGGATCGTCCTCCGAGGCCCCGAACCAAGCCGCTCCTCGACTGGAACATGCTGGTCAGGATCGGGTTGGCCGGCGGGTTCAGCGCCGTGGCCGCGCTGGTTCTCATCGAGCAGCACAGCCCCAACTTCGAGCACGCGCGATGGCTGGCCTACACGGCCCTGGTCGTAGGTCAGGTCGTCCGCGCCAACGCTAACCGCAGCCTCGCCTATCCGGTCCTTCGACGTCGCCCGAACAAGCTCCTGCTGATCGGCGCCGTTGTGTGCATCGTCATTCAGATCGCCATTCCGTTCGTACCGGCGCTAGCCGACGCCTTCCAAGCGACGCCGTTGGACGCCGTCGATTGGCTGCTAGTGGCCGCCATTGCTCTTGCCCCGGCCATTGTCGCCGAGGTGATACGCGCGGTCAGTCACCGTGTCTGGGTCGCTTGAGGGCTTCAAAGTTCGGCCCCTGTAAAGCCGACTTGACAGCAGAAGCCTGACAAGCTAACTTGACAGGCATGCAAAACCGGGTGCGCACGCTGCGCGAACAGACGGGCATCAGCCAGGGCGAACTTGCGAAATGCCTCAACGTCTCCCGTCAGACCGTCAACGCCATCGAAACGGGTCGCTATCTGCCGTCCCTGCCGCTGGCGTTGGCGATAGGACGGTTCTTCGCGAAGACAGTCGAGGAGGTTTTCGATGACAACGACGGGCGGTAGTCCGCGGCGACGCAGCGTTGCAGCGCCGCTCACGGCTGTCGTGATCGGGTTCGTCCTGATCGGCCTCGAGCTGAGCCAGGGCGCATCGCCGGCTCCGGCGGCCGAAGGCGGCGCGATCCTCTTTGCGTACGCCCTCGCGCTATGGTTCTTCCAGAACCGCAGCGACGCCGTCAGTGTGCTGGCCGGCAGGCCGGTGGACGAATTGTGGCAGACGATCAACCAGAAAGCCATGGCAGTAGCGGCGACGCTGGCTGCTATGGTGGCCCTCGCAGGCTTCGGGTTGATGGTGCTACTCGGGCGCGAGAGTTGGCAATTCGGGTCGATGGCTGGCGTCCTTGGACTTGGCTACATTGGCGCCATCATCTGGTACAAGTGGCGGCTGTGATGGACCTGCAGCAGCCTTTTCGGACCGTTCACACACCGGCACTCATTCGAGGGTTGTTATGTCTTTGATCATCGACGCGGTCTCTAAGCGCTTCGGCGAGGTGCTGGCGCTGGACGACGTGTCCGTATCCATCGAGCCGGGTCAGATATTCGGCTTGCTGGGGGCCAATGGTGCCGGCAAGACGACGGCCATGCGCGTCGTGCTGGACATCCTCCGACCCGATGCGGGCACGATTACGTGGAACGGCACGCCGACCACGAGCCTGCCACGTGAGACCTGGGGCTATCTGCCCGAAGAGCGCGGCTTGTACGCCAAGATGAAGGTTCTCGACCAGCTCGTCTTCTTCGCCAAATTGCACGGCATCAAGCCCAAGGCCGCCGAGCGCGAGACGCGCGAGTGGCTCGAGCGGTTCCGCATCCCCGAATATGCGGATCGCCGGGCGGAGCAGCTCTCCAAGGGGAACCAGCAAAAGATCCAATTCATCGCCGCGATCCTGCACGACCCCCAAGTTCTGGTCATGGACGAGCCGTTTACCGGCTTGGACCCAATCAACGTCGCGCTGCTCAAGGAAGCCTTCCTTGAAATGCGCGACCGGGGCAAGACACTCATCTTCTCCACCCACCAGATGGAGACGGTCGAAGAACTGTGCGAGTCGATCGCAATCCTGGACCGCGGCAAGGTCGTCGTGGGCGGGCCACTCCGTGAGGTCCGCCGCTCCACTGGACGTCAGGTTGTGCGGCTCGCGATTGACGGGGATCCGGAGATTGCGTGGCTGGGGACATTGGAAGGCGTGCACGTGACTCGCCGAGGTCAGGACTACACGGAGGCTGAAGTGGTCTCAGGCCACGATCCTTACCGGATCCTTCAATCGGCATTGGGCCGGAATCTCCGAGTCCTCCATTTCGAAATCACGGACCCCTCGCTCGAGGAAATCTTCATCGAGAAGGTGGGCCAGATCGATACAAGCGAGCGCACGCTCGCCCCAAAGGCGGTGCCGGCATGAGTAACTGGCGGTCTCTCCTCCCCAATGCCTGGTACATCGCGATGCGGGAATACCGCAGCCGCATCGGCAGCAAGAGCTTCCTCATTGGCACGATCCTGCTGGCGATAATCGTGTTTGCTGCGACGCAGGGTCCAATACTTATTGACTACGTATCGGGCAGCAGCGGGACCAAGGTCGCGATCATCAGCGAGGCGCCGAACATGCCGCGCGACGCGGCGATCGTGCTGGATTCGGCTCTCAACGGATCCGCTGCGCAGGCTGGATCCACAGTCCACCGCCAGTTCGAGCTGACGTGGCTCAGCGGCGAGGTAGCGGCCGCGCAGCAACGCCTCCAGGCCGGCGATTTCTCGGCGTTGGTAGTAGTCACCCGCGACGCCACGACGGGTGATCTAGCCTTCACGGCCCGTACGGACATGCCAGCGGACGGCCGCGCGACTCAACTCCTTGAGAACGGCGTCGCGTATCTCACGATCGACGACCGTTTGGCCCGGGCCGGCGTGTCGCTGTCCGCAGTTCAGGCTCCGGCCAAGTGGAGCGTCGTTCCGGTCAATCCGAGCAAAGATGGCGCGCCGGCGAAGGTCAATAACCTGAGCAGCCAGATCTCGTCCACGTTGGTCTCAACCGCGCTGATCGTGCTGATCTTCATGGCCATCATCACGTATGGCACTTGGGTCGCGATGAGCGTCGCCGAAGAGAAGGGCAGTCGCGTCATGGAGCTGATGCTTAATGCCGCTACGCCATTCCAGATGCTTACCGGCAAGGTGATCGGGAACGGGGCTGCGGGGTTAACCCAATACGGGGTCGTGATCCTGGCAGCCGTGGCTGGCCTGGTCGTTCAGGGCCCGATCCGCCAGATCGCGCTGGGCGCCAACGCGGCCGGCGCCCCGCTGGGCGGCCTGAGCCCGGCCGTATTCGGCGCGTTCCTCGTCCTGTTCCTGCTGGGCTTCCTCTTCTACGCCTTGCTGTACGCGGCGCTAGGCTCGCTTGTTAGCCGCCAGGAAGATATCCAGAGCGCCACGTCGCCGTTGATGATGCTGATTATGGCCGGCTATCTGATGTCGATCTTCGCCATCCAGATGATCAACGACACCTGGGTCGTGGTCCTATCCTTCGTGCCGTTCTTCAGCCCGTACCTGATGCTGGCCCGTGTCGCCGGCGGCCACGTTGAGTTGTGGGAGTTCATGCTGTCGGCGGCGCTGATGCTGGCGGCGAGCGCGGCCGCTCTCTTTGCCGCTGCCCGGATCTACAGCGCCGGGGTACTCCTGTATGGCCAGCGCGTCGGGCTGCGGCAAGTCTTCAAGGCGGCGCGCGTCTCGCGCTAGGCGGCGCCCGGCGCGCGTCTCGCCCGGCGCCGGATATTGCTCAATGGTCGCCAGGTGAGCACAAAGCAAGCGGACCGGGCGTGTTCTGACGCCGCGACCGCTCTGGATCCGGTCGGCGGCTTCGCCGCCACGCGAATCGTCTAATCGAGCCCGAAACAACCGGATTTGGCTCGAATCTGGCGGGGCGGTCGGCATATTCCGGACCTCGGGCGCCTTGATTCGCCCGTGCCGCTGGGAGCCGTTGCCTCACGCTCGCCCCACGAGCAATGAGCAAGATTCGCGTCGCACCCGGCACGCGGCCCGCGCCGCGCCGGCACGCGCCCGGCACGCGGCCCGCGCCGCGTCGCCTATCGGCCGCGCCGCGGAGGTCAGTCGTCCAGCGGCAGGCGCTGGATTAGCGACAGAACGGGCCGCGCCGGCGCCGGGTCGGGGTCGGGGAGCGCGTGCAACGCGATCTCCCCAGGCTGCGTGGGGATCCAGCGCCACAGCTCGCTGCGACGGCCCGGCAGGTATGGGCTGCGCAGATGGCGGGCCATAACTGCCCGCAGACCCTGTTGGGCCACGGCGTAGTACAGGTCCAGACCCTCGCCGACGACGCCGGGCAGGACGACCAGCTCCGGTCCCGGCTTCAGCGCCCGAGCCAGCCGCTCTCGACGTCGGCGGAGCGGTTCGGCGATGATCGGCCGACCGGCGGCCCATAACATGTCGAAGACCACGTAGACCGGGGTCAGCCCGACGGTCAGGCCGTCGGTGAGCCGCGCGGCCAGGGCCGCCTCGTCCATACGCCCGGCCTTGTCCGGAACCACGACCTCACCATCCAGTATCGCCGGCAGCTCGCCAACGAGATCGGCGATGGCCCAGAGTTCGGGCAGTCGTGGGGCCAGGTCGTGCCCCGACTCATCGAGCAGGCGCAGCTGCGGTCTGCCGTCCGAACGAGCGGCCTCAATGAAAGCCAGGACCCGGCGGCCACCCCAGTTCGGCTCGAACAAATGCTCGTGCGAATCGAATGGCGCGTTGGCCGGCTTCGGCAGCATCGGTCGGAGGGTGCGTGGCAGCCGTGCAATGTCGCCGGTGAGACTCAGGTCAAGTTGATCGGGCACGTCCCGATGGTACGCCCCCCAGGAGGGATCGGCGCTCGGCCGCCATGTCAATAGCTGGGGACGTGGGCATCAGCATGCGACACATCCCCGCACAATCGGCAGCACTTTACGTAGCCGTGATGAGGTCGAATTGGTCGGTCGGCGGATACCATGTGCGAGATGTCTTGGTTGCGGGCCCTCTATGTCTCGAACGGGCTCGCCGTTGGGACGCTGTACGGCTTTGTGCCGGTGTTGCTGCAGTCCAAGGGCTTTGACCCGGCGCTGATCGGTCTGACCACCGGCCTCGGATCGCTAGCCTATATGGTGGCGCTGCCTGCCTGGGGCCACCTGGGCGACGTCGTCAGTGGGCCGCGGCGGGCTCTCCAGTTGGCGTCCGTTCCGGCCGCGATCTTCGCCCTGGGGTTGGGTGCGCCGCTGCCGGCGTTTGCGATAATCGCTTGTCAGATGATCCTGAGCGCGGGCGGTGGCCCGGCCATGGCTCTCACGGACGCAATGGCGATGCCGTTGATGGCGAATGCGTCGCGGGAATACTCGCGGCTGCGACTGCTCTCCAGCATGGGCGCAGCCGTCGGGGCCGTTGGTTGCGGGCTCATCTATGCCCAGACCGGATACCTGGCCGCTCCGTTTCTGTATGCGGTGACGATAGCGATGACAATCGTCTGCGCCCAGCTCGTGCCGATGGGCCGCGACAGCGAACGCCATCGCCGCATCCGCGACGAACTGGCGGGCGACGAACTGGCGGGCGATCTGGGCGGGGGTGTGCGCGCACCGCATCCGCCTGCAGCTCGGCCGAGGCGGTTCGGCTCCGTCGGGGAAGCCTTCACGGTACGGCCGCGGCTGGCTTGGGTTCTCATCTCGGTCACGCTGGTCTACATGGGCGTCATGGCCGCCGGGACGTATATGTCGCTCCGAATCGCGGACCTCGGCAACGGTGCAGTGGGCGTCGGCCTGTTCAACGGAATCGGGTGGTTCGCGGAGGTTCCCGGCCTGATTCTGGCGGGATGGCTGGTCTGCCGGTTCGGTATCCGGCCGATTTTGCTGGTGTCGGCGGTCGGGTTCGGCGCTTGCCTGGCGAGCTTCGCGGTGTTGGCGGACGAGCTGCCGATCATGGTGGCGCGCTTCGTCTCCGGCATCTTTTTCGGCGGCATCGTGGTGTCCTTCGTTCTGACGATCGCGCAGATGCTGCCGGGGCGTCTTCAGGCCACAGGGCAGACCCTGTTCCAAGCCGCCGGCTTCGGAGCCGCGGCGATCCTGGCGAACGTGATCGGCGGCGTCTTGTACGCGACTGCCGGGCCGCTAGGGGTATTTGGCGGTGGCGCTCTGTGCGCCGTGCTCGGCGGCGTCGTAGGTTTCGTTGCCCTCGCCGAAGATGAGCCGGTGTCCGCGGGCGTCCTGCCGGAAGCCGTGTCCCTGGCCGGCTGATTCTCTCGCCGGACCGTCCTGCCTCGCGCAGTCACGTGGCGCCCGGTACCATTCGGCCATGAAGATGTGGGGCGGCAGATTCCAGGGTACGTCGGACGAGCGGATGGCGGAGTTCACACGCTCGATCGATTTCGACTATGTGCTGGCGACGGACGACATCGACGGCTCGATCGCCCATGTTCGCGGGCTGGGCCGGGCCGGCTTGCTGGCGCCGGACGAAGTCGAAACGCTGGTCGGCGGGCTCGAAAGCCTGCGAGTGGACGTCGAAGCGGGCGCGCTGACCTGGGACCCGAGCCTCGAGGACATCCATATGAATCTTGAGGTCGCGCTCCGGACGAAAGTGGGTCCGCTGGCCGGCAAGGTGCACACGGGCCGCTCGCGCAATGACCAGATCGCCACGGATATCCGTTTGTGGCTGCGGCGCACGATTGATCGCCTGGACGGCTCGATCGTGGAGATGGAGCGGGCGCTGGTCGGTCTGGCGGACCGTGAAGGCGACGCCATCCTGCCCGGCATGACTCACATCCAGCCCGCGCAGCCGGTCCTCTTCGCCCATCACCTGCTGGCCTACGTCGAGATGCTCGAGCGCGACCGCGGCCGGCTGGCCGACTGCCGGCGACGGGCCAACGTGTGCCCGCTCGGTTCCGGCGCTCTGGCGGGAGCCGGCTATCCGCTGGATCGAGAAGCCACGGCGGCCGAACTGGGCTTCGATGGCGTGACGGCGAACTCGCTCGACGGCGTCAGCGACCGCGACTTCGCAGTTGAGGCGGTTGCGGCCTTCGCGCTGTGCATGGTTCATCTAAGCCGGCTGGCGGAGGAGATCACCTGGTGGTCGAACCCGCGGATCGGCTTCGTTCGAGTGGCCGATGCTTTCTCGACCGGCTCGTCCATGATGCCCAATAAGAAGAACCCCGATCCGGCCGAATTGGTGCGGGGTAAGTCGGCGCGCGTAATCGGCGAGCTGACCGGGCTTCTGACTCTGATCAAGGGCTTGCCGTTGGCCTACCAGAAGGACATGCAGGACGACAAGCCGCCACTCTTCGACGCGGCGTCCACACTCGATTCCTCGCTCCTGGTCATGGCCGGTCTTGTGGCCACGCTGACGGTGAACCGCGAGGCGATGCGTGAGGCGGCCGGCGAGGGTTTCACCACCGCCACTGCCGTTGCCGACGCCCTGGTCCGGCGGGGCGTGGCGTTCCGGTCCGCTCACCATGTTGTGGGGGCGCTGGTCGCCCAAGCGGAGCGGGCGGGAGTGGCGTTGGACGCCCTCAACGACGCCATGATTGCGGCCGCACTCGTTGGCTCGGACGATCCCGCGGCCTCTGCCCTGGCTGGCGACGCGGCCCTCCCCGCGGAGTTGCGCGCGGCCGCCGCCCTCGAGGGCGCGCTGGCGGGCTGCGATGTGATCGGTGGGACCGCTCCCCGGCGAGTAACCGCCGCCCTCGCCGCCGCGAAGGCGCGCCTGGGCGCATAGCCGGCTCATGGTTGCGGCGCGCCACCTTTCCATCGCAGCGAGGCGTTGCCGTCCTGAACGGCAACCCTGGCGCGACCCGATCGCGACCCAAGGTTCACTCGCCCGCCACTGATTCGGCGCGCCACTCTCAATACGCTTCCGACGAGGTGCGGCTGTCGCCGCGTAGACGGGAAACGCAGAGGAGAGCCGCACGTGATTCTGACCGGAGCCAAGATCGATACCGGGGACACAGCCTGGGTGCTGATGTCGATCGCCCTGGTCATGCTCATGACGCCCGGCCTGGCGCTCTTCTATGGCGGTCTGGTCCGCCGCAAGAACGTCCTGAGCACGATGATGCAGAGCATCTTCATCCTGGCGCTGGTCAGCGTGACGTGGGTCCTGTTCGGCTTCACGCTAGCGTTCGGCAAAGACGTCAACGGCTGGGGCATCATCGGTAACCTCGACTTCATCGGCCTGCGCGGCATCGGCAAGGACCCGATTTCCTACGCCCCGACCATCCCGGCCAGCGCCTTCATGGCCTTCCAGATGATGTTCGCCATCATCACACCGGCTCTGATCACGGGAGCCTTCGCCGAGCGCAAGCGCTTCAAGGCGTTCGTCCTATTCAGCCTGCTCTGGACCCTGCTCGTCTATTCGCCGATCGCTCACTGGGTCTGGGGCGAAGGCGGCTGGCTGCGCAATCTGGGCGCCCTGGACTACGCCGGCGGCACCGTGGTCCACATCAGTTCCGGCGTGGCCGCCCTGGTTGCCGCTCTGGTACTGGGCCCACGGGTTCGGCGTGAGTCCGAGCGGTTCGAGCCGCACGACGTTCGTTTGGCCGTCATCGGCGCCGGACTGCTGTGGTTTGGCTGGTTCGGCTTCAACGGCGGATCGGCGCTTGGTGCGAACGGCTTCGCCGCGAACGCCATCGTCGTGACCAACACCGCGGCCGGCATGGGCGCCCTGACTTGGGTCACCGTGAGCTGGCTTCACAAGGGCACTCCGAGCCTTGTGGGCGCCATTTCGGGCGCCGTCGCCGGCCTGGTCGCCATCACGCCCGCCTCTGGTTTCGTGGACGCAAGCTCGGCCATCGTCATCGGAATGGCCGCCGGTTCAATCTGCTACGGCGCGATCCTGCTGCGCGAGCGCCTCAAAATCGACGACGCCCTAGACGTTTGGGCGGTGCACGGCGTGGGCGGCACCCTCGGCGCGATCCTGACCGGCGTCTTCGCCGTGGCCGCCGTGGGCGGTGCCAAGGGTCTGATCGACGGTAACGCGGGCCAGATCGGCATTCAACTCATGGCGGTCGTCGCGACGTGGGTGTACAGCGGCGTCGTCACTTTCGTGATCCTCAAGGTCGTCGACCACTTCGTGGGCCTTCGCGTCGAGGAGGCCGAAGAGGAGGCCGGCCTGGACGCCTCGCAGCACGGCGAGGTCGCCTGGCAGGGCTAATCCGCCGGTCCACATGGCCCGGGCGGCAGGCGAAGTCGCGCCCCACTGTCGGACCCAGCCGATTGCGACCCTACCGCTTCCTTTGTCTCTAAATCGCGTCCCGATGCGTATCGCCTGGGTGGCTCGTACCCAACCGCAACCCCGCCGAAACCTGCGCGCTACCCATGTACCACCGGCGCGCTACTGATTTACGCCGCCCCCTTTCATAGACTAAAAGCATCGAAACGGGACCGCGGGTCCTACCAGGTTCAGCCGAAGGAGCCAAACGATGATCGCAGCCGCATTCGTCAGCTTCGGCGTCCTGGTCGTGGCCTGGCTGATTGCTCCCTCGCGCGCTCACGTCGCCGAGTAACGGGCGGCCTTCCCCAACTCAAGCAGTCGGCCCTGCAGCCCGCGTCCCTTCGGCAGGTGGCGCGGGTTTCGTGTTTCTGGGTCCAGATGGAATGTGGCGGGCAGACCCGCGCGCTGCACCGGGTGACGGCCCTAGTCGGCCTCTCCGAGCCGGTAGCCGACGCCGCGGACGGAGGCAGGCACGGGCGCTCCGGCTTGTGCGAGCTTGGAGCGCAGGCGAGCCAGATGGGGTTTGAGCCACTGCGGGTCCGGATTGGGCTCGCCGGGCCAGCCCGCAGATAACAGCGAGCTGTGCGAGACGACGTGTCCCGCGGCCGCCACCAGCGAAGCGAGCAGACTATATTCGGTGCGAGTCAGGACCAACTCCTCGTCGGACACGGTTGCCGTGTGGCGGCCTCGATCCAGGACGATCGAGCCCCAGCGCAACTCCCCGACACCACGGGGCTCCGCGTCGTTGCCGCGACGCCGCATCACGGCCCGGATGCGGGCCAGCAATTCCTGCTTTCCGAAGGGCTTGACCACGTAGTCGTCTGCGCCGGTGTCCAGGGCCTCCACCTTGGCCCGCTCGTCGGCCTCGCCGGTGAGGACGATTATCGGTGTCTGGGACATGCGCCGGATCGCCCGGCAAACCTCCACGCCGTCCAACCCGGGCATTGCCAGGTCGAACAGGACAAGGTCGGGCCGCTCCTCGCTGAATCGGCGCAGGGCGGTGTTGCCATCGTAGGCGGTGACGACCCGATGGCCGGCGCGACCAACCAGGGCCGAAACGGCACCCACCATCGCCGGCTCGTCGTCAACGACGAGGACCAGCAGGCTCGTCTCTCCGCTGGGGGTGGTCACGCTCAATCGAGGCCTCCGTCCTGACTAAGACTCGGATCCCGACTCCGACATGACGCCGGCCTCGGGGCCGCTTACAGTATCGATAGTGTCGCTCATCTTGGGCACAGCCACCATAAATCTGCTGCCGCCGTATCCATTCGACTCCAGCCAGACTCGTCCGCCCATCGCTCTCATCAGCCGCCGGGCCGCATACAGGCCGATACCGGAGCCGCGCTGCCGGTTCGCCGTGCGGACGTAGGCCTCGAATACTGATTCCCACTCGGGCTCGGGGATGCCCGGACCGTCGTCCGTAACGTAAACCTGGATCTCGTCGCCCTCCCGCCACACGCCGACACTGACGGCACCTCCGGTAGGGGAATACTTGACCTCGTTCTCCAGGAGGTGCTCCAGGACCTGGCGGAACCGGGCATCGTCTCCCAGGCCCATGAGCGGCTCCCAGTTCCCGGTACGGCGCAACGGATGCTCGCGCAGCAGCGGCGACATTTCGCCGATCGTGTCGTTTACCGCGCGGGCGATATCGAACGGCAGGCGCGACAGGCCCGCCGCCAGACCGTCGCCGCGGACCGAAGCCAGGATCGAATCGACGAGTCGATCCAGGCGGGTAACCTGGCCAACGGCCTGGTCGCGCCAATCTTCCACGACCTTTGGGTCCGGCTTGGCCGCTCCACCGGCGGCGTCCACGGCGGCATCCGCCAGGAGGTCGACATATGCGCGAACGACCGCCAGCGGCGTCCGCAGCTCGTGCGTGACAACCGCCAGCAATTCGGCTCGGGCGTCGTCGAGCGCAGTCAGGGTTTCCAGCTGCTCTTCCGCCTCGGCTTGGAGCCGGCCCTTCTCGACCACACCGCCGAGCAGCGCCCCGATCGTCACGAGGAACTCGACCTCCTCCGGCGAAAACGTGCGGGTCTCGATCGTCTGGACATTTAGGACACCGATGATCGAGTCATTCCAGGGCAGCGGCACCGAAAGCATTGAGGTGAACTGCGATTCGTCGAAGCCGGGCACCCATTTGAAGCGTGGGTCGACTCGAACGTCGGGCGACGCGACGGGCGTCCCGAGCTCGGCCGCGCGCCCGGTCAATCCCTCGCCCAGACCCAGCGTGACGCGCCCGATCTGGTCGCGGTCCAAGCCGTTCGTCGCCGACAAACGCAGGCGCGAGGCATCCCGCTCCATTAGATAGACGGAGCAGACCTCCACGTCCAGGGCGGTCGTGGTGCGGTCCACGACGATGCGCATCAACTCGTCCCAGTTGCGGGCCGTCGTCAGCAGTTTGGCGAATTCGTGTAGGAACGAGAGTTCGCGCAGCTTGCGCCCGGCGTCCGTCACGCTTTCGCCCTCAACGCCGGCGTCATCGTTCGAAGTTCGGGCCCGTCAAGTTCTCGACCCCGCTACTTCGCGACGGCTGGGGCATCGTAGATCTTGGTCGGAAGGTTCTCGAGGAGCGGCTCCGTCCAGGTCCAGGCGGCCCCATGGCGCCGTCCCACGGCTCCGTGACGGGCAGCCTCGGTCCGGAGCGGTAGGCCGAAGATCTCGATGAAGCCGACGGCGGCGGCGTGGTCATAGGCGTCGTCGGCGTCGTACGTCGCCAACGCCTTCTCGTACAGCGAGAGGGGACTGCGACGCCCAACTACAACTGCGTTGCCGTGGTCGAGGCGGACCCGGACGTCGCCGCTGACGACGCGCTGGCTGCTCGCGGCATAGCCCCGCAAGTCGCGGTGCAGGGAGCTGAACCACAGGCCGTCGTAGGTTAGCTGAGCCAGTTCGTCGGCCACGACCCGGTTGAAGCGGAGCGTGTCCTTGGAGAGCGTCAGGCCCTCAAGGGCGCGGTGGGCGCGATGGATGATGGTCGCCGCGGGGGCCTCGTAGATCTCGCGGCTCTTGATGCCGACCAGCCGGTCCTCGACGTGATCCACGCGGCCGATCCCATGGGCGCTGCCCAGGTCGTGCAGGCGCTCGACCAGGATGACCGGATCGAGGCGATCGCCGTCGAGCGAGACCGGCACGCCGCCCTCGAAGCCGATGACGACCTCGACCGGATCGGGCGCCGCCGCGGGGTCCACGGTCCAGCGGTAGACGTCGGCCCGCGGCGCGGTCCACGGATCCTCCAGGATGCCGGCTTCGATAGAGCGGCCCCATAGGTTCACATCGATCGAGTAAATCGACTCCTTCGAAATCGTGATTTCGATGTTGCGGGCCTTGGCGTACTCGATCTCCTGCTCGCGAGACAGGCCCATGCCGACGCGCATCGGGGCGATGACCTCCAGAGAGGGGTCCAGGGCGTGCGTGGCCACGTCGAAGCGGACCTGGTCGTTGCCCTTGCCGGTACAGCCGTGCGCGACAGCTTCAGCTCCCTCCTTATGGGCGACCTCGACGAGGAGCTGAGCGATCAGTGGACGAGCCATTGCCGTGGCGAGCGGGTACACGCCCTGGTAAAGGGCGCCGGCCTGGACGTGAGGCCAGCAGAAGTCGCGCACGAACCGCTCTCGGCCATCGACCACGTACGCCCGCGACGCGCCGGCGCTGATGGCACGGCGATCGACATCCTCCTTGAGCACGCCGCCACCGAGGTCCACCGTGAGGGTGACGACCTCAACGTTGTACTGCTCGCGAAGCCAGGCGACGGCTACCGACGTGTCGAGTCCACCGGAATATGCGAGCACAACCTTCTTCATCGAGGGGCCTCCGTGAGCGGGGATGCGAGTACCGCCGGCAGCGCCGCGGCTCCGGCCGGCTGAAATGCCTGGAAACGAAGGAGCCACCGCTCGAGCGCGGCTTCGCTCTCGAACAGGACGAGCAAGGTATTGTCGCCGGCCAGCGTGCCAACCTGGTCGGTCAGGCTCGATTGGTCGACGGCCTGGGCGATGGCCCCGGCCGAACCCGGCGTGGCCAGCAGGACAACGCTGAGGCCGCTGCGGCCGACTCGCACGGGGATGTCTTCGAGGAGCCGCCGCAGCCTGACGTCGTAGGCGTTGCCGGAAGCGGCGCGTTCGGCGGTGGCGTACACGTGCCGATCGCCGCGTGGCACCTTGACCAGGGCCAGTTCGGCGATGTCGCGGCTCACCGTAGCCTGAGTCACTTCGAAGCCGGCATGGCGGAGCAGCTCAACGAGTTCCTCCTGACTGCCGACCGGGGATCGGGCCACGAATTCCAGCAGCGTCCGTTGGCGGCGCTGTTTGGAGCTGGCCTGGTTGCCGCTAACGACCATGGCCTCGGGTCCCGTCACTGGCTGCCACCTTCGTGAGCGGCCGTGATCCGGGTGCCGAACGTGGGGTCCGACAGGGCCCGCGTCAGAGCGTGGGAATCGCTCGAGTCGGCGATGACGGCTTCGGTTCCGGGCCAGTTCACGGCTTGCAACGCGGCGTGGATCTTGGGAACCATGCCGCCCTTTATCACGCCGTCGGCGATCAGTTTCTTCGCCTCCGCCGCGGTCATCGTGGCGAGCTTCTCGCCGGCGCCGTTGCGGACGCCGTCCACGTCGGTCATCAAGATCAGCTGGCGGGCGCCCAAGCCTGCGGCAATGCCGGCCGCGGCGTCGTCCGCATTGACGTTGCAGACGGTGCCGTGTTCATCGCGGGCGAGCGGCGCAACCACGGCCACCTGCCCGGCTACCAGGAGAGTGTCCAGGAAGTCCCGGCGTACGCCCACGACGTGAGCCACCAGGCCCAGGCCGGGCACGCGCTCGGCGATCATGAAGCCGCCGTCCACGCCCGATAAGCCCACCGCATCGACGCCGCGGTCCCGCAGGTCTGACACGAGCTCCGAGTTGACGACGCCGCGCAGAACCGCCGCGGCCACGTCCAGAGCCGCCTGGTCGGTCACTCGCAGGCCGCCCTCGAAGCGGCTCGGTACGCCCAGGCGCTCCAGCCACTCGGTAATTCGCTTGCCGCCGCCGTGGACGAGTACCACCGGGCGGGTCCGGGCGATGGCCGCGACCTCGTCGAGGACGTGCGCTTGGTCGGCCAGGGTTGTCCCGCCGAGCTTGAGGACGAGCACTTCGCTCACGTCGTGTACTCCGCGTTCTCGATCACGTATTGCTCTGTCAAATCACAGCCGAAGGCCTCGCCGGTTCCGACGCCGAGGCCGAGATCCAGTCGAATCAGCACCTCGGGCGTTTCCATATTCTTTCGGACGGTGGTGCGGTCGAAGGGTAGGGGAGTGCCGGCGAAGACCATCGTTCCGGCTATCGCGATGCGAAGCCGCTCTGGCTCCATTGCCGGGGGACGACCGGCTCGTGCCGCCGCCGCTATGCGATCCAAGCCGGCCGCTTCGAGCATGGCCTGGTCGGGCAGGCGGGCATTGCCGGCGGCGCTGGCCACGCGGCCCCAGTTGGGATCGCGGCCGTGAATCGCGGCCTTGAGCAGGCTGCTACTGATCACGCTCCGGGCGATTGCCCGCGCATCGTATTCATCCATGGCGCCGCTCACCTGGCAGGTAATCAGGGTCGTGGCGCCCTCGCCGTCGGCGGCTTGCTGGCGGGCCAGGGAACGGGCCACGGCCTCGATCGCCGCACCCAGGGCGCGGGCCTGGTGGCTTGCCGGCGCCACAGAAACACCGGATGCGCCGGACGCCAGGACGAACACGGTGTCATTGGTGCTGGTGTCGCCATCGACGCTGATCTGGTTCCAGGTCCTCTGGACGGCCGGGGCCAGCAGGCTGTGGAGCGTGGCCGGGGGAACGTTGGCGTCGGTCAGGATGACGCTGAGCATTGTGGCCATCCGGGGATGGATCATACCCACGCCCTTGGCGATGCCAGAGACTGTGACGGTCACCGGATGACCGTGCGGCCCCGGCAGTTCCAGCGAGGTGGTGGCCAGCTTGATCTTCGTGTCCGTGGTCATGATCGCCCCGGCCACGGCCTCCAGGGCATCGTTCGTGGCAGCGAGCAGCGGCGCCAGGCGGGTTACGCCATCTCGGATGCCGGCCATCGGCAGTCGCACCCCGATGACGCCGGTGGAGAGGGCCAGAGTCCGTTCGGGCCTGGTCTGGAGCGCGTTGGCGACTATCCCGGCGAGCTCGTCTTGATCGGCGTCGCCCTCCACGCCCGTCGCGGCATTCGCCGAACCCGCGGTGGCGACGATGACGTCCGCCCAGCCGAACTTTCCGGTCCCGAGGATCTCGGTAGCGTTGAGGTGGGCTCGCGAGAGTCGGACCGGCGCGGCCGTGACTGCGTTGGTGGTAAAGACCGCGGCCGCGGCCGCCGGAACACCTTGGGTAGCGATCAGCGCCAGATCGGGACGTCCGGAGGGCTTGATGCCCGCGGCCAGTCCACCGGCTCGGAAGCCCGCCGGCATGACCGCCCGCTCTTCGACTGGCGGCAGGGACGAGGGCAGGGCCGAAAGCTCGCCCGATCGACCCGCCGTGGACGAATATCCGGAACCGAAGGTCATTTGGGTGCGGCTCCTTAGGGCGCGATCGGGTATTGCTCGAGGCCCGTAGTCTCGGGCAGGCCAAAGAGCACGTTGAGGGTCTGGACCGCCTGCCCGGCGGCTCCCTTGACCAGGTTGTCGATCACGCCCAAGGCGAGGATGCGGCCAGTCCGAGGATCTACGCGGCACCACACCCGGCACAGGTTGCTGCCGTAGACGTGTTTGGTGGCCGGCGCGTCCGCCACGACCTGGACGAAAGGCTCGTCGCGATAGGCGTCGGCGTAGATCGCGTCCAATTCGGCTTGCGTGACCGGCCGCGTGGGCCGGACGTGGCAACTCGCCAGGATGCCGCGAGTCATTGGGATCAGGTGCGGCAGGAAGTCCACGGTGGCAACGCCGGGGTTGGCGTCGCGGCTGCCAAGTACGCCGCGCTCGCCCTGCTCCTGGAGTTCCTGTTCCATCTCCGCGGTATGGCGGTGGCTGAACATGCCATATGCCTTGACGCTCTCGTTGACCTCGGCGAACAGCAGGTCCGCCTTTGGCTCGCGCCCCGCTCCGGAGACACCGCTCTTGGCGTCGACCGCGAGATCGCCGATCAGGCCGGCCCGGGCGAGCGGCGCGAGGGCCAGGATCGTCGCTGTGGGGTAGCAGCCCGCCAGGCCGATGATCGTGGTCGAGCGCCCGGCAGCGGTGCGAATCTCGGCCCGGTGCAGTTCCGGCAATCCGTAGACGGCCTGGGCAAGCAACTCGGGCGCCGGATGATCGAACTTGTACCAGGCCGGATAGTCGGCCGGATTGTGCAGGCGAAAGTCGGGGCCCACGTCCAGCAGCGCGGTACCGCGAGCCACGATCTGGGCCGCCATGCTGGCAGCGACGCCGTGCGGCAGAGCGGTGAAGATCGCGTCTGCCTCGGGGACGGCCTGATCGATGAGGAGGCCGCTGCCCGAGAGGTGGGGATGGGACGTGGCGATCGGCTGGTTGTCGCGGTTTCGGCCGTGTAGGCCGGCCAGCCGGACGTTGGGGTGGTTCAGCAGCAGCCGCACGAGCTCGCCGCCGGCATAACCAGTCGCGCCGACGATCCCAACGGTGATCGTGCCGGTGGTGCCGCGCGTTCTGGAGAGCGTGGGCCCAAACAGGCGCGCCGCTCCCAGAGCAGGCTCTGCGCCGGCGGTCTCAGCCATGGAATGGACCGCGTTCATGTCATCGGGTGGTTGGTTAGGGGTCATACTGAGAGGAGTATACGGTCCGATGAATAGTCATGCAAGCGATTCAGGGTGTCGGCAGGCGCCCCCCACGAGGCAAGGGACGGTTCCCTCATGCCTCCTACTTCACGCTGTATAGGCAGATGTGTCCGCGCCAGTCCGCGCACATTATCTCGCGGCGGGCCGTCCAGACCGCGGGCGGTACTCCGGTTGGCTTGGCAGCATCCCGCGTCAGCAGGTACAGACGCGTGCCCTGGGCATACAAGTCGCCGTCGTTGGCCAGGCCGACGACCGTGGTCGTGGCTTTGGAGCGCATCAGGAACAACGCCGAGGCGGGCCCAGCGACGGTCTGGCCCTGAGGCGCGGCAGCGGCGAACTGGCTCTGGATCGCGACCAGATCGTAGGTGGCCCCCTGCATCCATGTTGCATAGGAGAAGAGACCCGGGCCCACAGCGACGATCACGGCCAGAGCTAGCAGCACGCCGGAGAGAGGCGAGTACCTGGGGCCGGTCGTGGCCGGCACCGGGTCGGTGGCCGGGTCGGTGGCCTGCGCCGCGTCCGACACGCCGTCGGTGGATTTGCCGAGGACCGCGAAACGGTCCTGCAGCCACGATATCCCGACCCGTAATCCAATGGCGGCGAGGATAGCCAGCGATGGCACCAGCGGGACCACGTACCGGTTGGGCCGGTAGGAGACGAGCATCAGGATCGCGAAACCAAATGCGGCCCAGGCGAAGGCAGCCAGGGCCAGCCTGGTCTCGGCATCGCTGAGACGCTTTCGCAGGGTCACGATGGCAAGCATGCCCATTGACCCGAGCCCGATGAGGGGTAGGAGCAGTAATGTAAGGATGTGGTCGTTGGCGCGGACCACTGTCAGGTAGCTTTTCACCGAATCGAAGAGCGCGACGGGTGTGAGGTTCCACTTGAACGGGGGCCAGATCTTAAGGTCCTGGGCGATGGCATCGCGGTTGGGCAGCCAGATCGCGAGCGACCAGACGACTCCGGCGACAGCGATGATCGCGACGGCACCGATCAGCCAGGCTCGAAGGTTTGGACTTCGGAAGCCCCATACCAGGCCGATCAGAACCAGGATGCCGACCACGGAGAAGATGGCACTGGGCTTGGTGCCGATGGCGACTGCGAAACACGCTCCGGCCAGCAGTCCGCCACGGAGGTTGAGCCACCTGGCGTTGGCCAGGGTCAGGACTCCGAGGGTCAGGCCGAGTACGACCAGATCCTCCAGGAAGGCCAGACGGCCGTAGAACAGGATCAAGCTGGAACACGCAAATGCCAGGCCCGCGAAGACCGCCAGAGAGCGGCCCACAACCCCGCGCAGCCCCCACACGAGGGCCGTGGCGGTCAGGGACACGCACACGATCATCGCCAGTCGGGCCTGGACGATACCGACGCCGAGAAGCTTGAAGGTCGCGACCTCCAGCAAGCTGAACGGCAAGTTGACCAGGTGCAGGTTCCACTCGTCGGTGCTCCACCGGCCCAGTTGGACGAGGTTGCGGGCGTTCACGACGTTGAACGCCTCATCCGTGAACGGCGCTCCGCTGAACGTCACCTGGCCGTTCGGGTCAGCCGCCGCGAAGATCGCAAACAGGACGAAGAGGCCGAGTCCCACGATGATCGCCTCAGGCGGAACGCTCCGCAATCGGGCATGTAAGCGCCCGCCTGCACCGGCGCTGTTGCCCTCGATCCCGCCCGGGACGTTGCGATCGGTGGTTTTCGAAGCCATGGCCTGCGGCATTGCCCCTTGTTTCTCCACTTCGCTATCCGAGAACGCGGGCGTGCCAAATGACCCCAAAGGCCACAGACACAACGCTGAATGCAATGAGCAGCCGTTCCGGCTTGCCGAACCACCTCTCCGAGCCCAGGGCCATCAAGGCGATGAGGAACGGCGTGAAATCGAGCGAATACCGGAAGCCGTATTGGACGTAGCCGCCGCCGTAGTAGAGGAACACGGGGACGGCGACGATCGCGGCCGCAATCCAGAGGACGCGAGCGGTTGAACCGCGGAAGCCCGCCCAAGCCGCCGTCACCAGGGCCGGCGAGACAAGGAGCATCGAGAGTCCGTACTGGCTGGGACTCAGCCATGGGAAGCGGCTGCGCGTTTCGAAACCGGCCAGCAATGCCAGCCGCAGATTCTCGGGGACTTGCTGGATTGAGAACAGACCAAGCTGCCGGCGCGCTACGAGACTCGGCTCGCTCAGAAATGAGTGGGCGTAGCCGGCATCCAGCGGGGAGCCGAAGCGAGCCCAGTTGAACCAGCCATAGAGGGCGAGGCCGATTGCTACCGGCAGCCCGAAGGCAATGGCGGATAGCACGGCATCGCGCCGGCGCCACAGCAGCGCGAGGCCGAACGGTGCGGCGGCGAGGATCGTCGTCGGCCGAGCCAGGAAGGAAAGTGCTATGAGCGCGCCCAGCAAGGCCGGACGGCGCCGGCCCGCGAATTCGATGAGAAACAGGCTCAGGGCGAGGAATGATTCAGCCTGGGCGAGATAGTAGAAGTCCCCGAAGACTGACACGTACAGGAGCAATGAACCGAAGGCCGCGAATGCGGCAATCCAGTAGGCAGTTTTGCCGAGGGCTCCATATGCCCTGGCCAGAGGCAGGGCCAGCAGGGCGGCTGGGATCCCGAACAGCAACCCGATCAGGTGAGTGGTGAAGCCGTTGAAAACGTGGAGGAGCGCAAACGGCAGGTAAGGCAGGAGCTGGAGCGGGCCGACTGCAAGATAGTAGCGGCCGTCTACGTTGACCGAATCCACCGTGCCGGCCAGCCCTGGCGAGTCGAGATGGCCGGAGATCACTCGCTCGGCCAGGGTCATCATCCGGTCCACGCCTTCGGGCCGCAAGTGCAGCGCAATCAGCGTCGCAACGACATACCCGGCGACCAGCGCCGTCGAGAAGATCAGGTCGGCACGGCTGAATCGATCCCGGAACCGAGCCCGAGACGGGGCGACGGTGGAAGTCTGCATCGGGTGGAAGTATAGGGAGCGAGCGTCGAGCTCCGCCCCGGCCTCGCCCGCCGGGACCGGCATGACCTCGCCCGCCGCTACCTCGCCGGGTCCGCGTCCACCGGCTATCCCGCCGGGAAGTCCCTCGTTGGCCCCGTGACGATGACTTCGCCCTCTTCCTCGGCCGGGGCGGCTCCGCCATCCGAAGCCGCGCTCCCGGCCGGACGCCTGATGACGTAGCGGTGTGAAATGCGGGCTACGCCGGAGTCCAGCTGGGCGCTGACGGTGCAGTATTTCGTTGCGGACAACTCGATGGCTCGCCGCACCGCTTCGGTCTCGACGTTGCCTTCCACGACGTGCAGCACGGTGATCTCGGTGAAGACGTTTGGTGCCGTCTCGCGCTGTGTGCCGCTGACTTCCGTTTCGTAGCCGGTGAAGAACTGGCGCTTCTTGCGCAATATCTCCACCACGTCCATGGCCGTGCAGCCGGCGATGGCCGCCAGCACCAACTCCGTCGGCCGCGGGCCGGTGTTGCCCGTGGCATTATCGATGACGATGTCATGGCCGGAGCCGGTGGCGGCCACGAACCTCAATCCCTCCGTGTGCCGCAACCTGACGTGCTTCTCGCCCAAAATCTGTCTCCGGTTTAACTGATGCCTGGCGTAGTTACCGGTGAGCCTAGCCTGCCTGCACCGGACCCGCCATCGGTCGAGTCGGCCGTATCGGCAGCCGGTGGAGCGGTGAACTGCTCGTGGTATAGCCGGGCGTAGAGGCCGTTCGCGACCAGCAACTCGGCATGAGTGCCGCGCTCCACGATCTGGCCTCGCTCGAAAACGAGAATGAGATCCGCCCGCAGGATCGTGGACAGGCGATGGGCGATCGCGATCGTGGTTCGACCGGCGACCAGACCCTCCAGAGCCCGCTGGATCAGGCGCTCGCTGACCGTGTCGAGGGCGGAGGTGGCCTCGTCCAGGATCAGAACCCGCGGATCTTTCAGCAGGACGCGAGCGATGGCGATGCGCTGCTTCTCTCCGCCGGAGAGCTTGTAGCCGCGCTCTCCAACCATCGTGTCGTAACCGTCCGGCAATTCCATGATCCGATGGTGCATGGCTGCCGCCGTGGCCGCGGCCACGAGTTCGGGGTCGCTGGCATTGGGCCTGGCGTAGCGGAGGTTGTCTCGTATCGAACTGTGGAAGAGGTAAGTCTCCTGGGTCACGAAGCCCACCGTCTGGCCTACTGATCGCAGCTGGATACGCCGAACGTCTACGCCATCGATCTCGACCGAGCCGCGATCGACGTCATACAGCCTTGGGATCAAGTACGTTGTCGTCGTCTTGCCGGCGCCGGAGGGACCACCAGCGCCACGAGTTGGCCGGGCCGGACTTCGAAGTCGATGCCCTCAAGGGCGAAGACGCGGATGCCCGGCCTGGCGTCTTCCGGCGCGACGGCGGTGGTAGCCGCGACGGCGGTGGGATTCGAAAGCCCGATTCGAGCCGGCGCGGCGTTCGTCTGCCGCGCCCGCCTGCCGCGACGAATCGATCGGCCGGTGGGCTCGGGTTCGGCGACCATGGCGAGGTCTTCGGCCGCGGCTCCTTCTACAGCCAACATCGCCGCCTTCGACGGATAGCGGAACCACACGTCGCGGAAGCGAACCGATCCTTGCACCGCCGCCTGATCCAACGCCACGGCGTCCGGGGCGTCCTTGATCTCGGGCTCCATCTCCAGGTATTCGAAGATCCGGTCGAACAACGCCAGGGCGCCCTGCAGCTCTACCTGGACGTTGAGCAGTTGACCCAACGGAAAGAACAGCCGGCTCTGGAGGGTGGTGAAGGCCACGATGTCGCCGATAGACGGCGGGTGGGGGTCGTGGTTGATGGCCAAATAGCCGGCCAGCCAGTACACGAACGCCGGGATGATCGACATGATCGTGCCGATCAGGGCGAAGAACCACCGTCCGACCAAAGCCTGGCGGATCTGGAGATTGGCCACCTTGCGGTTGAGTTCGGCGAATCGCTCGATCGATGCCTGCTCCTGGCCGAAGGTCTTGCTCAGGAGGATGCCGCTCACACTGAGTGTCTCCTCGGTTGCCGCCGTCATATCCGCCAGCGACTTCTGGGTTTCGGTCGACACCGCGCGCCGGACCTTGCCGACGCGGTTGGCGATGAAGGCGAAGAACGGCAACATAGCCAGGGACAGGGCTGTCAGCCGCCAGTCGATGAACAGCATGGCCGCGATGCTGCTCAAGACGACGGCCACGTTGCTGGTGATGCTGGCCGCGGTATCGGTCACGACGGATTGGATTCCGCCCACGTCATTGGAGAGGCGACTCTGGATTTCGCCCGTACGGGTATCGGTGAAGAAGCGCAGCGGCATCGATTGCAGATGGCTGTAGAGCGCGCCGCGAAGGTCGCGCATGACGCTTTGCCCGACCATGTTGTTGAGATAACTCTGGCCCACCCCGATGAGACTCGAGATGATCGGGATGGCGACCATCAGGACCACGAACAGGTTCAGCAGCCCAAAGTCCAGGCGCTTGATGGCGACGTCGATGAGCAGCTTTAGAAGAAGCGGGTTGATGACGCCCAGGAGGCTGGTCACGAGGATTGCGCCGAGGACAACCAGGACCTGGGTCTTGTAGGGGACAAAGAAGCGAACGATTTTGCCCGTGGTGGCAGGCCGAATGGCGCGCGGAGCCGGCCCTTGATCAGGGCGTTGCGTTGAGGCTGCAAAGCGGTGGCGACCGCTACCGGAAAACGACATTGAGGCCTCCGGCTTCGGGGCGAGGAACCGGGCCGCGGCGGGGATCCGGGCCCTCGGCGAGGCTAGCAGGAGCGAGCGCGAGTCGCCCCAAGGTTGGACCTAGGTGCCGGCCTGTGGCTCCGGCACTCGACCGGTTACTAGCAGCGTCGATCGACGCGATGGCAGCTTGAGCGTCATCAGATCGCCCGCCAGACCGATGAAAAATGTCGGCCAGGTCTTGCCCCAGGCCCGGGCCAGGTGGCTGATCGAGGTCACCTTTACGTCCACGAAACCGGCCTTCTGCATCGCCGATCCGATGGTCTTGGGATCGTTGCAGACACCGACGATGGGGTGGGCGTCTGCGGCCGTGGCCTTGATGAGACGCTGCGATCGGCGCCGCAGCCCCATCGGGAGGCCCAGGTACGCGGCCACGAAGGGGTGCCGCCGGTTCACGGTGGTGATCACCAGCGTGCCGCCGGGGCGCAGCCAGCGGCCCAGGTTGGCGAACGCCTCGACCGGTTTGGTGAAATGCTCCACGGTGAACGAGCTGAGAGCCACGTCAAAGGTTCCGCTCGGGAAGGCCGCGGACTGCGAGCAGACATCGACGACGGCGAACTCGTCCAGGTACGGCATGGAGCCCGGCGGGGTCTGGTGGATATCTATGCCTACGAAGCGGCGGATGCGCGATCTGAAGGCCTGCAGGGCCGACGACCGGCCACAGCCGGCATCCAGGACGGTGAGGCCCTCGAAGCCCTTGGGGGCGGTGGCTTCCGCATGCGCCACGGCCGCATCCAGGGCCGCCCGTAACTCGGTTGCGACGGTCGGCAGGATGCCGAAGCGGGCCAGGATTTCCTCTCGTGTCGGCATCAGGGGCGACTCCCCGTTGCCGCGATTGCGGTCGTTGGCATGCTAACGGCGCTGGCCTCGGCGGGGCCGGGGGCCTGGGCCTCAAGCCAGCGTTCGGCGTCGATCGCGGCACGGCAGCCCTCGCCGGCGGCGGTCACGGCCTGGCGGTAGCGGTGATCGTCGACATCGCCCGCCACGAACACGCCGTCGATCGCGGACGCGGTCGTCGCGCCGAGGGTAGTCAGATAGCCCTTCTCGTCCGTCGCGAGCCAATCGCGGAAGACCTCGACGTTGGGCCTATGGCCGATCGCCACAAAGACCCCGTCCACCGCCAGCGTTTCCTCGCCGCTGCCATCTGCCTTGCCAAGGCGCAGCGCCTCGACGTGGTCCGCGCCGACGATCTCCTCGATCGTCCGGTTCAGGTGCATTTCCACCTTTGGATGAGCCGCAGCTCGGTCCTGCATGATCTTGCTGCCCCGGAATGCCTCGCGGCGGTGGATCAGGTGCACCTTGCTCGCAAAATGGGTCAGGTACAGCGCCTCTTCGAGGGCACTATCGCCGCCACCCACCACAGCCACGGCCTTGTCTCGGAAGAAAAAGCCGTCGCAGGTGGCGCAGGCGGAGACGCCGCGGCCCCGCAAGCGCGTCTCGCTTTCGAGCCCAAGCCACAGGGCGGACGCGCCGGTGGCCACGATCACGGTCTGGGCCCGGTACTCGACACCGGCGGCCCACAGCCCGAATGGCCGGCTGCTCAGGTCCACCCGGTCCACGTCCGCGTCTACGATGCGTGCCCCGAAGCGCTCTGCCTGCTTGCGGAACAGAGCCATGAGCTCGGGTCCCTCGATGCCGTCGGGGAAACCCGGATAGTTCTCGACGCCGCTCGTGATCATGAGCTGCCCGCCACCGGCGATGCCGCCGATGACAATCGGCTCGAGGTTGGCCCGGGCGGCATATATCGCGGCCGTGAGTCCGGCGGGTCCGGAGCCGACGATTACGACCCGCGCCGCCACTGGCGCACCGGTCGCCTCAGGCTTCGTCGCCCGCGACGCCACCGCGGCAGCGTCGCCCGCTGCCGGAGCCAGAAAAGTCAGATTGAGGCCCGTCAATGGGCTGGCCTTCTTGGTCGTGGCGTGATTGCTCATGGCCCTATCGTAGCATGACGGAAATACTCCCGGGGAGTATAGAGGGGATCACTCGACAGACGCTCCGGCCAAGGTTGCCGGGCCCGCCGCGATCGTCCGCAGATGACGGCTAGATCGCCTTGGGCTCGATGTCATGCACCTGGCCGACGACTTCGCGGCCGAGGATTTCCAGGTTCCGGATGTCCGACACATTGGCCAGGTTGAAGATGACGTGCTGAACACCCACATTGGCCAGGGTCTTGAAGCGAGCGACGATCTGGGCCGGAGTCTCTCGCTCCAGGTCGACCGACTGAAGGTTCGTCCGCTCGATCTCGTCGAACGGGCGGCCGATCTCGGCGCAGCGCTCGCGCAACACCCCGAACTTGTGGGTCAGCTGATCGGGGCCGCCGAAAATGTTGGTGGCATCGGCGTATTTGGCCACCAGGCGCAGCGTTTTCTGCTCACCGCCGCCGCCAACGATGATGCGGGGATGCGGCCTGCTGATCGCCTGGGGTGAGTTGAGCAGACGGGCCGCCTGGTAATGCCTGCCCTCGAACGGCTTCTCGGTGCCGCGCTCGCCTTGCCACATGGCTTGACAAATCTGGAGAGTCTCCTCGAGCATCTCGAAGCGGACGCTCAGGGGCGGCATCGGGAAACCCAGGCCCTGGCTCTCTTCCTCGTTCCAGGCGGCCCCGATGCCCAGGTAGGCGCGCCCGCCGCTCAGGACGTCCAGCGTAGTCGCGGCCTTTGCCCATAGGCCCGCCTGTCGGTAATGAACGCCACCCACCATCAACCCAAGCGTGGCGTTCTTGGAATGAGCGGCCATATAGCCCAGGGCGGTCCAGCCCTCAAGCATCGGTTCCTCGACAGGGCCGACGCCGCGGATCTGGTAGAAGTGGTCCATGACCCACAGCGAGTCGAAGCCCACGCCATCCGCCGTCTCGGCGACTTTGGCCAGTGTCGGGCCGATTGCGGCCGCGCCGCCGGGCCAAGTAAATGAGGAGATCTGAAGTCCAATCTTCACGGTGCGCCTCCAGGGCGGAGAGACGGCCCGGTGCTGCGGGTCGCGGCAAATAGGCGGTCAAAAAAGGTTATCACCGCGGTCGGCACAGCAACGTCTTTGCGCCGATTGCAGGTGCATTGGGCGAGTCTGCCGTCCCTGCAGCGAGTCCCGGTAGCTAGGGCAGGCGCCTAGCCGATTCGCACTAAGAGTGCGGAGCCATCTGGCGGAATTGCGCCGACGGGGCCGCTCTGGTACGGTTCGTGTGAGTTCGGCCATCCCGTCACAAGCGGTCGAGCGAGCCTCCGTACCTGGAGAACCTATTGCCTTCGCCATCGGCCGTCGTCGCCCATGTCTTGCGAACGCTGTTTGGGGGCGACTCTTCGGCCGCTGCCGGCTCTGCATCGAATCTGCGGTCCTTCCTTACGGGTGCTCTGCGCTCGGTGACCGCGCCGCTCTCCCACTCCACGACCGAACTGCTTGGCGGGGATCCAGCTCGACTGACGCGGGGGCTGGATTTGCGCCTGCCACTCGGTCTACGCGCCTCAGCCCGGGCCCGCTTCGCCGCCTTCGAGCGCCCCGAACGCCTGGTTCCACTGGCAGTCTGCGGGCTCCTGGTCGGAGCGGCGCTGCTCAGCTCTATTCCGGCCGTCGGCCCGGCGTCCGCAGCCGGAGCACCGAGCCGCCCTCCCCGCATCGTGATCGCAGCTCTCGATGCCCGTGGCGCCCAGGCAACCTCTGGTGCCGAATCCGCGAATTTGACCGCGGGCGACGGCTCCGTATCGAACACCCTGTCCGATCCCAACGTCGGCGCCGGTGAGCGGTCGATCATCACCGCCTACACCGTCGCCAACGGCGACTCGCTGCATTCGATCGCCTCGCGTTTCGGATTGACCACGACGACCGTCTACTGGGCCAACAAGTCCAAGTTGCCGGACCCGGCCTCAATCAGGGCGGGCCTGAGCCTCCTCATCCCGTCATTCGATGGTGTCATCGTCGTGGCCCAGGCTGGGGATACCCTGGAGTCGTTCGGCGCCAAGTACGAAGTCGCCGTCAGCGACCTCGTGGACTTCAACAACCTCATGGCCCCCGCCCTAGCCGTCGGCCAACGGCTGGTGATCCCGGGCGTGACGGGTGGGCCGATGCCCCTGCCGCCGGTCGCCGTTAAGATCGCGACTGGGGCCGGGACAGCGACCAAGACCGCGACGAAGACCGGGACCAAGACCGGGACCGGAACGACGTGCCGGAGCTGCGGCCCGACAACGTACCGCGGTGGTTCGTTCGCCTGGCCTGTCGGCGGCCACAACTATGTCAGTCAGTACTTCTGGCGGGGGCACCATGCCGTCGACATCGCTGCGCCATACGGGACCGCAGTCCTCGCTGCCGCCGGCGGCACGGTGGTCTACGCCGGCTGGCGTTCCTACTCCCAGGGGGGCAACGTAATCTGGATTTCGCACGGCAGCGGCATCTACACCACTTACAATCACCTGTCGGCCTGGCAGGTCCGCGCCGGACAGCGCGTCAGCGCCGGCCAGCGGATCGGATCGATCGGCACCAGCGGCATGGCCACCGGTCCGCATCTCCACTTCGAGGTCTGGACGGCATACCCCTGGTCATCCGGCTCCGACTCCGCCGCGATCAATCCGTGCCGCTATCTGTCGGCTTGCTAGGGTTGCTAGGTTCTTGACCGGCCGGCTCGACACCGGACGGTTAAATGCGGTCGATCCAACGGGGTGAGAAGCGCGGCCCGCGGCGCGGAATCTTGATGCCGGCCGCCAGCAGCAGACACACCACCCGGGCTCGCTGGCCTCGATACGGCTCGAGCAATTCAAGCATCCGCTCGTCACTCGCGCGGGGCTCGCCGGCCAGCGCCCACGAAACCAGGTCCGGCAGATGGGCGTCCCCGGTGGTAACCGCGTCCGGGTCGCCGAAGGCGGCGCGGGTCGCCTCGGCTGCGGTCCAGGGCCCGATGCCCGGGATCTCACCCAGGCGCTCTCGGGCGACTTCCGGCGCCAGTGCCGTGTATGTCTCGATGCGCGGCCCCAGCCGGCCGATCTGGCGCAGAACTTCCGCGCGGCGCCTCTCGATGCCGAGCGGATGGAATTCGAAGTAGGGGAGAGCGGCCAGACTCTGAGCGGTGGGCGGCAGCCGCAGGGTCCGTGGGCCCGGCGCCGGCGGCCCGAGTCGCTGGATCAGGGCTCGATAGGAGCGGTTCGCCTCAATGGCCGTAACCTTCTGGGCCACGATCGCCCGAACGAGGGCCGGTACCAGTTGGCCCGTGCGGGGCAGCCGCAGGCCGGGGAAGCGGCGTTGTAGCTCGTGTACCAATGGGTGTCGCGGGATCAAGAGGTGCGGGTCATCCTCCAAGCCCGCGAGTCCCGGCACGGCCGCAATGGCGGTTTCCGCGCCGGTCCCCCACGCCTCGGCGACTATCGCGCCGGCCTCGTGGAAGAGTCTGATCGTGGCCGGACCTGTCTGCGTTTGCCGTGCCAGCCAGACGCCGTCCGAGTCCAGTTGAATGGTCGGGTCGGTGCGAGAACTCTGGAGCCGGCCGAGAGACTGCCAAAGGTCGATCGCCTCGGGCGTCGCGAACCTGGCGCGGATGGGTTCGTCTGGCCCCTCGGCCGCAACCTTCACGGGAAGAGGTCGAACTCGCGAGGCATCAGAGAATCGGCGATGCGTCCTTCGCCGCGCGTGGGGTTGGCCCCACGGACGATGGCCGCGGGCCGGCGGCCGGTCTTACCAAGGGCCAGTTCCGCGGCCGAGGCGATCTCGTCGGCGGTTGCTCGGACTGTGCTGCGCATGATTCTGCCGTCTGCGTCCGGTGTCCCGCGCATGTCGTCCAACGGCAGCATGCCGCTCACGCCGATGGCGACGTCTGTGATGCCCCAGCGCCAGGGACGGCCGAAACTGTCCGAGACGATAACCGGCACGTCTACGCCGAAAGCCAATCTGACGGCGGCGCGAATGCGGGCCGCCGAAGCATCCGGATCGACGGGCAGAAGCGTCACAACGTTGCCGCTCTCCGGACCCATGTTGGAGGCGTCGACGCCGCCATTGGCGCAGATGAAGCCTTGCCTGGTTTCGGTGATGAGCACCCCTCGCTCCATGCGCACCACACGCCGCGCCTCACGCACGACGACCTCGAGCTGGCGGGCGTCGCGATCCCAGCGTTCGGCGAAGGCAACGAGCTCGGGACGAGGCTCGATGGCGGTCAAGTCGACCAGGGCGCCCTCCGCCTTGGATACGACCTTCTGGGTCACCACCAGGACGTCGTCTTCGCGAAGCGGCTGCGTTTCGGGGTTTGCTTGTAGGGCGGCCACCAGCATCGACGCCAGATCGTCGCCGGGTCGGACCTCCGGGATACCGTCGAGGGCAATGACCTGCAGGCTGCCGGCGCTGCCTGTCTCGGTCATCGTCCGGCCTCATGGCCCAGCCCGAGCATATCGGCCTCGAGCAGATCCTCGGCTGTGTCCACGTCGAATGAGAGCGGCCCGTCCAGCTCCAGGTACGTCGCACCCGCGATTGTCGCCGCCGCCCGATGGGCCTCGCGACTGCCCTCGCCGAAACGGAATGTGATGGCGTCTGGGGGCATGACGAGCAGGGCATTCGTGCCGCTGCCGTGCCGGTCGGGGACGAGCACAACCACCGGCCGCTCGGGAACCGCGGCCGCGGCACGCTCGGCCGCCTCAGCCAGACGATCGATCGCTGAAGCGGCGACGCCGGGCAGATCGGCCGGCAGAACGACGATCGCCGTGGCCTTCGCGCCGGCCGCCGAGCGAGCTTCGTCGAGTCCTTCGTTGAGCCCGCTTGTCCGCTGCAGCAGCGTCGCCGCACCCATGTCACGAGCGCTGTCCAGCAGCTCACGATCCATCGACACGACGACCACGCGGGCCACTCGTCCGGCAGCCAGGGCTGCCCCTACGGTCTGGCGGAGCAGCGCCATTACGAGGTCCGCGCGCTCTTCGGCATCCAGAGGCTCACCCAGCCGCGACTTGGCACCGCTGAGTGAGCGAACCGGCACGATGACCACGGTGTGCGAGAGACCCTCGACGCTCACCCGTCCTGCCCCGGGCCCGCGGCGGTCCGCACTTCCAGGGCCGCCGCCAGCATTCGCATGGCGACGTTGGCTCGAGAGGACGAATCCGCCATGACTGTGTTCGTCACCACGGTTCCGATTCCCAGGGCGCTGATGGCACCCTCGAGGGCCGCGTCCTGGGTGTCCAGGACGAACTTGTCGATGAGACCGAGGGCGGCGTATCGCCGGGCCACGCCGAGCGCGCTGGGCTCATGGCCCAGGCTGGACATCATCCTGTCAGCCGGACCGCGCAATGCCTTGCCGCCCACGATTCCAGACAAGGCGAGCACCGCAACGCCCCTCGCTCGAGCGGCTGCGACTTCGGCGACCAGCCCCGGGACGGCCAGGATGGGCCCAATCGAAACAATGGGGTTGGAGGGCGCCAGCATGATCGCATCGGCGTCGTTGAGTGCGCCTCGGACCTCCTCGGTCACGGTCGACTTGTCGGCGCCTTCGTAGCGAACCTCGCGTACCTCGGGCAGCTGGCGCAGCCTCACGAAATAGTCCTGGAAATCGAGCCAGCCGCCATCCGTCCTGACTCTGGTGCGAACCGGCTCGTCGGCCATCGGCAGCACGTTCGAAGGCACCCCAAGAGCAGCGGCGATGGCCAGGCTGATGTCCGTCAGTCGCTCGCCGCGGCGGATCCGTTCGGTCCGGAACAGGTGCGTGGCAATATCCCGGTCGCCCAGTCGGAACCACGTGTCCTCGCCCAGCAGCGCCAGCTGGTCCATGACCCGCCAGGATTCGTCATCGACTCCCCAGCCTTGGGCCGGGTTTGCGATGCCCGCCAGCGTGTACAGGACCGTGTCCAGATCCGGACAGATGAGCAGGGAGTGGAGTTCCAGGTCGTCGCCGGTGTTGACGATGACCGTCAGCTCGCCCGGCTCAAGTTGCTGCTGTAGCCCTTCAGCCAGCTTCGCGCCGCCGACGCCGCCCGCCAGACAGACGATGCGCATCGCTCTCCCTCCGCCGGATTCACCGCTGAGTTGGATTCGGGACAGCGTACCGCGCCTCGCTTCTGCGTGTCCGTTGCAGGCCCGGTGCAGCCGCGCGCCACTTTCCTTGATGGCGGCTTTGCCACGCGCAGAAATGTTGCCGGAGCAGGCCCATGAGGGATTTCGCGCGGCCAGTGGGCCTTTTGGGCCACGGTCGGGCTCAATCAGACGTGTAAGATCTAGGTCGGGTTTGCGCCAAGCGCGCCCACGTGGCTCGACCTGGAGGGAAAGCAAATGCGCCGGTTGTCCTCAATAGCCCTTGTTTTGGGTTTCGTCGTGTCCATCCTCGGAGCCGCGGCACCCGCGCCCGCCCAGGCGGCTGTGTCGATGCCTGCTCCGACGGTCGTCAGTCCTACCAACGGATCGAGTGTCTCCGGCTCCAATCCCGTATTCAGCTGGAACGCAGTCGGCGGCGCGGTCAAGTACCGCGTCCTGATTTCGCCATCGGCCGGCTTCACCTCGATTCCATACCAGGTCGATACTGTCTCGCTCCACTACGCGCCCGCCGATCAGCTGCCGGTCCAGACCTGGTACTGGCGCGTCATGGGCCTCGCCGCCGACAGCACCGCCGGACCGTACGCCCAGGCATCCTTCACCAAGACGAGCACGGGGGCGCCCGTTCTTGTTGCTCCGGCCAACGGCCAAACGCTGATATTTCCCACGAACCCCGTTCTGTTTGCCTGGCAGCCCGTTGCCGGCGCCACCTCCTATACGGTTCAGGTGGCCACCTCGTCCACTTTCGTTGGCGCCATTGCGTACACGACCCCCAACACCGCCTACGCCTTGACCGACACCCAGGCCTTCACCCGCAGCGACGGGATTGGGCAGTCGTGGTGGTGGCGTGTCCAGGCCAACTTCTCCTCGCAAGTCACGCCGTGGTCGGCGGGCTGGAGCTACCAGGTCAGCTGGCCGGCCGTGCCGCAGCTGGAGTCGCCCCTAAACGGCGCGGCAGGCGTGACCGAGGTCGTGTTCTCCTGGGATCCGGTTCCGGGAGCGGCGACATACCAAATCCAAGTCAGCCCCAACGGCGACTGGCAGAACAACACCGTTGTGGATCAAATTGTCGACAGCACGCGCTATGCCCCTTATCCGACTCTCCTGAATACATCCTACTTCTGGCGCGTTCGGGCCCGTGCGGCCGGAAGTGCCACCAACCTTGGCCCTTGGTCGCCGGACGGGCGCTACTTCACCCGGTCCTGGCCGGCGCGACCGGTGACGTACAGCCCCCACTGGGCCGGTGGGATTGTGGCCACGCCGATCGTTTCCAACCTTGAACTCAGCTGGACGCCAGCCGGCCCCAGCGGCGCGGGTTGGGTCGACCACGCCTCCCACTACGAGCTAAACGTCGGCGACGATCTCAACTTCAGCCCCGGCACATTTTGGACCTGCTACACCAACCACACGACCTTCACGCCCTACTCCGGCGTGCAAACTGGCGGCGAACCAAACGGTTGCGGGATGCCGCTGAGTCTGAACGCGGGTACCACCTACTACTGGCGCGTTCGCGGCATAGATGCCACCAAGGGCGTTCTCGGTCTGTGGGACAACACTTCGTCGGCCGATACCCAGCGCTTCATCTACCTGCCGGCGATGCCGAATCCGTCCAGCCCGCCGAAGGGCGCCAGCGTTCAGGTCCCGACACTGACCTGGTCAGCGGTATCGGGCACGAGTCAGTATCTCGTCACGATCAATAGACACGATGGTACACCGGTGAAGGTGGACCAGACGTTCGCCACGTCCTACACGCCGACGTCGCCTCTGATCCCGTCCGATGGACCGTTCTCGTGGTACGTTCAGGCGTTGGATGGCGCCGGCCACTGGGGCCTCGTACCGGACCAGGCCGGCTGGTGGACGTTCTCGATCGTCAGCCCTATTGGGGATTTGTCGCTTGCGCAGCTGACTCCGTCGATTGGAGCCGCCGCGAACCGCATGCCATCAATGAGTTGGAAGCCCTACACCGGCGCCACGTACTACCAGGTCGAATACGGAAACGATTACGCCTATTTTTCGCTCAGTGGCGGTATACCCCTCCCGTATGCGGCCTACACGTACACGAACGCGCCCCTTGCCGCCGGCACATACGGCTGGAGAGTGAAGGCCTTCAACAGCAGCTCCACCACTACTCCTTTGAGCATCAGCTCTTGGCGGTCGTTTAGCGTCGGAATGAATCCCTCCCACGGCGACTGGATCGTGCCTTGGAGCGCCTACATCACCCCGGAGTGCACCACCCCGACGAACCCTGCCATTGGGCGCTGCACGCCAACGCTCGGCGACACTCAGAGGATGTCGTGGAACCCGGACCCGCAGGCCGGCGCGTATGAGGTCTACGTCGCCAATGATGCCAACTTCACCTCCATCTACCGTATCTACCTGACGGTGCAGACCACGTTGACCCCGCGTGAGTCGTGGTTGGACAGCCAGGCCGGCGAGTCCTACTACTGGTTCGTGAGGCCGTGTTTGGATCTGGGGAGGCAGCACTGCGGCCCCGGGCCGGACACTAATGCCGGCCTGAACAACGCCAGCGCCTACAAGAAGATTTCGCCTCCGGTTACCGGCCTGACAACGACAACGGCCATGAATCCGGCCATTCCGGCCACCAGGATCGCCGACCAGGTCACGTTTAACTGGAGCGACTATATCGGCACAAGTCAGAAGACCACGTACCCGGCGGCCGGCGCGAATTCAAGCAAAGTTACGCAAGAGGCGATGGAGTACTACTTCACGGCCGCCACCGCGGCCGACTTCAACGCGTCCTCCATCTTGGATAACAACATTCGCGTCGATCAGACGCAGTTCACCCCCTGGCAGCGGACCTATCCGGAAGGACCACTGTACTGGCGTGTCCAGGCACTCGACGGTTCCAGTAATCCGCTCACAATGAGCCAGCCACAGCCTCCTGTGACCAAAGCCTCCCCGCAGATCGCGCTGCTTTCACCCGCCATTGGGGCGACCGTCAGCGGTGTGCCCTATCTCCAATGGGCGCCCCAGAACTGGGCCGCGCTCTACACGGTTGAGTTGTACAGCGGCGGCGACCTCAACTTCTCGCCTGCCCATCTGGTCCTCAGCATGACCACGCCGATCGCCGCCTGGGCGCCGACGTCCAGTCTGCCTGCCGGCGCCTACGCCTGGCGCGTCCAGCGGCGCGATGTGATCAACCTCCCGGGACCCTGGTCGGACGGTCGCGTGTTCACCCTTCGTCCGGCTGCGCCGAGCTTGATCGCACCAAACGATCTCGCCCTCATGGGCGTTTCGAACCTGCTGTTCCAATGGACCACGATCCAGAGTGGCACCAGATATCAGTTCCAGTCCAGCACCACCTCCGACTTCTCCTCTCTTTTCGAGAGCCAGAACACACCGATGACGTCCTGGTCTCCCCAGGGCCTGTACAGCCTTGGCAGGTACTACTGGCATGTCTCGGTCCTGGACGCCCAGGACCATGTCCTTAACACCTCCGCTAGCCGTACGTTCACGGTCGGTGTGCTGCCCGGCGCTCCAACCAACGCGTACGCCACGGCCGGCAACACGACCGCCCTCGTTTCGTGGATTACGCCAACATCAGCGGGTAGTTCACCGATCACGAGCTACATCGCGACCAGTTCGCCAGGTGCCAAAATCTGCACTGTGAACGCCCCGGCCCTCAGCTGCACTGTTGGCGGCCTTACCAACGGTGTTAGCTACAGCTTCGTGGCTCAGGCGAGGAGTAGTTTCGGCACCGGTCCAGCCTCTCTTTCGTCGAACGCCGTAGTGCCCACTTCCATCAGCAGACTGGCGGTGACTGCGGCCACAGCCCAGCGCGCCAACGTCGCGTTCCCGCTGACCGTGCGAGCCATCGATGGAGTCGGAACGACGCAGAGCGGCTATCGCGGCACCGTCCACTTCACCAGCACCGACCCGGCCGCCGTCCTACCCGCCAACTACACCTTCACCCTGGCCGACAAGGGCAGCCACACCTTTAGCGTCACCCTCAAGACCCTCGGCACCCGGTCGGTCACGGCCACCGACACCGTCACGGCGTCCATCGCCGGTGCCCAAACCGGCATCGTCGTGGCTCCCGCCGCGAGCACATACCACGCCCTGGCTCCGGCCCGGGTTCTCGACACCCGACCGACCATCGGGGTTGTCGTCAACATGGGTCTGACGGGTGTCTTCAAGGCCGGCATCGTGCGGACCTTCCACGTCGGGGGAGCCCGCTACGTCGGGGGCGGTACAACCGTTGCCGTACCGACCAACGCCACCGCGGTCACAGGCAACCTGACCATCGTGGGCCAGACCGCCACAGGTCTAGTGGCTCTAGGGCCCAC
>JANYJG010000168.1 GCA_025358515.1 Chloroflexota bacterium
AACCAGAAGAAGGACATCGCCGTCGACGAGCTCGACGAGGCCGAGGGCCTCGACGAAGCCGACGAGATGGACGAGGCTGACGAGGCCGACGAGCTCGACGAAGCCGACGAGGCCGACGAAGCCGACGAGATGGACGAGTCCGACGAGTCCGACGACGCTGACGACTCCGACGATTCTGACTCGGATGACGACGGCGGCGACCCTGCCCCAGGACCTGCCGTCCCTGCCAAGAAGACCGGCAAGGGCAAGGGCCCGGCCGTTCCGGCTAAGAAGTGCGTCAAGTCGGATCGCCGCGGGAGCATCGCGTCGCTCTCGCAGCGCGTAGTCGAGCTTTCCCGCGAGGTGCAGGAGCAGAAGTCCCGCACCGTGCGCGCCGCGAAGAACTCGCTCATCGAAAAGAAGATCGAGACCGGCTTCGCCACGCCGGCGATCCGCAAGGATCTCCGGTTCGTCGCAGAGCACATGACGATCGCCCAACTCAAGGGCTACCTCTCGCGCCTTCCCAAGATCAGGGAAATGGGCGGCGGGTACGGGGAGGACGAGGTCGCGGGCAGCACGTCGATCAAGGTCGGCAAGCTCTCGCTCACGCACGATCAGGTGCAGATCGCGAAGCGATCGGGCGCGTTCGAACTGCTCCAGCGCACCCGGGGCACGCAGCTCCTTACGCTCGCCGACTTCACGAAAGACGGCACCGAGCACTGACGCTCCCGGCCTCGCCAAAGACCACTAGATCAAAAACCACCACCTCGCCGGCAGTCGGAGGGGCTCGAGCCGATGCGCTCGCGCCTCTCCGAGTGGCGGCCGGAGCTGACAAATGAGTGCACTCATCATTGAACGCAAAACGCCTAAGCTCGGCCAGGACGCGATCCCGAGCTTCCCGACCAACCTGCCGATGGGCATCGCCGCGGCGGCGAAGATCTGGTCGGGCGCCATCGTGTGCCTCGCCACGACCGGCGCGAACTCCGGCTTCCTCGTGCAGGGACAGTCCGCCACCGGCCTCGTCTGCCTCGGCGTGGCAGAGCGCACGTACGACAACACTTACTCAGGCAACACCGCCGGCGGCATCACGATGGTGCCGCGCCAGGGCGTTTACCTGATGAACGTCGGCACGGGCGTCGACGCCATCGCCGCCACGGCGGTCGGGCAGGATTGCTTCATCATCGATGACAACACCGTCGGCCTCACGAACGGCGGCGGCGCCCGCTCGCGCGCTGGCGTCGTGGTCGCGGTGGACAGCGGCACCCCGCCGTTCTCGCAGCCCACCGGCGTGTGGGTCCTCATGGGCATCACGGGCAGCTCGTCGGCGTACGGCGAGCCCCTGACGCCGCTCCTCGACGTCGTGCATGAGGCCGACTACGCGACCGCAGTTGCTCTCGCGGCCTACACCGCAGCGGGCGGAGTCCTGACGGCGAACGCGAACGGCGCCCTCGCGGCGATCGACGGCATCACCTGCGCGGCCGGCGACCGAGTGCTCCTGACGACCGGCGCGGCAGCGGCGGACAACGGCCTATACGTCATCACGTCGCTCGGCGGCGCGAGCGCAAAGTTCGTGTTCACGCGAGCGTTCGATTGGTTGTCTGGCGCCTCGCTGCCCCCGGCCGTCGAAGTCGCGGTGAACAAAGGCACGCTGTACGGCAGCACCCGGTGGTTCTGTGCGACCTCCGGCGCCGTCACGGTCGACACGACCGCTTGCAATATGTACCCGGAGGAAGTCACGCAGGCCGCGACCCTCGTGGCCGGCACGGTGACGCTTACAAACGTGCCGCTCCTGAGCGCCACCAAGTCCCGCGTCTCGTACAACCGCACGACTCCGAACACGACCGCTTCGACGGTCATCTACAGCGCCTCGACGATGACCCCCGGCCTGGTCGGCACGGCGTCTGTCGTCTTCCAGGCGCAGATCGCGGCGGGCACGATCAACGCCGCGGACATCTCGACGCTGAACGTCTCGATTTCCAACCGCTGACCAACCGGCGCGCCGCGTAGGCGCGCCACCACTCACCGCACGCCGCGAGGCGCGCACCCAACGCAACTCGTCACCCACCCACTCGCCTCCACCCGAGGCGGCCCGAGATCGCTCGGACCGCGTCGCGTGTGGGCCGGAGTCCGTCGATGCAAATCACGCCCACCAACCTGATCTGGCTCTTCAACAACTGGAATCTCCTCTTCCAGTCCGGATACCAGAGCACCAAGCCCTGGTGGCCGAACTTCTGCACCAAGAAGACTTCGACCTCCGAGCAGGAGACGTACGCGTGGGCATCCCGCGTCATGCAGCTCCGCGAGTGGGGCACGAGCAACCCGCTCGGCGTCGCTGGCCCTGCCGGCGCCGCTGGCGAGCGAGAGATGACCTCGGTTGGCACGTACGCCTTCTCGGTCCCGAACCGAGACTTCGAGCGCACGATCGAGATCGACCGAAACAAGATCCTCGACGACTCGTACGGTATCTTCGACTTTCCGATGCGCGACCTTGGCCGCGCGGCGACGAAGTTCCCGGACGTTCTCATTACTCAGCTCATGCTGAACGGCCAGACGACCGCTTGCTACGACGCGCAGAACTTCTTCTCTGCGTCGCACCCGATCGACCTGTACGCCGGACAGATCGCCGCAGGCTCGCTCCAGTCGAATTACTTCACCGGCTCGCCGCTGACGTTCGACAACTACCTCGCGGCCCGCGCGAACATGATGCAGTACAAGGGCGAGGACGGGCTCCCGTTCGGCGTCGTGCCGGACCTGCTCAT
>JANYJG010000187.1 GCA_025358515.1 Chloroflexota bacterium
CGCCCACGTCCGACACGACGGCTCCGACCGTTCCCTCGGGCCCTACCTCGAGCGCTTCGGCCTCCAATCTGGTGACCGTCTCCTGGACCGTGTCGGCGATCAGCGGAATCTCCCCAGAGCTGATCAGGCGGATTCTGGTGAACGTCGCAACACCCACAAGATTGGGGAGTTGCGATGGGTCGTCGAGGACCTCAGCCGGATTACGCCAGACGTGAGGCGTTCGCAAAGCTGATCGCCGAGGGAGACCCTTCGGGGCAGGCTTGCCAAATCGTCGGGATCCATCGCCGCACCGGTATCGAATGGCGTAACGGGCGACGCAGACTAAGACGCGGCCGGGTGCTCATCTTTCCTCCCGTGATCAACGTCAGCCCCAAACCCGAGAAGCGGTACTCACCGCGCTACCTATCCGAAGACGAGCGGGTCCGCCTGGCCGACCTGCGTTCTGAGAAGCGCACGATGCGCGAGATCGCCGCCCTGATGGGCCGCTCGACCTCGACGATCTGCCGCGAGCTCGCCCGCGGTGCGGATGCTGCTGGCCGCTACCGGCCGTTCGAGGCCCACCTGCGTGCGCTGCTCCGTCGCCATCCCCACCGGCCCAGCCGCATGGCCCGCGACGCCGAGTTACGCGACTGGGTGGTCGCCAAGCTCATGGCGCGCTGGAGCCCTGAGCAGATCTCTCGGAAGCTGCGCAGCGAGTTCCCCGACGATCCGGATCGCTGGCTGTGCACCGAGACGATCTACCAGGCCGTGTATCGACCCGATCTCGGGGGCCTGCCACGCGAGCTTCCCGGCCGGGTCCTGCACCATCGCCGTCGTCAGCGCCTGCCACGCCGGCACGCCCAGGCGCGACGCTCCGGCCCGGTCCTCGGCATGACCCTTATCGTCGATCGTCCGGCAGCGGCGCTCGAGCGCGTGCAGCCCGGTCACTGGGAAGGCGACCTGCTCGTGGGCGCAGCCAATGCCTCAGCGATCGTGACGATGGTCGAGAGGGTGACACGCCACACGATCCTTGGGCACCTGCCTGGTGTCCGACACGACTCGGCAACAGTACGAGACACCGTCGTGGCCGCCCTCGCCCGCCTGCCAGCACATCTACGGCGGACGCTCACCTGGGACCAGGGCACCGAGATGGCTCGCCACGCCGAGATCGCCGCGGCCCTGGGCACGACCGAGGTCTACTTCTGCGACGCGCACTCACCCTGGCAGCGACCGAGCAACGAGAACACCAACGGACTGCTGCGCGACTACTTCCCCAAGAGCACCGATCTGTCGGTCTACACGGCGGACGAGATCGCCGCTGTGCAGTGGCATTGCCCCGGTTTGACGGACATCTGACATAGGCCGAACAGGCCTGAGAAAGGATGTTCATCATGGTGGTCATGGAACAGCAGCGACGACCCAGACGGTCGTTCCCCGATGAGTACAAGGCCCAGGTCGTCGAGCTCTGCCGCAGCGGCGAGCGTTCGGTCGGCGCGGTGGCCAAAGACCTCGATCTATCCGAGACTGCGGTCCGCCGCTGGATCGCCCAGGCCGAGACCGACGCCGGCCACCGGGCAGGTCTGACGAGCGCCGAGCGCGAGGAGTTGGCCCGCCTCCGCAAGGAGAACCGGATTCTGCGCGAGGAGCGTGATCTTCTGAAACGAGCCGCGAGTTTCTTCGCCCGCGAGACCCGATGAGCGTCTACCCGTTCATCGAGGCGGAGAAGGTCGCAGAGCGCAACGTGGCATCCGCCTGCGCTCTGATGGAGGTCTCTCGCTCCGCCTTCTATGGCTGGCACCACCATTGCCCGGGGCCGCGCGCCATCGAGGACGCAAAGCTCGAGGCCAAGATCGTCGAGATCCACGCCGGGAGTCGCGCCACATACGGCGCACCGAGGATCACCGCCGCCCTCGCCCGCGAGGGAGATGGCGTAGGCCGCAAGCGCGTCGCGCGCCTCATGGGGCTGCGTGGCCTCGCCGGACGTCATCGCCGGCGAAAGATCAGGACCACCATTCCAGATCCGGAGGCGAACAGCGTCATGGTCGACCGCCTGGGCCGGGCCTTCGATCCGGCGAAGGTCGATCTCGATCGGGTCTACATCGGCGACATCACCTACATCCGTACGCACGAGGGCTGGCTGTATCTGGCGAGCTGCATCGATCTCGCGAGCCGGCGGGTCGTGGGCTTTTCGATGGCCGACCATATGCGGGCCTCGCTGGTCTGCGACGCACTCGCGATGGCGATCAAGGCCCGTCGTCCGGGAGCCGGCTTCACGTTCCATTCCGATCGCGGGTCGCAATATACGTCCGGGGATTTCCGCAAACTCTTGAAGGCGAACAAGGCCCTTCAGTCGGTCTCCCGGCCTCGCCAGTGCTGGGACAACGCCGTCGCCGAGAGCTTCTTTGCCACGCTCAAAGAGGAGCTCGTGTACCGCTCCACATTCCCGACTCGAGCCTCGGCTCGGGCGGCCATCTTCGAGTTCATCGAGGTCTTCTACAACCGCAGCCGGCTACACTCGACGCTCGGCAACCTCACGCCTGCCGAGTATGAGGAGAAGCGGCTCAAGCAACCCGAGGCGGCTTAGCGAATCTGTCCGTCGAATCGGGGCAAGCCCATAGTACGCATACCCGTACAGCGATTCGGCTGCCGCCTGTGTCCTGAACGCCGCCGTTGTCCAGGTGTAGGTTCCGGCAGCCGCGATCGTAGTAGTCGTAGTGGCGATCCACTTTCCGTACAGCGCC
>JANYJG010000001.1 GCA_025358515.1 Chloroflexota bacterium
AACGGCTACCTAGCGACGGCAACCGACGCAGCGGGGGACACCGTCACCACGAGCTACGACGCCGGCGGGCGCCTCCTTTCGAGCTACGACGCCCGCGGCAAGCTGGCCACCTACACCTACGACGCGGACGACCGCAAGACGTCGGTGACCGATCCACTCAGCCACAGCGTCGCCTATGCGTATTCGCTCGACGGCGAGCAGAAAAGTGTCACCGACCCGAATGGCATCATCGCCACGACCCCCGTTCTGACAGGTACCAAGGCGGCCAAGGTCGATCAGACCGACACCTACGGCCGCGAGATCCCGGTCGTCGCGGGCTCGACGTATGGCATCACGGCCTACGCCATGGCCACGGCTGCCGGCCAGACCGCGCGTCTCTCGTATGCCTGGCGGGCGGCTGACCACGGCACCATCAGCTCGGGCAACATCGACGTAGCCGTCTCCACAGCCGGCTTCTTGCCCGTCTCCCTTGTGCCCACGGCCGCGCCCGCCGGCGCTGCGTACCTGTACCTCGCGCTAGGGTCCACCGCGTCCGGCGCCCTGGTCGTCTTCGACGACGTGGTTCCCACATATTCCACGCTCACGGACTACGACGCGACGGGCAACAAGACGAGCGTTCTCGACGCGAACGGCCACGCCACCAGATACGCCTACGATGCCGCGAGCCGTCTCGTGAGCACCACCGACGCCCGAGGCAAGACGGCCACGGCCACCCTCGACAAGGACGGCAACGCGACCCGTGCGACCGATCCTCTGGCCACGAGCGCGGACTCGGTCTTCGATGGCGCGAACCGGCGGACCTCCGTGACTCTCGATCCGGGCGGACTCGCCCTGGTCACATCCACGACCTACGACGCGGACGGCAACGCCGCCTCCACCACGGACCCCGATCACCACCCCACGAGCTATGCGTACGACCGGGCCAACCGCCTCGTGAGCGTCACCGACGCGGCCACCGGCGTGACGTCCTACGCGTACGACGCCAACGGCAACCGAACCAGCGTCACCGACGCTCGCAGCAAGACGACGTCCGCGGCCTACGACCCGGTGAACCGAGTGACCTCCGCCACAGACGCCTTGAGCCACGCGACGAGCTACGGCTACGACGCCAACGGCAATCAGACGCGCCGGACCGATGCTAACGGCACGATCACCACCTACACCTTCGACGACGCCAGTCGCCTGAGCGGCGCCTCCTACAGCAGCGGCGGCTCCGTCGCCTACACCTACGATCCTGCGGGCCGAACGCTCACGATGGTCGACGGCCACGGCACCACGACCTGGACTTACGACCACCTCGGCCGCGTGACGCAGGTCAGCCAGCCGGGCTCAGGTGCTGTCGCCTACACGTACGACACTGTCGGCAACCGGGCCTCGGTGACCGCCGGTGGCAAGACAGTCAGCTACACCTACACGCCGACCAACGCTCTAGCGAGCGTGACCGACTGGTCCAGCCGGACCACGGCCTATGCCTATGACGATGCCGGTCAGCCATCGACCGTCACCTACCCCAACACGATCGCGGCCTCGTATTCGATCAATCGGGCCGGCCGCGTGACGAGTCTCGCCTACACGCGCTCAGGCAGCGCTCTCGCAAGCTTTGGCTACGCGTTCAACGGCGAGGGCCAGCGAACCTCTGAGACGAGTCCCGACGGCACGACCAACTACACCTATGACAACCTCGGCCGCGTGACCGGGACGACGTATCCGGAGACGCCTGCCGAAACCTTCGGCTACGACGCGGTCGGCAACCGCACGAGCCGCGTAAGCGCCGGCGCCACGACGACCTACGCCTATGACAACGCCAACGAACTCGCCTCGACCACGACCGCTGGCTCCGCCGCCACCTACAACTACGACCTAAACGGCAACCGCACGAGCGTGGTGGTTACGCCCACGTCCGACACGAGTGCGCCGTCCGTTCCGGCGAATCCCGCCGCGACGGCGCAGGCCGCCGACCAGGTCACCCTCACCTGGACCGCCTCGACCGACAACGTCGGCGTAACCGGCTATCTGATCTACCGCGGCGGCTCGCTCGTCGGGCTCGTGTCCGGGACGGTCACGAGCTTCATCGACCGGACCACGGCCCCTGTGCTCGCCTACTCCTACACGATCGCCGCGATCGATGCAGCGGCCAACGCCTCGGCCCAGTCGGCCGCAGCCACCGTCACAACTCCTGCGACCGGCCCGACGGTCGTAGCCGCCGACCGCTTCGGCCGGACGGTCTCGGGCGGCTGGGGCACCGCCGACGCCGGCGGCGCCTGGACCGGCACCGACTCGACCTTCTCGGTCAACGGCTCGGCGGGCGTCGTCGCCCTCACCAAGAGTGCGACCAAGAACGCCTATCTGGCGAGCGCAACGGGTGCCAACACCGAGCTGTTTGTCGGAGTCCGGGTGGACCAGATCGCCTCGGGCGGCCGCACCACCGACGGCTTCTATCTGCGGCGCCAGGATGCCAACAACTGGTATAGGGTGGCTGCGGTCTTCAACACGAACTCGACCATCAGCCTAACGTTCGTGCGCGACGCGGCGGGCACGACCACCACCATCGGCACGGCCACCGTGACCGGAGTGACCCACTCGACGACGACCTCGTACTGGATCCGGGCCCGCCTCACCGGTACGACCGCCACCACAGCATCGGTCCGCTTGTGGCCCAACGGTACGAGCGAGCCGTCGGGCTGGACTCTGGCTTCCACC
>JANYJG010000010.1 GCA_025358515.1 Chloroflexota bacterium
CCATCGAGGCGACGACGACAGTGGAGGTGCTCCAGGAGTTCGCTCACGTCCGCGTCCAGGTCGGCGGCCGTCGTTACGATCGGGTCCAATGCGACGACGTAGAGCCTGGTGAGGTTGACCGCGTCTTCGCGCGTACGCCGACGGGCGCGGACGTGAGCGAACTCCTGGAGCACCTCCACCGTCGTCCTCGCCTCGATGGTCCCGCTGGCGTGTGCGGCGAGCAGACGGCGACAGGGTTCCCGAAGAGGATGCTCCTCCCCAACCGCGTAGGCGAGCACCGTCGTGTCGAGGATGATCACGCGGGCCGCCCGTGTCCGGCGTCAAGCTCTCGACGTAGATCCGCCGGATCCGCCGGAACAGCCATCTGCTCGGCCGCCAGAACCCGGGCGATGGCGTCTTTGCGGGTGTCGGCGCCGGATGTCATCTGATCGATGGCATCGCGGACAACGGTCGCGACCGACACGTGGCGCCGCCGCGCCTCGCCGGCTACCCTCCGATAACGAGGCTCGTCAAGGAGAATCTGAACTCGGCGCTCCAGGTTTGGCATGTGCATACGCTAGCACATGTCTGGCGCCCGGCGCCACTCATAGACCTGGTGAATATGGCGCCCCGGTCGCCTTCCACATCACGGCTTCCCACCCAAGTCGAGGACTCATATTCGGCATCGAAGCGTCGGCGCGCTCGGCGATTACCTCCGCCGCAGTGTTCGCGGAGACGCCACTCCAGGACCACCTCGCGGTAGGTGGGGTCGGAGCGCTCGGCTCCGGGCTGGCCGATGGCGATCTCAGGACCGAAGGCGACGACGAAGCCGGAGTCCGCGAGCCAGGCTAGCGCAGCTTGCTCGACGGTCGACTCGGCGAACGACGCGCCGCTCACCTGGCAGACTCGCGGGCTCGATCGAAGGCTTCAAGCGCAACTCGGACAGTCTCGACCGCTTCGACGCGGAGCCGAGCGGACAATTCTCGGCCTCCTGCCACACCGAGGAACGTCGAATAAGCCACGGGCGCGTCGTTTCCGGCTTCTGCGAACCGGTCCCGCAGGACGGTGAGCGCCTCGATGCAGAGCGGATCGCCCACCACAGGGCTGGCGGCCATCGCGCGACCGGCGCCCTCGGCTCCACTCGGGTGGTTAGCGAGTGTCCACACCATGTCGTAGGCGTCCTTGGAATGATGTCTGTCGACGAAGGCAAAGACCTTCAGGACTATGAACGGCAGCAGCCCGGCCACCTGAACTTCGGCCACGGCCACACCGCCGTCGTCGAGCCTCTCGGCCTTGATCTTGACAAGCTCGTGGTCGAGGCTGACAAGATGCGCCCCGCGAACGTTGAACGCCTGGAAACGGGAGCCGGACCCTGACCGGGGCTTGAAGTTGCGGCCCGCCGGGACCTCGTCTGTGTCGCAAATGAACTCGAGAATCAAGCTGTGTCCGCCGGCATCCTTGCGCCATCGAAAGTCGGGGTCCTCATCGAGCGGCGCCTGAACGAACCCCGCATCCAACAGGTTCTTCGCGAGCGTCTCGTACGACTTTGAACTTGGGTCGTCAACCATGAGAACAACCGCAAGGTCGACGTCTCGTGACCCGACGTGCGCCGGTGCCTCGTCAGGAATAGGGTCGCAGAGGTAACGCGGGACCAAACCTCCCACAAGGTAGAGCCGCTGTCCCCAGAAGCCGGCATTCCCGATCACCGTGACGAGCATCCGCTCGCACAGGTCGGTAAGGATTGGGTCGTAGTCCCCCACTCCGGTCACCGTCAGAAGCCCAGGACCGTTTCGCGGAAGACCTGCGCCTGCTCCTTGCCGCGTCGCGGATCCCGAAGGGCATCCAGGTAGATCCGGGTATTCGCGGCCACCCAGATTTCACCGACCTTGTGGCGGAAGCGAAGCTCTGCATCGTCCCCGCCCTGGACGATTACTAGGTTGGCACCTTCCTCGACCTGGCGAGCCCCCATGGTCTTCAGCACGTCGGCCGCGGGAATTGCGGCAGTCACTCGGACCTCCGTGACGGGAACAGAGGTAAGCGCAGGAGCCAGGATCGCCGCGGCCGCATTCCCGGTGATCGCGTGGCTGATCCCGGCCCCTTCCAGACACTCGGAGATCAGCGCGGCGGGTCTGCCCCCAGGGCGCGTCAACATGAAGGCCGCCGTCAGTCGAGAGCCAGGCTCCTTCTCCTCCTCGGCCCATAGGTCCAGAAGAGCCGCCGCGTTCGTCATGCGACGGACCTTGCGCGGCCCGAGTCCTTCCGCGGACAGAATGCTGGCGACCTCCAGCCGAGCGAGCACACGATGGGCCAGCCCGCTGGACACGCCGGCCTCGTCGGCCATCTCAGCCACGCTCCACGTCCGGTCTGGCTGGAGGAGGAGCGCCTGCGCGACCAGCCCCCCCTTGTGGGCCAGGCGCCCTTTCGTCGTCGCCCGATCAGCGGTCGAGTTCACAACCCGAACTGCACCAGTCCGGACGAAGAGGCCGGACAGACGGATGGAGGTGTTCCCGAGCCCATCGAGGTACGCGACGCCGTTCTGTTCGAGAATCTGCCGCGCACCTGCGCTCGTGGTTTCCGCTACCAGGACGAAATCCCGGCTGGCGGGGACTTGACGGGCGAGCGCGACGATGGCGTGGGCATTGACTACGTCGACCCGTCGCTTCGCCTCCAGGACGATTGGGCGTGATCTGCCCTCGATGCTGATCTCTGCGTCTGCCCGAAACGACGCGTCGAAACCAGGCTGTGCCCGGATTGCGCTCAATGCCCAAGCCGCGAGAGGAGCCATAATGTTCACTGTAGGTTGGTTCTTCACTGCAGCAGTGAATATACCAGTTGGAGTGAATATAGCAACCACTCTGGGCTTGAGCACCTGGTCGCTCAACATCGAGATAGCGCCGCTTGATCCGCGCCTCCGGTCAGCGATCGAAGCCGGGAGCGAGATCGCGACGACGACGACATGGATGATGAGGAGATGGATCGGGGAGTTGCACTTTCTGCAACAACTGGCCAACAACGAGGTCACTGGGCTCGAACTGGTAAGTCCCGCTTACTAGTTGCTCCATCGATCGTGCGCCAGGGCTTGAAC
>JANYJG010000019.1 GCA_025358515.1 Chloroflexota bacterium
GACGGCGTTGAGGGCAGTGAGGTCCAGGCCGAACTTTCCCTTGACGAAGACATTTAGGAACGGAATCAGTTGTCCTGCGCCCAGCGAGGTAATGAACCCGGGCAGCAGCAGGTGCAAAAACAGGCCCCGATCCGAGATGAACAGCCCGAAGCGGCTTCGCACAGCCTCGCCTGCGTGAGCGATCACCGGTGGATCGGACCGAAGAAGGTAGACCGTCCCGAGGGCCAGGATCGCCAGGACCGAGACCCCGGCCAACAGCACGTGGTATGGCGCGGCCGCACCGTGTAGGCCCAACGCCTTTGCTGCGGCCGGCGCCAGAGCTCCTCCCGCGAGGGCTGCCACAAGGGCCGTGGTCGTGCCGATCGCCTGCCAGATGGAGAAGTACTCATTGCGTTGATGAGGCTCCGTGTTCGCGGCAATGAACGGGATTTGGACCACATAGACGATCTGAGATCCGGCGCCAAGCGCGGCTACGCCAAGGAATAGAAGAGCGCGGTCCCCTGGGAGGAACGCCAGCAAGGCCACCGCGACCAGGGCCATGCCGCAGGCCATCAGCTTGCGGCGGCCGAACCGGTCGGACAGGATGCTAGCAGGCAGTGCGATCAGGACGCCCGCCAATTGAGAGAAGGCCATCAGCCAGCCGATCGTCTCGTTGTTGACGCCGATCGACTCGAGGTACAGGTTGAAGTCGATCCAGTACAGGCTGATCGCCGCGCCGAAGGCGACCGATGTCAGCAGGAAGAGCTTGGCGTTTCGACTGAAGCCGGTGAAGGTGCGCAGATATCCGGTCAGGGCGCGAGGCAATTAATCGACCCCTCAGGTTCGGTTACAGGTGGGCCGGGTCGGGATGCCGCGCGTCCTCTTCGCGTGGCGTTCGTCCGATCACGATCACGGTCCGTCCCACGCGAAGGTGCAGGCCGCGGAAGCGATCGAGAGATGCCGAATGCCCCAGCTCGGCCGCTTTCGTCGAGGCGACGTCGGATCGAAGTCCAGCCTGCATGCGTTCGATCATTCGAAGCTGCTCGTCGGGTTGCAAGTTCCACATTTCAACGTCCTACGCGTTAGCGTTCAGCGAGCCAGAAAGGCGGTCAACTCCGGGCCGGCATCTTTGGCGCGGTCTCGACGGAGCGTGTAGTAGGTGAGGTTGCCCTGCTCGGTCATCGTCACCAGGCTGGCGGCGCGGAGCTGGGCCAGGTGGTGGCTCATGGTCGGTTTGCTGAGATGGAGTTCGTTGGCGAGTTCCGTCAGGTAGAGGTCCTTTTCGGCGAGCAGGCGCAGAATGCTGAGGCGGGTCTCGTCGCCGAGGGCTCGGTAGAGCCGCACGGTGGCTGCCGGCGGGGCCATCCGACCGGCCGATTCGAGGGACGAATCGGCGATGGGGTAGCAGATGAGCTGCACCTCGCCGACCTTGGTCATGGCGTTGTACGGACGGCCGAAGTAGCTCGCACCCAGAACCACGCGCCGGATCCGCGACTCGGGGACAAGGCGGATGCCGTTGGTCGCGCGTTCCACGAAGCCCAATGGGTCCGCAACGGCGTCCTCGGCGCGCCGGCTCGCGACATCGCGGTCGATCATGCGAGCGACTCGGGCTTCGATCTTCTCGTAATGGGGCAGCCAGGCATGCAGGACGCGCCGGGCGGCGGGTGCGAGCTGGGTGATTGATCCGAGCAGGACCGGGACGCCCTTGTGCTGCTCGAGTTGGCGCTGCAGGTCCTCGAAAGCGGCCTTGTCGCCGTCGAGCGCGTGGCGGGTTATCTGCCCGAGTTCCGGTGAATCGACCAGCTCGCCGAGAAGCGTTTCAAGAAGCTCCTGATCCGACAGGGCATCTACCGCTGCCACGAGTTCGCGGGCGGTACGGATCTCCGGGCGAACAACCAGCATCCGGCCGATTTCCGATATGAAGCTCACGCATGAGATGGCCACGGTGTCCGCGCCGAGATCGCTGAAAAGGGCGGCTCGGGTTTCTGCAAGCCACAAGCGATCCTCCGGTAGGAGGTCCTCCACCTCGCCGCAGTCGTTGCAGCAGCTCGTGAGGAAGTCGTAGCCGGTCCGCGGATCGAGGTCGACGCGGGGTAGCTCGGCCATGTTCAGACCCGGCCGCACCAGCCCGACTGGTCGCGCCCGATTGCTTCTGGCGAGATTCTCGACTCCGGCCATTGCTGCCAATCCTCTAACATCTGTTAGACGAAAGGCTAACACCGCTGGCCGACCAGAGTCAAGATCTGGAGCCCTGAATTTCGCCGGGCGGCGGCCCTCAACTCCTCACCGGGCGGCGGCCCGTACAATGCCCTGAGCGGCGCGTCGTTGCGCTGAGCCCCGCGCCACGCCTGGAGGACATCGACTGAATGACCGCTCCCACCGTTCGGTTCACGGACGAACGCCTGGCCAACGGCTTGCGAGTGATCGTCTCGGAGGACCATCTCGCGCCGGTCGTGGCCGTGAACATCTGGTACAACGTCGGCTCCAAGCACGAGGTCCCAGGCAAGACCGGGTTCGCTCACCTCTTCGAGCACGTCATGTTCCAGGGCTCCGGTCACGTCGCCAAGGCCGAGCACATGGCCCTCGTCCAGGCGGCCGGCGGCACCATGAACGGCACCACGTGGCTGGACCGGACCAATTACTTTGAAACCGTTCCCAGCCACCAGTTGGAGCTCGCCCTGTGGCTCGAAGCGGACCGCATGGCCACGCTTTTGGACGCGCTCAACCAGGAGAACCTGGACAACCAGCGCGACGTCGTCAAGAACGAGAAGCGCTCCAGCTACGACAACCGGCCTTACGGCGACTGGTTCCAGAGGTTGCAGGGGCACCTGTTCCCGGTGGAGCATCCATACCACCATCCCACGATCGGGTCCATGGCGGACCTGGACGCCGCCTCCCTGGAGGACGTGGCTTCCTTCTTTCGGACCTACTACGCGCCGAACAACGCGGTCTTGGCGATCGTCGGGGACGTGCATCCGTCCCAGGCCAGGACGTGGGTGGAACGCTACTTTGGGTCCATTCCTGCCAACCCGGCCATTCCTGCTCTGGCGGACATGAGCCTGCCGGCGACCCTGGGCGCGGAGTCCCGGGAAGTGGTCGAGGATCGTGTCCCTCTGCCGCGCCACTTCTTCGGCTTTCGCGCGCCGAGCATGGGCGATCCGCGGTTCGACGCCCTGGAAATCGCGTCGCAGATCCTGGCGGGTGGCAAGGGCAGCCGGCTGTATCGGCGCCTGATACGCGACGAGAAGATCGCCCAAGACGTCTCCTTCTTCGCTCTTGGCCTAATCGGAGGCGCATCGCTTCTGGCAGGCCAGGCGACGGTCCGGCCCGGCGTGGATGTGGCGGTCGTTGAGCAGGCATTCGAGGAAGAACTGGAGCGGCTCGGCCGTGAACCGGTCACCGACGACGAACTGCTGCGGGCCCGTGCCCTGATCGAGACCTACGAGCTGGAATCGCTGCAACGGGTCGAGGAGCGAGCCGACCGGCTGGCCATGTACGCCACACTGCTGGACGACCCGGACATGATCAATCGCCAGCTCGACCGCTACCTGGCGGTGACCGCAGCCGACATTCAGGCTGCCGTGGCCGAGGTACTGCGGCCGGATAATCGAGTGGTGCTGACATACGTGCCAAAGTCCGGCGAAGCCGGCGAAGCCGGCGATGCCGGGAAGCCGGGCGAAGGCGATCGCACCGAAGGCGACGAGGAGTCCGCGGCATGAGCATCAACGAGATCCTGTCCGTGCGACCGTCGCCCGGTCAGCCGCGGGCATATCGGTTCCCATCGTTCGAGCGGACGGTGCTGCCCTCCAGCCTGCAGATCCTGGCGGTGGACGTGCCGGGCCGGACGCTCGTGTCTGCGAACCTGGTTGTCCGGCGCGGTGTCTCGGACGAACCGGGAAATCTGGCCGGGGCCACGATCCTGGCCGCTCGGGCGATGTCCGAGGGAACGCAGCGCTACCCCGGAGTGGAGCTGACAGAGGCCGCGGAGCGGCTCGGCGCCACGCTCCACGCTGAGGCCAGCTGGGACGCGTTCGTGGGGTCGGTGGAGGTTGTCGCTTCCCGCCTCGGCGCCGCGCTGGAGTTGCTGGCGGAACTCGTGGAGCGCCCCGCATTCCCAGAAGCGGACGTGGCTCGGCTGCGCGACGAGCGGTTGAACGATCTACTGCAGGCTCGCGCGGACCCGCGCCGGCGGGTGGACCAGGCCTTTCCGGCCACGATCTACTCCGAGGATTCTCCCTACTCACGGCCCGCTGCGGGCAACGAAACCACCGTTCCGGGCCTGAGCCCGGACGAGCTGCGTTCCGTCCATCGATCGGTGCTGGCGCCGAGTCAGGCGGCCCTGATCGTGGGCGGCGACCTCGGCGGTCTCGACCTGGCCAGATTGGCCGGCGATACCATCGGGGTTCTGGGTACGGCCGTGGGCGCCACTCAGCCTCCGGTGACGCATTCCACGCTTGACCGGCCGATCGTGCGTTTCCACCACCACCCGGGCGCGGTCCAGACGGAGCTGCGGATTGGCCACGTCGGCCTGCCGCGTCGGGTCGCAGATTTCCACGCCGTGCAAGTGATGGCGGCCATCCTGGGCGGGCTCTTCAACTCGCGCTTGCAGATGAACCTGCGCGAGGAGAAGGGCTACACCTACGGCATCGGCGCGGGCTTCGACATGCGCCGAGGCGCCGGGCCATTTTCCGTGCGCACCGCTGTCCAGACCGCGGTAACGGTGCCGGCGATTACCGAAGCCCTGGCCGAACTGCGGCGGATTCGCGAGACGCCCGTGACTGCAGCCGAGTTGGCGGCGGCGCGCGACTATCTCGTCGGCGTGTTTCCGCTGCGGTTCGAGACGCCGGCCGCGGTGGTGGGGGCGCTGAGCGGCCTGTTCGTCCACGACCTGCCGGACGACGAACTGTCGCTGTATCGCAGTCGCGTCGAGGCGGTCACGATTGACGACGTTCAAGCGGCGGCCCAGGCTCACATCGACCTAGACCGTTTGGCGATCGTTGCCGTCGGCGATGCCGACGCGGTAGGGCCGGATCTCGAGGCCGCCGGTTTCGGCGAGACCCAGATTATCCGCGAGGAACTGCCCGGCTTCGGCCAAAGGGAGTCCGAATGATCGTTGTCGTGGGGCTGCCGGCGTACGTCGGTACCGCGGACGGGCGAGGTGCGCCGGGCGGGCTTGCAGCGGATGTCGCCGCCGCGGCGCAGGGCCGTGGGGCGCAGGTTGAACTGGTCGGCAAAGTGGGCGACGACGGTGCTGGCGACGCCGTGGTCGTGGCCCTGGGTCGAGCCGGGATCGGGCACGCCGCCCTCCTCCGCGATCCAGCGCGACCGACACCGGTGTTGGCGTCGATCTCGTCCCCGGCCGCAGGCAGCGGTACCGGCACAGGCACAGGCACCGACACCGGCGAGGCCGATTACGAGGATGTCGCAATCCGGCTGCTCCCCGAGGATCCCAGCGCGCGGCCGTCCCTCGACGCCGGCGACGTGGACCTCGCCCTCAAGTACCTCCCCGGCGCCCGGGTCATCGTGATAGCGGACGCTCTCTCGGGCGCGGCGATTGCCACGGCCGCGGAGGGAGCGGCATTCGCCGGGGCTCGGCTGGTGCTGTTGCTTCCCGCCGGTGCGACCGCGCCGCCCCTGCCCGAGGGGGCCACCGTGCTAGAAGCGCCGGCCGACGACGACGGATCCTTCGGGCGCGTGGTCGGGGCCTTCGCGGCCGGCCTGGATGCCGGAACGGAGCCTGCCGCAGCCTTCGCGTCCGCCGTCGAGTCATCCGGCTGGGCGCCGACCGCCGACTAATGCTCGAGGTATACATCGGAGGGCGGCACTTCATGTACAGTCCGACCAATGGATAGAGCCACCAGCGGACTGCGCATTGAGGGGCCGATGGGCTTGCCGCCCGGGTTCGACCCGGCTTTAGGCGCGCCGTTCGATCGAGCAAGCGCCATCGCCATCCTCCAGCATGCCGACGATCTGGCGGCCCAGAGCGATTTTGACCAGGCGCTCGCCCTGTATTCCAGAGTCACCGGCGTGCCGGACCGGGATATCGCGGCCGCGGGTTGCTACGGCGCAGGCAACGCTCTATACCGGCTGGACCGCGAGCAAGAGGCTCGCCAGGCCTGGGAAGCGGCCACGGGAATGGGGGAGACTCCCGTCGCGTATCGGGCCTGGCGCCAGGTTGCGGCCGCGCTGGTTCGCGAGGGCAACCTGCCGAGCGCGCTGGATGCATACCGCCAGTGCGAGAGGCGCGCCCCACAGCCGGATCGCGCCGAAATCGCGTCACGACTGGGCTGGCTGTCCAAGGAAACTGGCAACACCGGCGCCGCGGGGAAGTACTTCGCGCGCAGCCGCGGCGATGCCGCGCGGCCGTTGATGACGTATCTGATCATCGCCGTGACCGTCGTTACGTCGCTGGCGGCGATGCAGAGCGGGCACTCCACCGCCCAGGGGTACCTAAACAGCCCCCTGGAACTCCAACTCATGCTGGACAAGCTGCTGGTAGCTCACGGCGAGTACTACCGCCTGTTCACCGTGACTCTGGTCCACGACCCGACGTTCCTGCCCCATCTCCTGTTCAACATGTATGCCCTTTGGTTTGCCGGCCAGCTGGTCGAGCGGATGTACGGCTCTTGGGTGTTCTTGTTCGTATACATCGTTGCTGCGGCCGGCGGTTCGGTTGGAAGCTATGTCTTCGGGGATTCGCTTCAGGCCGTGGGCGCCTCCGGGGCGATATTCGGGATGTTCGGCATGATCCTGGTGGCGACTCGGTTCCATCACCCGATACTCGATCAGCAGTCGCGCTCCCTTGCCTCGCAGATCGGCTTCCTGATCGTGATAAACCTCGTTTTGGGTTTTACGATCCCCGGTATCGACTACATGGCCCACATCGGCGGCCTGATCGCCGGCTGCTGGCTGGGGTTGATCCTGCCGCCGACGCACGTGCAGACCCTCGGCTCTATCTGGCAGTCGACTGGAGCCAGAACGTCCATGGCTACCACGCTGGCGGTTCGGGTGATAGGAGTCGGCGCTTTGATCGCGGTTATCGGCGTCGGCGTGCTGGTCGGCACGGACAAGTGGCAGAAGAACCCCTGGTATCCCTACTACACCGCCGACCGGGCGCAGTCCGTGGTAGTCGTGATCGGCGTTCCGCCGGAGGCCGATTCGGTGCCGGTCCAGGTCACCTGTCGCTAGGCTCCGCGCCGGGTCAGGCCAGGTCTTCCCTCCAGCCGAACCGATCGAGTACTCGATACATGTTGCGGCGATTTAGGCGCGATCGATCCGGCGGCCAGGTGATCTCATCGTGTTCAAGGGGCAAACGCAGGAGCAGAGCGCGGCGTGGCGCCGGCGGAGCGGGCGGCGCCGAAGCCGGCAGCGCCGTAGGTTCGGGCGTAGCCGTCTGGCCGGCTTCCTCGTCTCGATCGGCCGCGACATCCGAATCCGTCTCGGTCCAGTCGGGATCGGCGCCGCACCGAATTCGCAAACTCCACCAGAGATCGAGCCACGCCGGCGTCACGAAATGCTCGTCCAGCGGCCCGAGGGCTGCCAGGTCCGACCGACGGAAGGCGAGCCACCCGCCCTGAAGCGCCGTGACATCAGAGCCGGCCGAGTCTTCCTCACCGGCCCTGGCGAGTTCCAGCGCGGCCGGGTTGAGGCGTCCGGGTTCATCCGCGCTGAAGCCGATCCCGCCCACGGTGCCAACCGACGTGTCGGCCAGAGCGGCGGCAATAGGGGACAGGGCGTCGCCCGTCGGCCAGGCGGAACCGTCCGCCAGCACCACGATCTCGCCCGCGACGCGACGCAGCCCGATGTTCAAGGCCGCGGCATAGCCCAGGCGGGTCGCGGTGCGTAGTTGTTCCGGGGACTCCCAGTCGGGCGTGGCGCCGCTTGCCGCCAGTTCTGCGAGCGCCGCCTGCTGGGCCTCGTTCGGGTCGTTGGCCACGACCACGACCTGGACCCGGACTCCGCCCGGGGGATGGGCGCGAATGCCGTGGACCAGGCGGGCGACCTTCGCCGGCTCCTCCGATGCGAGCAGCACGACCGTGAACGCCGTCGCGGCCGGCTCCTCAAGGCGTGTGGGCACCGAAGCCGCCGAACCGTATCGAAGCTCGCCCTCCACTTCAACGGTCAGCGGCGCGGCGGGCGTGACGCTGGTCCGGCTGCCGCGGTCCACGACCTTCCAGCCGGCGGCCTCGATCTGAGCCTTGAGGGTATCGGCCGTGGCCCAGTCTTGGCGCGCTCGGGCCTCCATGCGCTCTCGGACGAGGTGGGTAATCTCGGACGGCGGTCCGGCAGGAAGTATCTGGTCGCTCACTTGCGAAGGATAGCCGGACAACGCCATCGGCCGCGGATATGGGATCGCGACCGCTGTGCGCATCGTAGATTGAGCGAGCGGCGCCCCGGACGATGCGATCGCAGGAACGCGCTAGGATCGTTGGCATGGCGACTTCCGCAGCCCCGAAAGAGACCACGGCCGCGTCTTCGCCCTCGCGGGCTGCGCCTTCGCCCGCGGAGGCCGCGCCTTCGTCCGCGGGTTTGAAGGCGGCCGAGGCGGCCGTGCGCCTCAAGGCCGACGGACCGAATTCAGTCGGGCGGGAAGGCCGTCGGGGCCCGCTGTCCATCCTCATCTCGCAGTTCGCGAGCCCCCTCGTCCTGATCCTGCTGGCCGCCAGCCTGGTGAGCATGGTCGTCGGCGACCGCGTGGAAGCCGGCATCATCCTGGCCATCGTCCTGATGAGTGCTGGACTGGGCTTCGTGCAGGAGGCTCGTTCTGCAGCGTCGGTGGAGGCGCTCCAGGCTCGGCTGGCCCTCAAGGCCACCGTCATACGGGATGGCAAGCAGCAAGAGCTGCCGATCGTCGGGCTAGTGCGCGGCGACCTCATCGTCCTGGGTGCCGGTGACATCGTCCCGGCGGACGCCCGTATCCTCGAGTCGAACCACATCTACGTCGATGAATCTTCGCTGACCGGCGAGTCGGCCGCGTCGCTCAAGGTCGTCAAAGACGGCACTCTCGATCCTACCAAGGAAGACGATCGCGACGGTCTGGCATTCTTCGGCACGAGCGTAGTGAGCGGCAACGCCAAGGCCTATGTGACTGCCATCGGGGCTCACACCAGCTACGGTGCCATCGCCCACCGCCTCCTGGAGCGTGCCCCCGAGACGGACTTCCAGCGCGGCGTCAAGGCCTTTGGATTCCTGATCACCAGGGTGACGCTGATCCTCGTGGTCGGGGTGTTCGCAATCAACGTGGCTTTGCACAGGCCGCTCTTTGACGCTCTGCTGTTTTCGATAGCCCTGGCGGTCGGCCTCACGCCGGAGTTGCTGCCGGCCATCGTGACCCTCAACCTGACCCGCGGCGCCCGGGCGCTGGCGGCCAATGGCGTCCTGGTCAAGCGGCTGCCGGCGATCCAGAACCTTGGCAGCGTGACTGTTCTCTGCACCGACAAGACGGGCACGCTGACCCAGGGCAAGTTGGAGCTGGTGAAGGCCGTTGGGATCGACAAGGACGACGCCGATGAGGCGTCAGCCGCCCTGACGCTGGCCTACCTCAACAGCCACTTCCAGTCGAGCTTCGTGAACCCGCTCGATACCGCGATCCTGGCGGGGGCTGCCAAGCCGAAGGACCTCAGTACCTACTCCAAGCTGGCCGAACTGCCCTACGACTTCTCGCGCCGGCTGCTGAGCGTTGTCGTGGCGCAGAAGGGCCAGCCGCCGCTCCTCGTGACAAAAGGGGCGCCCGAATCGGTCGTGGCCCGCTGCAGTCAGGTCCGGGAGGATCACTCCGCGCGTCCTATCCACGCTTCCGAGCACGCCCGCCTCCGGAAGCTCGTGGACGGCGCCTCGGCCGATGGCTTCAGGTTGGTCGCCGTTGCGTCGCGCGCCCTCAGACCCGACGAACTCCAGGCCGGCACGTCACCGGCGGGCACCGCAAACCTTACCGATGCCGATCGCCTCGAGCGTGACCTCACCTTCGAAGGCGTGATTCTGTTTAGCGATCCGCCCAAGCCGGGCATCGAAGACACCATCGCCGAGCTGGGCCGGCAGGGAATCGCCCTCAAGATCATCACCGGTGACAACGACCTTGTGGCACGGCACGTCGCCGAACAGGTCGGTCTTACTGTCGAGGGTGTTCTGACCGGCGACGAGATGCGAAAGATGACTCATCCCGCGCTGGTGGCCCGCGCCAAACAGACCACGATCTTCGCCCGCGTGGATCCTGACCAGAAGCTGCAGGTCATCCGGGCCGTGCGTGAAGCCGGGCACGTGGTCGGCTACATGGGTGACGGCATAAACGACGCCCCGGCGTTGCACGTCGCCGACGTGGGCATCAGCGTTGACAACGCCACGGACGTGGCCCGGTCTGCGGCGGACATCATCCTCCTGGAACCGAGTCTGGAGGCGATCAGCCGCGGGGTGACCGAGGGCCGCCGGACGTTCGCGAACACCCTCAAGTACATCCGCATGGGCACGAGCTCCAACTTCGGCAACATGCTGAGCATGGCCGGGGCCGCGCTGCTGCTGCCGTTCCTGCCGATGACGCCGGGTCAGATCCTGCTCAATAACCTGATCTACGACGCCTCGCAGACGGCCATCCCGACCGACAACGTGGATGCCGACGTGGAAGGTGTGCCGGCGCGCTGGGACGTCCACGCCATCGAGCGGTTCATGATCCTGTTCGGCCCGATCTCCTCGATCTTCGACTACGCCACATTCGGCCTGCTGATCCTGCTGCTTGGGTCGAGCACGGCGGCGGCTCCGGCATTCCACGCCGGCTGGTTCGTGGAATCGCTGTTCACCCAGATACTGGTGGTCCTGGCGATCAGGACGCGAATCAGCCCGTTTTGGCGCAGCCGCCCCAGTCGCCCGCTGGCTCTGGCGATCGTTGGCGCGCTGGCGGTGGCGGTGATCGTGCCGCTCAGCCCGCTCGGGTCGTTCCTTGGCTTCGGTGTGCTGCCGCTTGCCTTCTGGGTGCTGCTGGTGGGGATCGTGGCCGCCTACCTGACGATGGTCGAGATCGTCAAGCGGATCTATGACGATCGCGAACTGCGACGAGCCGCGGCAGCCGTGCCGGATCGGCCGGTCCATCCCACCCTGCGTTCGCTGGCTCCGGCGACGAAGGCGACTCCGGCCAAGAAGGCGACGCCGACGGCGAAGTAGGCCATCCGCGCGGGATCGCTCTGGCGATTACTGAAACGGGCCTAACTCTGAGCGGGCGGAACAACCGGGGCAATCGGCAGCAGGACGGTGGCACGGGCTCCACGCGGGGCCACGTTCTCCACCCAAGCTTCGCCGCCGTGGGCGCGGGCCAGTTCTCTAACGATGGACAAGCCCAAACCCGAGCCGCTGCCCGCTCGCGAAGGGTCGGCGCGGAAGAACCGCTCGAATGCTCGCTCCGAAGTGCCGGGCGGAAACCCGGGGCCATCGTCGGTGACGCTCAGCGAGATCCCCGCCGACCGGCCCGGCATCTGCAGCTGTGCGGCCCGCAGCCAGATGCGCCCGCCGTGTGGGAGGACCGAGAACGCATTTTCGAGCAGGTTCTGCAGGATCCGCTCGACAGCCAGACGATCGCCGGTGAAATCGAGCATTGGATCGCCCGGAGCGGGCTCCACAGCTTCTATGACCACGCCCTGGCCGGCGGCCCTCACGTCGAAACGCGCCGCGGCACCGGCCAGCAGCACTCTCGCGTCAAGGGCTTCGGGATGAAGTGCGGCCGGTCCCTGGCGCAGCCGCTCGACCACGCCCAACTCGCCCACCATCCGCTCCAGTCGCTCGGCCTCCTCTGAGATGGTTCTCGCGGCAGCCGTGGCGCGATCGCCTGAAGCGGTGCCATCGACGATCGCCTCGGCGTAGCCGGCGATGCTTGTCAGCGGCGTGCGCAAGTCGTGGCGCAGATTGGCGAGCAGCTCGGTCTCTTCGGCGCGCGTCGAGGCCAGTTCAAGGGCCATGGCGTTGAATCGCTCCGTCAGAGCTCGAACCTCGCTCGGTCCCTCGATCGGCACCGGCTTTGGTTCGCCAGACCGGTTGGGCAGTTCCGCGGCGGCCCGGGCCAAGCGGCGCATCGGGCCGGTCAGGGAGCGAGACAGAAGCCACGCGATCGGGGCGCCTACGAGCAGCAGTACGCCGACGACGATCAGCAGGGCTCTGGCAAGGTCGCCGAATGCCTGCGGCACCGACCTGTCCGGAACGGCGAAGACAAAGGTTCGGGCGCGTGTCGCGTCCTTGCTGTATTCCACGTAGACGAAGAGCTTGCCGTCCGATGTGCGGGTGGTTCCACTTGCGGTTCTGACCGTTCCGGTTGGGCCCGGTGGCATCTGCAGCGAGGAGGGATAACCTGAGATGACCCGAATTGCGCCGGCCGCGTTCTGTACCAGGACGAAACCGCCGTCGTCCGCGAGCGATGCCCCGAGGTCCCCGATCGTGGCGTCCCATTGCGTTGCCGGTTCCCGGGACATTGTGACGACGAGGGCCGCCACCTGTCGCGATAGCGAATCCTGGATAGAGTTCTCATGAAGGTCGCGCAGGACGACGAATGTGCTGATGCCCACGGCCACGAGCATGGCTGTGGCCAGACCGGCGAATGCAAGGACGATTCGGCCGGTTAATCCTTTAGGTAGCATCGCCCTCGGCTAGCCTTCCGCGGCTTCTGGGGTGCTGCTGCCGCCGGAGTTCCGCGGCGGGGGCACGAGCCGATAGCCGATGCCGCGCAACGTCTCGACCTGAGGCCCGTCATCGCCCAGCTTCTTGCGCACTTCGGCCACATGGACGTCGACCGTCCGCGTCTCGCCGGGAAAGTCCGTGCCCCAGACATCCTCAAGCAGCATGTCGCGGGTAAGGACGACCCCCGGGTCGCGAGCCAGCGCCGCCAGCAAGTCGAACTCGCGGGCGCGTAGGTCTAGCGCTCGATCGCCGACGCTGGCCTCGCGCCGCCTGGGGTCGATGCGCAGATTGCCGACCTGGATCGGCCGGCCACCCTTCGCCGTCGCATCCGTTCGACGCAGAATGGCCTTGACCCGGGCCACCAGCGCTCGCGGGTTGAACGGCTTGGTCACGTAATCGTCCGCGCCCAGCTCCAGGCCCACGATTGCGTCCACATCCTCGGACCGGGCGGTCAGCATCAGGATCGGCACGTCGCCGCGGCGACGCAGCTCGCGGCAGACTTCGAAGCCGTCCAGCTTGGGCAGCATCAGATCCAGGACTACGAGGTCCGGGTCGGTCCGCTCGTACTGGACCAGGGCCTGCTCGCCATCGCCGGCGGCCACCACGGCAAACCCCTCCTTCTCGAGGTATAGCCGCAGCAACTCCACGATGTTGCGCTCGTCATCGACAACGAGGATCGTCTTCATGGGCCGCAGCATACGTCCACGGCCCGATCCGCCGCCGAGCCTGTGTAAGCGGAGGGTAAGGTGGGGCTGGCGGTCCCGCAGCCACTACCTTGCCCGTCTGGTGTCGCGTCGCTGACACAGTCGGAGCCGCGAGCGATGCAATACTCGTTGGGACAGGGAGGAGGGACAAGTGGACGAGAGGGCTGTGCAGGTCACGAGTCAGCGGGATGCTCTTCCCTTGGGCATTCGCGTTCGCGGTTTTGTGCTGTGCGTGGTCGGCGGGTTCGCCGGCGGCTCTGTCGCGGTCGTGCTGCTCGTTCTTTTGGCGGTTCCGCGCGTCCCGGGTTCGGGGCTGCCATGGGTTCCGCTGCTCGCGTGTGCCACTGTCCTCGCGGCATCGCCGACCCTTTTTGGCGTCGCGTTGTTGACCCGACGTCGCTGGGCACTAAGAGGCGCGGATGCGAGCCTCAGTGCGCTGGTGATCGCGTCGATCCTGGTGCTCTTTGCCGGAGGACTCATCTTCGTGGCCTTCGCGGTGCCGTGGTTCGCACTCTCGGTCGCATTGGTCGAGGCCGCAAGTTACATGGGTCGGCCTTCGGTTGAAGCTGCCTACCGCGCCATCGCTGGACCTTCACCGACGTTGCCGCCTGCTCTGGTGTGGACAGCAGCGACTCTCGAATCGATATTGCATGCCTTGGGCGGTTTCGGATTGCTGGGACTCGCGGTCGGATCGGCCGTTCTGGCTATCGCGATTCAGCCCACAGGCGCCTCGGGCTGGGCGCAAATGGGTACGGAGATCGGCCGCTCCATCTTTGCGTTTCTCGCGTTCGTGTGGCTCGGCTGCGGAGTCCTCACGCTCTGGATTCGGGACAGTGCCATCTTCCCAGTGATCGGCGGGACATTCACGCTGTTGGTGGCTGAGTGGCTCCTCGCGGGAAACGCTGGTCTGTGGTCAGCCCTGCCGGGATCGGTCGGACTGTTGCTCCTCTTGGCGGCAGCCTTGCGGATGGTCGTGCCCCCGCGCGACGCTTTACCGACCCGCTAGCATGTGTCAACCGAGCGCTGCGAGCGCGCCGCAACCTGGACCCTGGAGGAACCGTGCATCTATCCGGTGTGACCGAGATCGCCGCCGCCCGTGACCGTGTCTGGGAAACCATAAGTAATCCCAAGAAGGCTGCCGCCTCGAACACCCAGGGCCAGGCTCAGGTTGAGAAGATCGACGATCGCCACTACCGGGTCACCGTCGCGGTGCCAAACGCCATGATGCCGATGACCGTGGTGCTGGACCTCGCCCTGACCGAGGTGAACGAACCGAGCCGGATCGCCGCGACGGTGGCGGGCGTAGTGATGGGCGGATCGGTCACGGGCACCGGGTCCATCGAACTGGCCGAGCTGAACCCGAAGCTGACGCGCATGTCATGGCTCGCCGATGCGACGCTGGGCGGGATGCTCGGCGCCTTTGAGTCGATGGTCCAGGGGCCGCTCCAGCAGGCTGCCGAGCAGGGGATTGCCTCGCTAAAGGCGCGACTCGAGGCCGAAGAAGCCGCCGCCGAAGGCGCCGGTGAGGTCGAGGCGGGTTGATCAGTGGAACTGCTTACTCGAGCCGTCGGGCCGGTCGACACTAACGTCTACCTGCTGGCCGATACGAAGTCCGGCGAGGCAATCGCAGTCGACACGGCTACTCCTTGTCTGGTCTGGCTCACCGGCATCCTGGTCGAGCGGGGCTGGCGCCTGAAGATGATCGTCTCAACCCATGGCCACTGGGACCACATCGGCGACAACGCCGCAGTCCAGGCCTGGGCACGCGAAGCGCCGATCGCCGTCCACGCTCTCGATCGGCACCGGCTCGTTCACCCCCAACCTCTGTCCGCCCCGTTCGACATTCCGCCGAGCATTCCTGCCGTAGAGCTCGCAGAGGGCGGCCGAATCAAATTTGGAGACATTGTGCTGGAGGTTTTGCACATCCCGGGCCATACGGAGGGTTCCGTTGGATTGCTTGAGACTTCGGCCGGGCTCCTGTTCAGTGGCGACACGCTCTTCGCCGGCAGCTGGGGCCGTACCGACTTCCCGGGCGGCTCAGAGGAGCAGATGGTCGAGTCGCTGGGACGTCTGGCTGGGCTGCCGGATGCGTTGCAGGTCCTGCCCGGCCACGGCGCTGCGACCACGATCGGACGCGAGCGGGAATGGTTGGACGAGGTTAAGCGCGCGGGGCGGCTGCCGATTTAGGCTACCTCTGACGCGTGTACGTCGCCGTTAGCTTCGTCTCACCGAGGATTCGGTTCGCGATCACCGAGCGGAGCTCATCGGCCGAGGGGGCGGTCTTGAGATGGAGCATGCTCGAGAGCGCCCAAAGCGTGAACCGGTAGTGGTGCGTCCCGTTGGGCGGACACGGACCGCCGTAGCCGGTCCGGCCAAAATCGGTGCGACCCTGAGCGGGAAGGTCCGTCGGGTGTACGCCTTCCGGCAATGAACCAGCCGACCCGCCCGGAATGTCGAATACGACCCAGTGAATGAAGCCTCGGGCGTCCGGATCGTCCACGATCAGCGCCAGCGATTGGGTCCCTGCTGGCGCGCCAACCCACGACAGTGCCGGGGAGAGGTCATCACCATCGCAGCTGTGCTTGAGGGGGATTTCGCCGCCTTCGGCGAAGCTGGAGCTAGTGAGCACGAAGCCGGCCATGTCAGTCTCCCGCACCATGTCTGACGCTGAGGCGTTGGCGCACGCGGCCCAAATGATAGCCAGAACCCAGGACGGCACGAGCCGCCGCTGGAGCATTGGGCCGGTCAAGGCCCGCTATTCCATCCCGCGAACCGGCGCCGCGTCAGTAATCGCCGTCCAGGAACGCCTTGCGGGACGTGCTCTCGGCGGCGGCGGTGCGGACCGACTTTCCGAACCGGCGGTCCTTGGCTCGTTTGGCGGCCACGGACGACGGCTGTTCCGCGACTTCCTGCGACAGCTGCCGGTAGCTCTCGAGGCGCTGCTCGTCCAGCCGACCGGCGGAGACTTCCTCCTGAATCGCGCAGCCGGGTTCACCCCGATGCGAGCAGTCGGCGAAACGACATCGAGTCGCCAGCTCGACTAGGTCGTCGAAGGTCTCGGCCACTCCTTCGTCGGCGTCCCACAGGCCCAGCTCACGCATGCCGGGCGTGTCGAGCAGGAGCGCGCCGCCCGGCAGGCGGAAGAGCTCGCGATGCGTAGTTGTGTGGCGTCCTCGCGAATCGTCCTCACGAATCTCGCTTGTGTCCATGAGCTGCTGGCCGGCGAGCCGATTGAGCAGGGTGGACTTGCCGACGCCGGACGAGCCGACGAGGGCGAGCGTTCGGCCCGCCTGCAACCATGGTGACACGGCATTCAGCCCCTCGCCGGTCCGGCCGCTGAGGGCGACGACCGTGACCCGCAGCTCCTCGGCAAGCTGCGCAACGAGGGCGTCGCCATCGTCGCTGAGGTCGGATTTGGTTAGCAGTACGACTGTCTCCGCGCCCGATTCCTTACCCATTGCCACGTACCGTTCCAGGCGGCGTGGATTGAGGTCGCCGTTGAGGGAAGTGGCCACGAGTAGCACGTCAACGTTGGCTGCCACGACCTGGAGTGTCACCTTGGAACCCGCTGCGCGTCTGGTCAGGGCAGTGCGTCGAGGCAGGACGACGTCGATACGTGCGGCGCCGCTGCGCGCCTCCCCGCGTCCCCGGGGAGCCTCGCGGCCGGGCCGAGCTTCGCGGCCGGGCCGAGCCTGGTCGTTCTCGGCCGACATGGCGCAGCCAATCCAATCGCCGACCGCCGGCAGATCGCCCACCGCCGCCTCGTGGCGGAACTTGCCCGTAACAAGTCCCAGCCACTCTCCGGATTCTCCGGCCAGCAGCCAGCGGCCTCGATGCTGGGAGATGACCCGAGCCGGCGTAAGTCCAGCGGCCGCGCTCGGCGCGAACGCGTCGGCCCAGGTCTCGTTCCAACCCCAGGATTCGAGTGAATGGGGGAGTGTCGCCGGTTCTGTGCCGGCTTCATCGTTGAGTGCAGTCATTACTAGCCGACTCTTTTGAGTTTCCTGGTGCGCTTCGCGTAGCGCTCGGCACGTCCGAAGCCCCACAACCCAAGCGGGATGGAGACGAAGGCCATTATGAGCAGCGGCCACAGATCGGGCAGCAGTTGACCGGCCGGCGCCCCGTTCAATGAGCGGAGGAAGAGACGCCAGACAGCAATTAGTAACTCACAGATTCGGGCCTAGTACTAGGTAGCTCCGGTATTTGGAGGATGGGGCGCAGCAGGCGACTAGGTAACATGGCGTATTCCAGGTACGCGAGGGGCTGTCGCTTTCAAGAGGGCGAGCGCCGTGAGATGCAACTGAAGGTCCGACGGTGAGCAGACGTGCTTGGATTGGCGGGTTGATCCTGGGCTCGCTGTGCATTGTCGGAGGACTCTGGGGCTATTACGCCGAGGAGCGCGACTTCCAGGTGCCGCTCGCGGCTGTGACGTACTTCTGGTTGCCTCTCGCAGCGGTGCTCTGCATGCTGGCCAGCGCAGGCCATCGTCAGTGGGCCTTCCTGGCGGCAGTCGTCCTGCTGGACGTGGAGGCGGCCCTGCTGGGCGCGGGACCGCTCGTCAGCCTGCCCTTCGTGGTGGCCGTGCCGCTCATTGGCGTTGCCGTCTCGGCCCGTTTGGTGACGGGGCCCGGGCTGCGCCTGCCGTACGTCGCCGCGTGGATCGCCAGCTCCGTGGGCGTGTCGTTCGCCGTGTTTCGGACGCTCGACATTGCCTATCCATCGTCGATCATCATCATACCCGCCTTCGCGTTGGTGGAGGCAGTGGCATTGCTGCTGTTGTGGCATCTGGATGCCGGGCGGCTGCGCGCACTCGCGGCCGTGGTCGAGGCAGAGGCAAGGGTCCTGGACCTGCTCAACGGCGTGGATCTGTTAGGCGTTCACGTGAACCGCGACTCGCGCATAGATTTCATCAACGAATTCGCGCTGAAGGTGACCGGTTGGCAGCGGCGGGAACTGCTTGGTGCCGATTGGTGGGATACCTTCGCCACGGCCGATCGGCGAGATGCGGCGCGTGCTCACTTCGAACGCGTCGTCAGTGGTGCTATCTCCATGGAGGCCCAACGGGAAAGCACGATCCAGACGCATTCCGGTGAGAAGCTTCTGATTCGCTGGAGCCACGTCACCCGTCACGACTCGGCCGGCCGCGTCACGGGCGTGGCCAGTCTCGGCCGCGATGTCACAGCGATCCGGATCGTGGAAGAGGAACGGCGCCGCGCAACGGAGCTGCTCTCGACTTTGGTTGTCAGCTCGCCACTGCCTACCGTGGTAGTTGGCATGGACAGGATCGTGCAGATGTGGAACCCCGCAGCTGTGGCCCTACTGGGTTGGCCGGAGGCGGAGGTCCGCGGTTCCAGGCTACCGGAGATGTTCGGCGAGCGCAGCCGGTCGTCGTTCGACGGAAGGTTCGCGGAAGCCATCTCGGGCCGGCCGTTTGAGGGCGAGCTAATGGACCTGCGCCACCGGGACGGCGCCGCGGTCAGGGTGCGGCTGTTTGGGGCTGCCTTGCGGGACGGTGAGGGCCGGCCGATTGCCATCGCGATACAGGGATTGGACGTTACGACCGCCATGGAATTCGAGGAACAACTCCGCGAGGCCCACAAGATGGAAGCCGTTGGTCGGCTGGCAGGCGGCGTCGCCCATGACTTCAACAATAGCCTCACGGCTATAGGCGGTTTCGCGTCGATGATCGTGAAGGGGACGCGGGAGGACGACACGCGGGAGGCGGCTGAGACGATTCTGAGTGCCGCCAAACATTCCGCCGATCTCACGCGCGAGTTACTGGCATATTCGCGCCGGTCGCTGCTTCAGCCGCAGACGATCGACGTGAATGAACTGCTGGCAGCGATCCAGCCGATGCTTCGGCCGCTCCTGGGCGAAGACGTGGCCGTGGTCCTCGAAGCCCGGGTGCCTCATGCGACCGTGCGTGTCGATCCGAGCGGCTTGCAGCGAGTCATCCTCAACCTGGCGGCTAACGCCCGCGACGCCATGCCGGGCGGGGGACGGCTGACCATATCGACGGACCGGCGATCCAGAAGCGTTGGCGATGTCGACGCGTACGCGGACGGGCTTGTCTCCGCGGCCGCAACGGTCGAGGACGGGGAATGGGTAGTCATCTCCGTATCAGACACGGGCTTGGGCATTCCCTTCGAGCTGCACTCCCAGGTCTTCGATCCATTCTTTACCACGAAACCAGTCGGGGCCGGCACCGGACTCGGGCTGGCGATGGTAAAGGGCTTCGTGGTGCAGTCCGGTGGGCAAGTCGTCCTCCGTTCGGAGCCTGGCGCAGGAACCACGATCGAGATCCTGCTCCCGGCCGCAGCCCAGAGCTATCCTGGCGAGGGCGAACCGCCCAAGCCAGGGCCGGCCGATGGTGCCGGCGAAACCGTGCTCGTGGTGGAGGACGAAGCGGCGGTGGCGGCCCTGAGCTTCCAGGTGCTAAGTCGGCGCGGCTACCGCGTTTTGCTCGCCGATAGTGGAGAGAGCGCCATCGCATTGCTGGGGGCCCACACAGGCCGCATCTCGCTGCTGTTGATAGACGTGATCCTGCCGGACATGCGTGGGCCGCAGGTGGCCGAATTCGCCCGAGCACTTCATCCTGAGGCGGCCGTGCTCTTCGCCTCGGGCTATTCCGCGGAGGAGATGAGCAGGACCGGCGAGTTGGCGCCCGGGGTGGATCTGATTGAGAAGCCGTTCGCGCCCGAGGAATTGCTGGCCCGGGTGAAGGACTCTATTAACGCAGGTTGCGAAGCAGTCGTGGAGCCGCGGCCCGGTCCGACCGACCCAGCCTGAGCCGGCCGCTCGGCGGCATGGGAGGGGACAAGCGGCAGGGGTGGGCGCCTGAGTCGGCCGTGTACCATCTAGCAGACACTCATAGATCCCGAGCCCGGCTTTACGGTGCGCCCATTTCGCCCCGGCGCCGGGCATGCTCAGGAGAATAAACGCAATGCCCAAGGTCGCCGGCTCCGTCAAGGAGCTCCTCGCCGCCATTGACGGCATCGCGCGTATCGACGGAGAGCGCCTCATCGTTGTGGACGAGGATGGCCTCCGGACGCGCGGCATCTACGACCTCGTCTGGACCGCCACATTCAGTGGGGACGAGGCCACGGTCGAGGTCGCTCGTTGGATGATCTGGGAAGCTAGCCAGGCCGTCGGAGCGCGTTCGGCGAGCATCCAGGAGCTCTACAACGCCAGATCTCGCGGCGAGTACGAGGGCATGACCGTTCCGGCCATCAACCTGCGCGCCCAGACGTTCGATATGGCTCGCGTCATCCTCGAGACGGCCAAGAAGAACGACTCCGCAGCCGTGATCTTCGAGTTGGCACGGTCGGAGCAGACCTACACGTTCCAGCGCGTCTCGGAGTACGCCACCAGCATCCTGGCGGGCGCTATCGCCGCAGGCTGGAAGGGCCCTGTCTTCATCCAGGGCGACCACTACCAGTTCAACGCCAAGAAGTACGCGGCCGACCCCGAGAAGATGACCGAGGAGATCCGCAAGGGTTGCCGCGACGCCATCGCCGCCGGCTACCGGAACATCGACATCGACAGCTCCACGCTGGTGGACCTGTCCTTCGCCACGCTGGACGAGCAGCAGCATGAGAACTACTTCCGCGCGGCCGAACTGACCGCCCTCATCCGCTCGCTCGAGACCGACGGCGCGACCGTGAGTGTCGGCGGCGAGATCGGCGAAGTCGGCAAGAAGAATTCGACTCCGGACGAGCTCAAGGCCTACCTAGACGGCTACCGCCGTGAGCTGGACGGCCGCGCCAAGGGCGTAGTCGGCCTATCCAAGGTCTCCGTCCAGACCGGCACTAGCCACGGCGGCACTCCCCTTGCCGATGGCGGCGTTGCCGCGGTCGCGCTGGATTTCGCGGTCCTGACCGAGCTTTCGACCGTCGCTCGCTCGTACGGCCTGTCGGGCGCGGTCCAGCACGGCGCCAGCACCCTACCGGATGACATGTTCCACAAGTTCCCGGCCACCGGTTGCGCCGAGATCCACCTGGCCACGGGCTTCCAGAACGCCCTGTTCGAGCACCCCGCCTTCCCGGCCGAGCTCCACAAGGCCATCGAGGAGTGGGTCTTCGCCAACTGCCAGGACGAGCGCAAGCCCGACCAGACAGACTCGCAGTTCGTCTACACCGGCCGCAAGAAGGCGATCGGCCCGTTCAAGCGCCAGCTGTGGGATCTGCCGACCAAGGATGCGATCCTCGCCTCGCAGGCTACCAAGGTTGATTTCCTCTTCAAGCAGCTCGGCACCCCCGGGAGCCGCGCCCTCGTCGAGAAGTACGTCAAGCCGGTCGAGTTCCACAAGCCGATGCCGGAGGCCCTCAAGGCCTAGGTTCGTGGCGCGGGCAGGGCGATTTTCCGGAGCGCGAGATATGTGGCAGGTGAGCTCACCTGGCGGCAGTGTCGCCCTTGTACGTGACAGCTAGCGTGTCACGGAGTCCGGCCGCTACGATCTGCACATGAGCGAAACAACTGCGCCAGCCGACCCGAGCCGACCGCGCGCATCAGAGGCCGACCTGCATCGCTGGCGCGTGACCGCGATGGCCCTGTGCGACGAGGCCGATCTGATTTCGATGGCCGGCTTCCGTAAAGACATTCGCGTCGACACCAAGCCGGACAAGAGCTTCGTCACCGAGGTCGATCAGGCGATCGAGGCCATGATTCGCCGCCACCTCCGGGCCGCGTATCCAGACTGCGGGCTGATCGGCGAGGAAGAGGGAAGCGACCGGGCCGGCGCCAGCGTCATCTGGTACGTGGATCCGATCGACGCCACCCACAACTACATGCGCGGCGTGCCCATTTTCGCCACGTTGCTGGCGGTCGCCCTGGACGGCGAGGTCCAGCTGGGTGTCGTGAGCGCTCCGGCATTGCGTGAACGCTGGGTGGCATGGCGGGGCGGGGGAGCGTGGCGCGGCGACCGGCGATTGGCGGTGAGTCGGGTCGCGCGGATCGACCAAGCTCAGCTGGTGTACGGTAGCCGGACGGCGGACATGCGGTCGAACCTTGTCCCGGGCCTGGACCAGACCCTCGCCGAAGCGTGGCGCGAGCGTGGCTTCGGGGATTTCTGGGGCTACATGCTCGTGGCCGAGGGAGCGGCTGAGGCGATGATCGAGACCGGCGCGCATACGTGGGATTGGGCCGCCCCGCAGGTCATCGTTGAGGAGGCGGGCGGCCGCTTCACGACCGTCACGGGCGAGCGGAGGATCAACGGGCCGTCCGCCGTCGCCAGCAACGGCGTCATGCACGACGAGCTTCTGACTCGGCTGGGGCGACACTAACCGTCGCAACTCGCGTGCGGCGACTTGTTGCCGACGGTCCGACCCGGCTAGACTTCGTGTAGTCACCGGCAACGGAAACCAATGTGGCGAGTTTCGGGCCAACCGAAACCGCTGTCACACCACGAGAAGGCGGATAATCATGGGCGACAAGACCCCCAAGCGACCGCCCAAGGTCAAGAAGGCGAAGCCAGCACCGCAGACGCCGACCAAGGGCAACTAGGTGGCGTCGGGCGAACATCGACCGACAGTCCAGAGCCACAGGTTCAGGCGGCGGGAGGTCAAACTGGCCGAAGGCGGCAGACTCGTCCTGAAGCCGGACGGGTCAATCGAGCAGATCGACGCCGAAGGCAAGGCCACAGGGACCTGGCTACGTGACAACCCCGATTGGGCGCGCCACGCGATCAGGTTCGGGCTTCAGCCCCAGAGCGAGACGGTGGTTCCGCCCGGGCTCCGGCAGCGAGCGGCCAAGGTCATCTGACCGCAGGTAGCCGCGGGCTGAGCCGTGCCCAAGGGCATCGACCCGCGGTCTCAGCGCGACTCGCCCGCTCGGGAGGAATCAATGTCCTCGGCGATAAGATCCGCTGCCTTCGTCGGCGCACGCTTGCTGGACGGCCGTTCGCCCGACGTCATCCGCGACGGCGTCCTTCTGACGGACGAATTGGGGCGAATCGTAGCCGCCGGGCCGGCCGCATCCACGCCCATTCCGGCCGGAGTCGAGCGCATCGACGCCACGGGTCTGACAGTCCTGCCGGGCATCATCGACTGCCACGTCCACCTGTCCCTGCGCTTGGAGACGGTCGCCGACGCGACCCAGCGATCGGCCACGGACCTGGTTGTGCGCGCTCTTCAGTCGGGCCGTGACTTCCTGGATGCCGGCGTGACTACCGTCCGCGACGCGGGTTACACGCCGGCCGGTATCAAGCGCGCGTTTGCGTCGGGCGCATTCCCGGGGCCACGAACCCAGGTCAGTTGCATGCCGCTCTCCCAGACCGGCGGGCACGGGGACAGCTGGACGCCATCGGGTGCGATGCTGGAGACGCAGGTCAGCGACCTCCCGCCGGGAGTCGCAGACGGTGTGGATGCCGTCCGTCGGGCCGCTCGCCTTCAGATTCGGGCCGGTGCGGACTGGATCAAGGTCATGGCCACGGGCGGCGTCCTTTCGGCAGCCGATACTCCGGACGCCAGCCAGTTCACGGTGGACGAAATCCGGGCCATCGTTGAGGAGGCGAAAGCCGCCGGAATCAAGGGCACGCTGGCCCATGCCGAAGGCACCGCCGGGATCAAGAACGCGTTGCGGGCCGGAATCACCAGCGTCGAACACGGCGACCTGATCGACGACGAAGGCATCGACCTGATGCTCGCTCGCGACGTGCCGCTCATTCCCACCTTCAACATCAACTTCGCCCTGATGGACGAGGGCCGCGTGGCGCGAGGCGAGGTTCCACCGTGGGCCATCGAAAAGATGACCTACCTGTTCAAGCGTCAGCAGCAGAACTTCCGCCACGCCGTGGAGCGGGGTGTGCGTATCGTCATGGGAACCGATAGCTTCAGTGGCATGTATCCGCCGGCGGAACTCGCCTATATGGCGGAATTCGGCATCGGCCCGTTCCGTGCCATCCAGGCCGCGACGACGGAGGCGGCCAAGCTGCTCGGTCTGGCGGATCAGGTAGGCACGCTGGAGCCTGGCATGCAGGCGGACTTGATCGCCGTCTCGGGCGATCCGCTGTCCGAGCCCACCCTTTGGCGCGATCCGGCCCGAATCGTATTCGTCATGCAGGGCGGCCGAGTCATCGCCGACCGCCGCGGCGCGTAGCCAACGGGCGGGATTGAGTGATCTTCTCCTGGGCCGCTGGGATCATCGACGCGTGGTTGTTCCTGGCCCGTTCCTTTAAGAGCATGTGGCGGAGTGCTCCGGGCGACCTGATGGCGCTACTGGTCATCCGAGCCTGCGGCATCACCGCGCCCGGCCGGCGAGTTGCCTCCGTGGCGGCCGACGAGGCGGCCATAGTGATCGAGGATCCGGCGGCTGCCCGCTATCTGGACCACCAGTGGATCCCCGTCCACGCCCAGACTCTGGGCCGGTACATCCTCGCCCGGAAGACACTCGACGACCACACCCTCGCCCACGAGCTGGAGCACGTCAGGCAATGGCAGCGGTTGGGCCCGCTCTTTCTGCCGTCGTATGTAGCCGCTTCCGCAATTGCGCACCTGCGGCATAGGCCGGTGTATTGGGGAAACCACTACGAATCGGCCGCGCGGCGTCGCGCCGACCTGGATTGCGCGACTTCGACGCCGCAAACGAGCGGCAGTTCTCGCATCGTCTCCCGGCCCAACGCAAGCTCCTGCCACTGGCCGCCGGAAAGCTCGGTGCCCTCTTTGTGAACCGCCCTGGGAATCGTGGAGACTCCCGATCTTTGAATTAGGCGGCGGCGGTCTCTTCTAGTTGGCGATAGTAGGCCTCCTCGAACTCGGCCGGAGGGATATCTCCGCAGGCCGAATGGAGTCGACGGTCAAGTCCCAGGACGTGTGTAACAGCGTCACCTCGCGTCTGATCGTCTAGCTCGCCATCGACAACCCAGGCTCGGCCTCCTTTCCGTCGACGACGGCATCGATCAG
>JANYJG010000041.1 GCA_025358515.1 Chloroflexota bacterium
TTGAACAACCAGCAGGCCGAGGCCGCCGAATGCGAGGGCGATGAGGATGAGCAATAGCGGCAGCGAGTCGTTACTCGTCGAGTTGCCGTTGGAACTGGTAACGGGCGGGGTGGCTGCATGGACCGGCGTCGCGATCACGCCCCCGACCTGCTCGACCGGCGTGGGCGTCGGCGTGGGCGTCGGCGTGGCCGTCGGCGTGGCCGTCGCACCAGCCACTTCGTCACTGGGCGTGGCCGTCGCGCCAGCAACTTCGTCACTGGGCGCAGCCGTCGGCGTGGCCGTCGGGCCTGGAGTCGGCGGCGTGGCCGTGACGTGGAGGATCGCAGTGGAGACCAACTCGCCGTCGGCACCGGTGACCGTGTAGTCACCGACGATGGTCGAACCGCACGACTTGGCTGTGCAGGAGGTGCCGCCACCGACGATCGTGAATGTCGTCGAGGCGGTCACATCGCCGAGGCTGTTGCCGTGTGAGTCGAAGCCCGTGGCGGTGTACGCCTGGGTCGTGCCCACGACGATGGTCGCCGGGTTCGGGCTGATGGCGATGTGATCGAGATTGCCAAGAGGCACGGTAATCGTGCCCTGAACATAGGTGAAGCTGTAGTTGGCTGAGGCCCCGCCAGAGCAAGTGATCGGATAGGTACCGACCGGGCTCGAAGCGGTGGCCGTGGTGGTGCAAATCGGCTGGGTCGAGAGACTGGATTCCGTGTCGCCGTTGACGAAGCCGGTGATGGTGGCGGTGAGAGGCGGAATAGCGGCCCCTTGGGCCTTGGTGACGTTCGGGGCGGTGACTGTGAGCTTGGCCGGTGCGATCGTGAAGCTCTGGGTCGCGGGAACCGCGGCGGACCAGAACGGGTTCGCCTGACCGTCCTGGGAGGCGGTCACCGAGCAGGCGCCGGCGCCCGTGATTGTCAGAGTGCTGCCGCTGACCGCGCATTGACCCGTGCTGCTGTAGCTGACTGACAGACCCGACGAGGCCGTCGCGTCGAGCGCGATTGGCCCGGCACCGTAGGTCTTGGGACCAAGCGGGCCGAAGGTGATCTGCTGCTGGACGTTGTAGGCGATGCAGTAGACCTGGCTGAGACTATTCGGAACTTTCTGGATGTTCTCGAGGTTGTCGCCATTGAGCAAGTCGTTGTAGCAGCGGATAGCACCGAACCCGGCGCTGTCCTTGCTGAGCTCGTGGACCCAGAGACCGGTGCCAGTGCGTGCCAGACCAAGCTCCTGGGCGTTGAGGGTGACCGTCACGCTGCCGTCCGCACCCGTCGTGTTGGATTCGATTAGGTTGCCGCCCTGGGCGTCGAGGAACTCGAACGTCCAGCCGCTGGCGGGCGCGCAGCCGATGGGCCGATCGGTGTCCGGATTGGCGACGGCCCCTAGGTAGTCGGTGGTGTTGAGATCGGTCGTGGGCGGCGTCAGGTTCGAATGGCCCCTTGTCGCGTCGAGGTTCCAGGGGTTCCTGTTCGCAGGGACCTGCGAATACTTGGAACAGATCTCCTTGTACAGCTTCACGGAGAGCGGGGCGGGCTCGAAGTCGTAGGTGGTGGTATTCCCGCCAACGCCGATCTTGAGGGCGTCGGCGTAACCCGTGAACTGGCCGGCCCAGCCGGAGCCAACGGCGAATCCGACGCCGCCCACGATGGTGGCGTCGGGGTTCGCGGCGAGGATGGAAGACAGGGTAACGAACAGCTTGCCGGCGCAGGCCACGGTCGCCGCGTTGGCGCCGTTCGGATTGCAGGCACTGAAGCCCCCCGTAGAGTTCGGCAGGTCACTGGTCGACCACCAAATGGCATTCCCACCCTGGAACGCATCCCACGTCTGCCAGGTGTCGGTCTTCATCGCACCCTGCCCGCCGGACTGGTAGACCGGCTCGAAGACGAGGGTCGTAAAGCCGCCGGCAATGTCGGGACCGTTGAAGTCGACCTCGAGGTTGAGCGCGATCGTCTGTGCGTCTGGGTTCGTGGAACTGGACGAGCGGAACGTGCTATAGCTGATCGCGTCGAACGTTGAGAGCGGCGTGCCGACGTAGCTGCGGTTGAGCAACTGCGCCTTGGCGGCATTGTAGGCCGTGGTCATCTGGAGGCTTCCGACGCCCGACGGCGGCGTCGCCGGCCCAGTGACAAACGAGGACGAGCCGCCGGTGAGCGTGTCTGCCGTGAACCAGGTGGCCCCAACGTCGCCCGGCCGGACCACGACAGTACTGCTGGCCGCGAGTACCCCGCCCGAGATAGACAAAGCGGCGATCACCGCCACAGCAGTTCCAATGAGCCTTGTTGAGCTTCTCAAGATGCGAGGACCTCTCATCAATCTGCGCCTGGCGACCGCTGCCCCACTCTCGGCAATCATTTTGTTGGACTCCTCAGGCCGCGACGGCTGGCCAGGATATAGGTCAGGTGACGTATAGAACCGTATGGGTACCCACACTACCCATTGGAGTTGACGGAGTCCAGTACTTCGGTGCTAAGCCGCACCGGTGATGTGCATTAGCGGCCCGCCATCCTTCGGAGCGCTGCTGCCAGGCGTGCGCTGCCAGACAGAAGAAAACCGGCGGCTTTGGGGCTCGCCGGTCTTCTTTGGTTCGGGGGCCGTTCGCGCGGCCCTGGTTGGCTGGCTAGCGGCGGATCGTGCGGCGCTG
>JANYJG010000112.1 GCA_025358515.1 Chloroflexota bacterium
CTGGTATTCGAACTGGGCGCCTACGTCGGCGAGACGTTCATTCGAAACCACGGCGGCCGGTGGGGCTGGGCGACCATGCCGGGCAACCGAGCCTTTGGATTGCGCACCGACTCCGGCCTCACCGCCTTCCCCCTCACCAAAGCGAAGAAGCGCCTCCTCGGCAACTTCGGCAGCCTGGTCGCGTTCTATCGGCTCCTGGTGCGGTGGCCCGAGACGGCGGAAGCTGCCGCCACCTAGAGCGGCAAGTTATCGACCGGTCTTCGCCGCAGACGGCTCGGGGGTGAGCAAGTTCGATGACTTCACTCACATCGTCTTGGTGAACCGGAATGGCCTCGAGTTCAAGGAATCGATCATCTACATCGTCTGGACGGATCCCGACCTGCCCGGCCCGCAGCAAGCTCGAACAATGGCCAATCTCCCAGGTGCGGGATCGCAACCCGACGACCACAATGTCCCTGCGCCTCTTGCCGTGTCACGGTTCGCAGGTGCCCAAGGAGAAATCTTTCGTGGTCGCCGAAGAACAGAAGGCTCTCGTTCGATGCGAGGTCGCCAACCAGGTCGCGTGGATCACTCTCGACAGCCCGCCCGTCAACGCCCTGAGCATCCATCTCATCGATGACCTGGCCGAGGCGCTCCACGCCGCCCAGCCGCCGGAGGTTCGAGCCGTCGTCATTCGAGCCATGCCCGGCTCGACGGTCTTTTCGGCCGGCCACGACGTGCGCGAGCTGCCGGTCAACGGTCGCGACCCGCTGACCTACAACGATCCGCTGCGGAAGGTCATCCGCCAGATCGAGGCGCACCCTTGCCCGGTAGTCGCGAGGGTCGAGGGTACGGTCTGGGGCGGCGCCTGCGAGGTCGTCTTCTCCTGCGACCTCGTCGTCTCCTCGAGCGAGTCGAGTTTCGCGCTCACGCCGTCGCGCCTGGGCGTCCCGTACAACATGAGCGGGATCCTGAACATCCTCAAGGTCGCCGACATGCATCTGGTCAAGGAGATGCTGTTCACGGCCCGGTCAGTCAGCGCGGCCCATCTCGGCCGCTCCGGGGTGATCAACGCGGTCGTCCCCACCGACGAACTGGCCGATACCGTCGCAGCGATGACCGCGTCGATAGTCGCCACTTCGCCGCTGGTCAACCGCATCCTCAAGGAGGAGCTGCGGGTCCTTTCGAACGCCCACCCGCTCACGCCCGAAGCCTACGAGCGCATCCAGGCCCTCCGCCGTGAGGCCTACGACTCGGACGACTACCAGGAAGGCATCCGAGCCTTCAAGGAGAAGCGCCCTCCGGTCTTCCGCGGCAGCTGAGCCCGTAGGACTCGCCGAATTCGAGGTCATCCACCTGGCACCGTCGACACTTGTGTCCTGGTACCAACTGCGAAATCGAGTCGATCTGGCGGCCGAGTGCCGATTGGTGAGAATGCGAAACCGGCGGCGACGACATCGGAGAGAAGAGGACGACCCAGGCGCCTCGCGAGCATCACTCGGTGTCGGCCGCTGTTGAAGCCTCGGTAGGCGCGTCGCCATCGACCGTCCGGGAGCCGCCAGTTCAGCTCCCAGTGCAGCGTCACAGGACCGTGCAGGTCCCAATCCTCGGGATGATCGAGGTAGAAGGTGTCGTTGCCGAAAGAAGCTGGAATGCCTGTAACGTCAATGAGCGCCGTCGGAACGTCCATCGTCACGTCTTCCGTATCGCAGAGTTCCCAGTCGCCTTTTGGGGCGCTCGGGGCTTCCGGCGTGCAGTCGCTGACAAGTCGTGGCCCGATCATCTCCTTAAGTCGAGCCGCTGCTCCACGCTGCCAAATCCACGGCTCGACCTCGAAGGAGGCAATCCGAAGCGTCGGTGCGTAGCCGTATAGCGGTGGCAGCAGATCCGCTAAGACATCGCGGAAGGCCCGCTGTCGATGGCGACCGCCGGCCATCGGAAAGAGCGGGCCCATCGGCTTTGCCCAGCCTCCTCCGGTCCCGACGGCGCGGACCTCTGACTGACCCAGCCAGATGTCCTTCGGAAACCCGAGCCGGGCCTCCTTCGGGAGAAGGCGCAACGTTGTCGCCCGAAACTCGTTGAAGTGCTGCTCTTCGTCGACCTCCACGAGCCGGAGTGGGAGACCGCGACCGCCGAACTGACCGTCAAGCTCACGCCACTCCCTTGGCGGCATCGTCTCCGGTAACTCCATCCCGCCGGTG
>JANYJG010000123.1 GCA_025358515.1 Chloroflexota bacterium
TCGCGTTCACGCACAAACTCGTCGAAGCGTTCGGTCTCGTCGACGTCTCGAACCCGGCGACGAAGGTCCAGAACATCAAGCAGGCGGCGGTCGAGTTCGACGGTTTGCTCGTCTGCGTGCAACTCACCGACGACGCGATGCAACTGTTCGAGTCCGGGGGGACGTGGAACGTGGGGACCGGACAGCAGCCCAATCCGCAAGAGGGGCACGCCATCTGGCTCGACAAGTTCGATTCGTCGACCGGTCGTATGTACTTCGCGACGTGGGGCTTTGCCGATCAGGACGCGACTGAGCCGTGGGTCCTCGCGTGCGCCACGTCGGCCATTGCGTTCATTACCAAGGAGCAGGCGGCGGCGGCGGGCGTCGACGCGGCGGCGCTCATCGCGGCGTGCCAGGCTCTCATCGACGGCCAGGGCTCGGCGGCGACGACCCCGGCAGCGCACGTTGACCTCGCGGTGAACCCGGCGAGCATCGTCAAGGACATCGAGGTCGAGTGGGACAAGTTCACGCTGCAACTGCGCCGCGTCGTCTCGCTCGCGGTGCAGCGCGAATCCGTCTCGATGATCGCGAAGGAACTGGGTCTCGCGCTCATGATGCTCCTGCGCGCGGCGCTGTGAGACATCACGACCAACTCGCGCTCTACATCCCACCCTGTACGGTCCGGTGGTTCCCCGAGGGCGTACATTGCGCCGATGCGGTCGACGGCGACCTCGTTCTGGTCAAGCATCCGACGATATGGGCCGACGCAATCTCGGCCGGACAGCACGCCCTCGTGCTCACTCACCCTCAACTCGAGGGTTACACTTGGCTCGATCATTCGGCCATCGTTCGAGGTCACGACGGGGATTTGCGCACGATGCTCTCGGAGATGGGTCCGCGCGGCTACGAACGGCGCACCCTGTTCGATTACCATGCGTCGCTCTACTGCGTCGTTCACTTCGAGTGTTCGGCGATTCAGCGCGAGGCGGCGATGCGCAACGACCAGGCGTGCGCCGACGTCGACTACGGCTGGCTCGAATTCGCGGCCGACATCATCGACGGACTCACCGATACGGAGTTCGTCGGCTCGTGGGGCGATTCGATAATCTGCTCGGTGCACTGCACGCTCGTACTCATGGGTCTCGGGCTGTTCCCCAACCTCAACCCGGCCAAGGTCCTGCCCGCCAACCTCGCGAATTGGACCGGCGCGAAGCACTAGCATCGGGCCAGCGGTGTGGCGCAATTGGGAGCGCGTCGGAGTCATACTCCGAAGGTTGCTCGTTCGAGTCGAGCCACCGCCACGAGGTAGCGAACGGCTATACTCATGACGAGCCATCGGACAAGTCGACTCCCCGATGGTGCTCTGTCCAAGAGTCGTACCAGTGCCCGACGGTTCGCCGTCGGGCACTGGTCGTTACCGGGTGATGTCACACGGGCTGGTGTATAGTCGGGTATCCGGTCTAACGTAGGCCGGTCTTGGACAGGAGGCACAATGGCAACGAAGAAATCCTCGACGCTCGACGTCGAAACGCAACCGCCGCCAGTGAACGAGGCGATCAACCTGCTCGGGCTCGGCGACACCGAGGTCAAGCCGAGTGAGGACGATGAGCGGTTCCATTCCGTGACGACCGTGCTCGGCGCACTCGACAAACCGGCGCTGCTCTACTGGGCGGCGGGCGAGGCGGCAGAACTCGCCGTGCGGGTGCGCAAGTCGCTCGACGCTCGCATCGCTGAGGAGGGCGAAGAGGCGGTCGTCAAGTGGCTGCGCGACGCGATGTTCCGACCGCCGAAGGGACGCAAGTCGGCGAGCGAACTCGGCACGGCCGTCCACGACGCCTGCGAGAAGTACGCGCTGTCGGGCGTTCGCCCCGAGGTCGACGATCCCGAGGTCGAGCCGTTTCTCGATCGCTTCGACGAGTGGGCGCAGATATGGCAACCCGAGTACATCGCGGCGGAGGCGGCGGTCTACAACCTCAAGTATCGCTACGCGGGAACGCTCGACGCCATTGCGAAGATCGACGGCGCGACGGTGCTGCTCGACTACAAGTCGACGCGCAAGTCGATCGACGGACGAGGCAAGCCGACCGGCCCGTACCCCGAGGCCGCCCTGCAACTCGCGGCTTATCGTCACAGCGAACTCATGGCGGTCTGGCGCGCGCGTCGCTTCCACAAGTACAGGCGGCGTTACTACCTTCTCAACGCCGAGGAGAAGGGCATCGGCATCCCGATGCCGAAGGTCGACGGCGCGATGGTGTT
>JANYJG010000149.1 GCA_025358515.1 Chloroflexota bacterium
GTTTCGTAAACAGCAGGTCCTCGGTTCAAATCCGAGTGTCGGCTCCACCCCCTCACGCTACCCTAGATCGTGCTCAGCCACGCTCAGCGGAGGCCATTCCAGCCCACTCGAGACGAGTTCTGGCGCGTTTCAATGGATGCCAGTTTGGATGCCTGGCGTTTTCGGGGCGCAGCATGAAGCCCCCGCCAATGACCCGGCCCGCTTGTATGTCCGCGGCCGACGTCGAGTTTTGGGGCGGGCTGTGGATCGGCGTGCACTGATTGCGACACGGGCTGGTATGTCGGCTCCACTTTTCCCTCGCGAATTGGTCCGCCGCGGTTGCGGCTGCGACGGTTCAGGGCACCCCGCTCCACCTGTCCGCCGCTGTTCCGTCGCTGCTCGTTCGAGCGCCGGAATGATGCGGCTGTACGAGCCTGCCCGACACCGCTAGCCTGCCTCGAGGGGCCGAGCCGCGCCATCCTGGGGCCAGCTGCGACCTGCCTCAACCTACTTAGGCTACTTGACATACTAAGCATCCCATATTAGGGTGAACCCGTGAACATGATCGACTCCGGCCTTACGTTGCACGATCAGATTCGGCGCGAACTCGAACGACAGATAGAGTCCGGGGTGCTGCGCGTCGGCGACCGGCTGCCATCCGAGGCCGAACTGCAGAAACGGTTCTCTGTGTCTCGCGCGCCCGTGCGCCAAGCCCTCGACGGCTTAGAGGCATCCGGAGTCATATATAGGGCCCAAGGTCGAGGATCGTTCGTCCGCGAGCGCAAGATCGGGAGCGCCCTCCGCGACATGGTCAGCTTCGGTCAGGAGTTGCGCCAGACCGGCCACGAGGTCCGGCCCAAGACCCTCGCCGTTGAAATGATTGCGGCCGACGCCACCTCGGCTGGCGATCTAGGGCTTGACGCGGGCTCGCTGGTCATCGCCCTGAAGCGCCTCTACGTCGTAGACGGCCAGCCGCTGGCGATCTTCTACCACAGGATTCGCCCGATCATCGATATCGAAATCATTCGCCAGGCTGGGGATTTTCCATCGCTCTACTCCCTGCTCCGAGAAAGCGGCTTTGAGCTCTTCGGAGCAAGCGAGGCGATTGGCGCCGCGCTTCTGACGGCCGAGGAGGCCGCTTTCCTCAACGTTCGTCGGCCTGCCGCGGCGCTGGTAATGAAGCGCGTGTCCAGAACCGCCACGGACCTACCAGTTGAGTCCACCGATTACCGGGTTCTGGCGGACCGGTACGAATACCGCGTCGAACTTAGGAGAGCTCCGTGACCATTGAGTCTCTATCGCCTGCCACGGACCTCGAACTGCTCCGCACGGACATCGATCGCCAAGCGGATCTTCTCGCGGACAACATCCCGACATTGCGGGCGGACGCTCGGCGTGCCACCACCGCCATCGGGTCGGCCTTCCCGCGGATTTATCTCGTCGGCTGCGGCGACAGTCTCAACGCCGGCATGGCCACACAACTCCTTTGGGAGCGCCTCACGGGTGTCCCGGTCGAGGCCATCGCGGCTATGACCTTCTCGCGCTACGCAGTGGAAACGGCGCCACCCGGATCCCTCGTCGTGACCTTGTCGCAGTCGGGCACGGTCCAGCGCGTGGTCGAAGCAGTCCGGGTCGCGCGACAACGCGGGCTAACCACGCTCGTCCTTACCGGCAAGCCCGGTTCGCCGCTCGGTCAGGAACCGGCCGATGTGACGATGCCCTTCGCCTTTCCGAAGCTCGGGTTCGTACCCGGCACGACCTCGTATGCGGTCGCCCTGGCGGCCAACCTCGAGCTTGCGGCGGCATTCTCTCGCGACGAGCACGCTGCCGACGCCGTTCGCGATGAGGTTGACGGGTTGCCCGATCTGATCGCAGCAAGCCGATCCGTGGTCTGGCCAATCGCCGAGAGGCACGTTGCCGCCTTCGAGAAGTCGAGTTCGGTGCTTGTGCTCGGATCCGGGCCGAACCTCGCGACGGCCTGCTTCACCGCCCGCAAGTTCTTCGAAGTTCCGCAACTTCTGACGATCGCGCAGGAGACCGAGGAGTACGCCCACGACGAATTCTCCATCGTGGACGAGGCTTTCCGCGTGCTGCTCTACGCACCGGCCGACCGAGGCCTCGGGCGAAGTATCGAGATCGCAAATCGCCTTCGGCAGCTTGGGACCCATCTTGCCGTCATAACCGACGTCAGCGTGCAGGACGCATTCTCGGCGAGCGCAGACGTGGTGTACCCGATGCCGTCGGTTTGTGCAGATCTCGCGCCAATTACCTACGCACTGCCCTCCCAGGTTCTTGCCTATCTCCTCGGCAAGCACCTGGGAGGCTCCTACTACCACATCAGCGAGCCGATGCACGCCCTTATCGGCGACGACCAGATCTACGAGAGCGCAATCAGCATCGAATGACCATCCCGCGTTACGGCGACCCGTTCGGGCCGACCGCCGAGGAGGCCTCGTGACAACCAGCGCGCAGTCAAAGACGCCCGAGTACATCACGTTCTCGGATATCAGCGTGGACATTGCGGTCCGTATTCCACACCTCCCCGCCCCCGACGAGAAGATCGCGGTGGAGCCCCTCGGCGAATACCCGGGCGGGATGGCCGCCAATGCTGCGTGTGCGTTCTCCGCCTTGGGAGGTCGAGCCGGCGTGGTCTCGGCCATAGGCGACGATGCTCACGGCAAGTTCTCGCTGGCAGACCTGGAGGCCCGAGGCGTCGACACTCGGTGGGTTTACACGGTCGCAGAGCCCACCTTCTGGACGCTCGCGTTGCTTGGCCATGACGGCGACAAGTCGCTCCTCGAGTTCCCGATGCCGGCTCCGGCGCTCAAGTACGAACAGTTCGACACCGCGAGCCTAGACGGGGTCTCCTTCATTCACGTGGTGGCGGACGAGGGCGCCCCAGCTCTCGGAGTCCTGGCCGAGGCCAGGCGCCGCGGCATCACGACTGCCCTCGACCTGGAGACTTTGGGGCTTGAGGTCCCGCGACTCACGGAACTTTTGGCCCTCACCGACGTTCTCTTCGTCAACACCGCGGCCGCTCAGGAATTCGCGTCTGACCCGAGAGTCGCTATCGATGCCCTCCACGCGTTGGGCCCAGAAACCATTCTGCTCACCCGAGGGGCCGCCGGCTGCTTTCTTCGCGAGTCGTCGGGACTCGTCCTGCGGATTCCCGGCCATGCCGTCACGGCCCTCGACACCACGGGCGCAGGCGATTGCTTCGCCGGTGCATTTGCGTTTGGACGGGTCCGAGGTTGGACCGACCCGGAGAGCGCCCAGCTCGCAAACCTGATGGCAGCCCTGAGTACGACTGCCATTGGGTCGAGGGGCCACCTCGCGACCATGGAAGAACTGGGGCGAGCAGCGCGGGCCGACGGACTCGCCGTCGCGGCGAGGCTCCCGTGAACGAGATGATGCTGCGCGAGATCCTCGACCAGCCGGCGGCGCTGGCAAACGCCCTGGTCGACTTGCGCCGCCAGGGAGACCTGCTGGGGCTTCGTCGGCCCTATCGGAAGATCGTGCTGACGGGATGCGGCGACTCGGCCATCGCTTGCGCAGCCGTGGAGAGCCTGTATCGGGCCTGGACTGGCGGCGAGGTGCGGGTCTGCACGAGCCTCGAGGCGAGCCGATACGAAGATTTTGACGGCGAGACGCTTGTGATCGCCGTTTCGATAAGCGGCGGCGTGGCGAGGACGATCGAGGCCGCATTGGTTGCCGGCGCCGCCGGCGCTCGGACGCTCGCAATCGTCGCTCGCGCTGGTTCGGAGCTGGCGCGTGTCTCGAAAGAGGAACTCCTCATGCCAGAACCGCTGGCCCGAAACACGCCTCATTCGCGAGACTACACGCTGACCCTGCTGGCCCTGCTGGTCGTTCTAGAGCAGGTCGCGGATAAGCGGTTCGATGCGCTCGACAAGTGGCCGGAGCTCGCCCAGGGAGTGCTCGACCGGGCCTTTGCCCAGCTGCCGGAATGGGTCGACGACTCGGCCCAGACGATATTCCTGGGTGCCGGTCCAGACGCCGCAACGGCCCGCTATGCCGCCCTCAAGTTCTGGGAAGGCGGTGCCATGCGGGCCATGTCGGACGAGCTCGAAGAGTTCGCCCAGGGCTCGCAGCTGATGGCCGCTCCGGGACATTCTGTCGTCATGCTCGCCGGCGGACCGAGCGTCGGCCGTGCCCTCGAATACATGCCCGGAATGCAGCGCATGGAGTTGCGCGCGCGGCTCGTCACCGATCGTCCCGGTACGGACGACGGGCGGACCTTCCTGCTGCCAGATCTCGGCTCCGCAGGTTGGATTCCGTTGCTCTCATGCCTGCCGATGCAGGTCCTCACATATCTGACCGCCAGCCAGCGAGGAGTCGACGTCACTCTGCCCATGGGGGGCGTTCCATACGGCGAACTCTACGAAGACATCCACGCGGAATGGACGAAGCGTTCGCTGATCCGGTTCGACCTCCAGGCGAGGTGAAAGAGAGTCAGACCACCAAGTCGACGGACCATGTGTCGGTAGTGCCAGGTTCGCGACCGGACGCAGCAATAGCTCGTCACGGTACCCCCAGACAGCGTTCAAGGAGAAGATTAGGCAATGGCCGTCGATAGCGTTGCGGTTGACCTCCCGTCGACCAAGTTGGCCAGCCAGCAGGCGTTCGAAATCGAAACGCACGGCATCGACATCATCCCGGACGAGGAGCGTCACGGGCACCCTAGCGACATCTTCTGGGTATGGGCTGCGGCCTGTTCGGCCTTCGGCGGCCTGATCCTCGGCGGGATCGTGGGCGGGATGGGGATGCCGTTGTGGGCTTCCATCCTCGCCGTCCTCCTTGCCAACGTCCCCTTCCTGGTCGTCGGCTACCTCGGCACCGCAGGTCCCGAGACGGGCACCTCGACGATCGTCATTGCGCGCGCAGCGTTCGGGACCCGCGGCAATTGGCCGGGTGCGGTCTTGAGCTGGATGACCGTGATCGGCTGGGACGCCGTCAACTGTGTGATCGGAACCCTTGCCCTCGTCGTCCTTCTAGAGAAGGCCGGCATCGCCAGTGGTCAATTTCAGCAGGGAATCGCCCTCGTAATTTTCGTCTTTCTGACGATCGTCATCGCTGTCTTCGGGCACGCCATGATCGTCCTTGTCCAGAAGCCGCTCACCATCTTGATTGCCATCGGCCTCGTGGCGACCTTCTTCTTCGCCCTTCCGAGCATCAAGTGGGACTTTGCGGGCGGCACTCTTGCCGGTGCCACAGGCATCAGCACGTTCTTCCTCGCGATGGCCATCCCGATGGCCGCAGGGCCGTTCTCGTTCCTGAACTACCCGGCCGACTACACGCGCTACCTGCCTCGTAATGCGAGCCGTAAGCAGACAACACTTTGGACGGCCTTGGGGGCCTTCCTGCCGACCATTCTCATCGAGATCGCGGGCGTGTTGCTGGCCACCGGCATGGATATGTCAGACCCCGTAAACACGCTTCAGAAGTTCATTCCAGGCTGGTTCTTGCTGCCGTTCCTGGCCGTCGTTGTGCTCGGACTGGTGAGCAACAACATCCTCAACTCCTACAGCTCCGGTCTGAGCCTCATGGCGGCTGGCCTGAACGTCAAGCGATACAAGTCCGTGCTCATCGACGCGGTGGTCATGACCGTCGTGGCCGCTTGGGCCATCTTCTTCTTCAACTTCATCGGGTTCTGGACGCAGTTCCTCTCGATGATGGTGATCTGGCTGGCGCCATGGGGCGGCGTCTTCGCCGTCGACTACTACCTTCGCCACACGCACTACCATCCGGCCGAGCTTCTGCAGGCGCAGGGCGGGCGCTATTGGTACAACCGAGGAGTCAACTGGCGAGCCATGGCGGCCTTCGGCCTCGGTATGGTGGCCGCGTTCTTCACCACCAACGCGCCGCTGTGGGTAAGCCCGCTCTCTTCGGGCCCGCTCGGTGGTGCCGACCTCTCCTCAATCGCGGGATTCGTCGTCGGCGGTGTCGCGTACTACCTTATGGAAGCACGAAGATCCGTCGACTTCGCATAGCGTCAAGCATGCCTTTGACTCGGACCGGCCGGCGCCGGTCCGAGTCTTTTAGGAAAGGAACGAACCATGAGTGAGTACCAGGGGCGAGCTGGTGCTGGTGAGGGCGAGACCCAGCCTGCGATTGGCGTGACTGAGCTTGCTGCCTGCATTGATCACACCCTCCTGCGGCCCGGAGCGACCGGCGTCGATATCGACCGGTTGTGCGATGAGGCAAAGTCTTACGGCTTTGCGGCTGTGTGCGTCAACCCCGTGTGGGTCGACCGGGCCGTGAGCCGACTCGCCCAGTCGAAGGTCGTGGTCGCGTCGGTGGTCGGGTTCCCCCTGGGAGCATCGAGGTCCGAGATCAAGCTGGCCGAGACCCAACGGGCCCTCGACGACGGAGCCCGCGAGATCGACATGGTCATCAACATCGGACGGCTGCTCGAAGGCGACGTCGGATACGTGGCCGACGAGATCAAATTGCTCACAGCGGCCGCTCATCGGGTAGGAGCTATCACGAAGGTGATCATCGAGACCGCCCTCTTGACGGACGACCAGAAGCGAGTCGCTTGCGAGTTGGCGGTTGGGGCAGGCGCCGACTTCGTCAAGACGTCGACCGGGTTTGGCGGCGGGGGTGCCACTGTCTCCGACGTCGCGCTCATGCGGTCCGTTGTGGGGCCGACGGTCGGCGTTAAGGCATCCGGAGGTATCCGTACCGCTGCCGACGCTCTGAATCTCTTGCGAGCCGGAGCCACGCGACTCGGCACATCCGCCGGTCCCGCGATAGTCACGGAACTGTCCAGCGGCGTCAGATAGGCTGAGCGCGGGGCGTGACCGCCAGGACCGCCAGGCCGGCCACGGCCATGAGGGCGATGATCGGCCAGGCCGAGACAACGCCGACTTCGTCCGCCAGCAGTCCCAGGGCCGATGGCGCGATCAGGACGGCCACCCCGGAGCCCAGGGTCGCGCGGGCCGATGCCTCGAAATGGGCCTTGGGCGAGTCGCGAAGAGCGAGGGCCACCCCGATCGGCCACATTCCGGCCGTTCCCAGGCCTCCGAGGAACAGTCCCACCCCGGCTACCGCTGGGACCGGCGACGCCCACACCAAACCCGCGCCGAGGACCACGATGCAGAGTCCAACGGCGAGCAAACCGCGGGTACTGCGTTCGGCCCCGAGCCCGCGGCCGAGGGCGGCCCGGCCGGCGAACATCCCGGCCACGAAGCAACTCACCAGAAGCGTTGCGTCCGCAGCCGAAAGGCCGGTTCGGCGGCTCACGATCGTGGAGCCCCAGAACACGAACGAAAACTCGATCGAGACGCCGATCACCAGGAAGATCCACAGGAACCAGTAGCGAGTCGGCAGTGGAGCGCGAGGGGCACGGGCAAACGTTCGCTCGTGGGCATGGCGAGGCCGCAACAGTGTCAGCGCCACCAGCCCGACGATCGGCAGAATCAGCGCCAGCCGCCAGGCGTGGAAGATCGCCGCCGCCAGACCCATCGCCAGGGGCGCCGCCGCGGCCGAAACCATCGACAGAGCGTTGGCCTGGCTCATCAACTGGCGGCTGTCCATCTCGGCGGCATCGGAGGCCCGCCCCAACTCAACGTTCACCTGCGTGCCAAGAGTGCCGCCGCCGAGGCCCAGCAGGAAGGCGCCCGCCAGGGAGACCGGCAGCGCGGGCGCCACAACGATCAGCGCCACTGCGGTCGCCAGAGCGAGCACCGCCAGATCCATCAGCCAGCCGGGCCCAACGCGTCGAGCCACCGCGTCGGCGCTGGCACCCGCAACCAGCACGCCCACCGCCAGAGCCGAGGCATGCAGGCCGGCCTCGAAGCCGGTCAGTCGCAGGTCCGCGCGTAGATACGGGGTGGCGTTGCCAAGCCCGTAAAGCATGTATGCCCACAGGGCCAGGTACAGAAAGGCAATCCACGTGGCCCGAGGGCGCGGCATCGACGGCGCGGCCAAGCGGGTCAGCCTTCTACGGCGACGGTTGTGGCAAGCCTCAGGTCGCCCACGCTTCTGCCGACGCGGACCTCGAAATTGCCTGGCTCCACGGCCCAGGCTGCGGCCGACTCATCCCAGTGGCGAACGGCCCAGCGGTCCACCGGCACCACGACCTGCACCTCGTGGCCGGCCTCGGCGCTGGCCCAGGCGTAGCCGCCGAGCCACAGCAGCGGACGCTCGATGGAACTGTCGGGGCGGGCCAGGTATAGCTGCACCAGCTCCCGCCCGGACCTGCGGCCGGCGTTCTTGATCGTGACCCGTACGGCCGGGGCGCCGTCCGCGGTGACTGCGGGCTCGGCGTCCAGGTAGGTCCAGTCCGTGTAACCGAGCCCGTGGCCGAAGGGATATGCGGGCGCCGCCCCAGCTCGCAGCCAGGCCCGGTAGCCGATGTTCAGGCCTTCCTCATAGCGAAGGACGCCGTCCACCGGCTGAGTGTCGAGGACCGGCACGTCCTCCATGGCGGCCGGCCAGGTCGTTGGCATTCGGCCTCCGGGCTCCACCTTGCCGAGCAGCATGTCCGCCAGCGCGTTGCCCGCTTCCTGCCCGGGGAACCACGTCAGCAGAACCGCAGCAACGTCGTCGCGCCACGGCAGCAGCACTGGTGCGCCGGCCGAAACCACCACCACGGTTCGTGGATTCGCCGCCACTACTCGCCGGACCAACTCGTCCTGGCCGGGTTGTAGGGCCAGGGACGTGCGATCGTGACCCTCGGATTCGTCCGTGCTGGTGGTCCCGACCAGCAGCACTACCGCGTCGGCCTGGCCTGCCAGGCGTTCGGCTTCCGCCAGCGCGATTTCCGGTTCGACCGCGGGCTTCTCGATCGCGAAATCGATGAAGCCGGCGGTCTGGTCGTAGAACTTGCGCCAGCGGATGACGACCCCTACCGGCTTGCCGGCGACCATGTCGACAGGGGCGGCCTGGAACGGCGGGTCGCCCCACATAGCGTCGATATCGTCCGTGTCGGGGACCTCGCCGCCTTCGTAGCACGGCCGCCCGTCGATCCAGATCGCGACTCGGCCGCGAACCCCCAGCCCGATCCGATGCCGGCCTGTTTCGGCGGAGGTGACGGTGGTTGAGAACTCGACGATCGGACGGCCGACGATGTGCGGGTCGCCCGACCAGACGAGCCGTCCATCAACGCGCTGCTCACGCTCGACCTCGCGCCCGCCGTCGCCGGTAATCGGCGCGGCTGCGTCCACGGGACCCTCTTCCTGGAGGATGCGAATCAGGATTCCCGACTTGCCCGCGTCGGCGCCCGCCTGTGCAGGAAGCTGCACTTCCCCCGAGGCCAGGCGCTGGAAGCCGGAGCGGTAGCGGTCCATGTTGCGGCTCAGGATTTCGACGCTCGCCGGCAGGGCGGCGCGCAATCCGTCCAGAGCCGTAACCGTGTAGTCCGGTCGCAGGTTCGAGCTGCCGCCGCCCTGGCCGGGCGCTACCGCGGCGTTGGGACCCAGAACCGCCAGCCGCCGCAGCTTGCCCGCGTCGAGGGGCAGGATGCCGTCGTTGCCGAGTAGCACGGAACCGGCCGCGGACGCTCGCCTGACCAGCGCGCTCACCTCAGTCTGGGGCGGCCGGACCGCCAGCGGCGTCGCCGCAGCCACTCCCGCCAACGCCCCGACCCGCGCCGCCAGCCGCAGAATACGGCGCACTTTGGCGTCGATCGTCGACATCGGAACGGCCCCGGATCGAACGGCCGCCACCAGAGCGTCGCCCCAGTCACTCTCGGGTCCCGGCATGATCAGGTCCAGGGCGGCCCGCGCAGCCGGCACCGTGGAGTGAACCGCGTACCAGTCGGACATGGTCAGCCCGTCGAAGCCCCAGTCGGTGTCGAGCGGATCGGTGAGCAGCGGGCTCTCGGTCATGCGGTGGTCGCGCACGCCGTTGTAGGCCGCCATCACGGACCACGCCCCTGTTTCGCGCACGGTGCGCTCGAATGGCGCCATGTACAGCTCGCGGAGCGGCCGCTCGTCTACCTCCACGCGGAGGCTCTGGCGCTCCGTCTCGGAGTCGTTGCAGACGTAATGCTTGGGACAGCCGCCGACGCCGCGGGACTGCAAGCCGCTCACGTAGGCGCTGGAGGTGCGGCCGGTCAGGAGCGGATCCTCGGAGAACTGCTCGAAATGGCGCCCACCGGTGGGTGAGCGGTGGAGGTTGATCGTGGGGCCGAGCAGCACGTCGACGCCCTTGCTGCGGGACTCGCCGGCCAGCAGCTCGCCGATCTCGCGCACGAGATCCTCGTCCCAGCTTGCCGCCAGCGCAGTGGGGCTCGGCAGCGATGTGGTGGTCTCGTCGTGGCCGACGGAGCCGCCCTTCACGCCCGCAGGACCGTCGGAGACGATCATCGCGCGCAGCCCGATCTCCGGGACGGCGTGCGTCGCCCAGAAGTTGACTCCCGTCAGGAGCCGAACCTTGGTCTCGAGATCGAGTCCGGCCAGCCCCTTCTCGACGGCAGCCTCGACCCTGGCTCGATAGTTGGCTGCCTGCCCGCCGTTGCTCACTATTCGACCTCCATCAGCGCCACCATTCGATACCGCCAGTCTAGGCCGGGTGGACCGAATCGTTGCCGCGCGTTCAAGATCCAGGGCCGGCGCCGCTGGTCCCGGCGCCGCGTCCAGGGCGTCTCGGCCGCGTGCAGAACCGCGGTTTCACGGCGCTTGCAAAGTCTGGTGAGTTTTTGCGTAGAATTGCAGCATGTCGAAACGACTTGCAGAAGTAGCTAAGAAGGTCGGCGTCAGCGAGGCGACGGTCAGCCGCGTCCTTAACGAAAAGCCCGGAGTCTCCGAACCTACGCGTCAGGCGGTTCTGACCGCCCTCGATGTGCTGGGCTACGAACGGCCCTCGAAGCTGCGCGGGGAACGGGCCCGGCTCGTGGGGCTGGTGCTGCCCGAGTTGCAGAACCCGATCTTTCCGGCATTCGCCGAAGTACTGTCTACGGCCCTTGCTCAACGGGGCTTCACGCCGGTGCTGTGCACCCAAACCGATGCCGGCGTGTCCGAAGCCGACTACGTCGATCTACTGCTGCAACAGCAGGTTTCCGGCATCGTCTTCGTGGGTGGCCTATACGCGCAGGAGGACGCGCCGCATGAGCATTACGGCCGCCTGGCCGAGCGACGCCTGCCCACGGTGCTGGTCAACGCTTCGATCAAGGGCCTGGGCTTCCCATGCGTCTCCTGCGACGACACTGTCGCGGTGGAGCAGGCAATGGGCCACTTGCTTTCGCTAGGTCATACCCGCATCGGGATCCTGATCGGCCCGCCGGACCATGTGCCCTCGCAGCGCAAGCTTGCCGCTGCCCGAGCGGTGGCCGCTAAAGCGGGCGTTGCTCTCGACGCCGAGCAGATCGCGCATTCGCTCTACTCGCTCGAGGGTGCCCAGGCTTCGGCCATGCGGCTGCTGGAGGCGGGCGTTTCGGGGATCCTGTGCGCCAGCGACCCGATGGCCCTGGGCGCTATTCGCGCCGCCAAGCGGGCCGGCCTGGGCGTCCCCAAGGACGTCTCGGTGGTTGGGTTCGACGATTCGGCCTTGATGAACCTCATAGACCCGCCGCTGACAACGGTGCGCCAGCCGATCGAGCCGATGAGCCGGATGGTCATCGAGCTGCTCGTGAACCAGATCGCCGGCAAGGGTCTGTCTCACGACGAGCTGCTCTTCGAGCCGGAACTGGTAGTCCGCGGCTCGACGGGTCCCGTTCCGACACCGCGCTAGATTGCTGCGGCTCGGCCGCGCAGACCGCGACCCCAGGCGACCCCAGGGCGGCATCATCCAGTAGTTGCGGGGATGCGCGTCCAGAATCACGAATAGTTTGTCAAGTTCTTGCAATGATCCGTCGGATCGTGTACTTTTCGCGAGCGGCCACCAGGTCTCCCCGCTGAAACATTGGCCGCCCGACCGGAGCAGAGTCCAAGTGACAGACGCGGTCCTCGCAGACACAGCATCGCCAGTCACCATCGCCGACCTGAGAGGGGACCAGTGGTGGCGCCGCGCAGTGATCTACCAGGTCTACGTCCGGAGTTTTGCCGACGGCAATGGCGATGGCATCGGCGACCTGGCCGGGGTTCGGGCGCGACTTCCGTACCTGGCGGAGCTGGGAGTGGATGCCATCTGGTTCACGCCCTGGTATGAGTCGCCTCTGGCAGACGGCGGATACGACGTCGCCGACTACCGAGCCATCGACCCGGCGTTCGGAACCCTCGCAGAGGCCGAGCGCCTGATATCGGAAGCCCGGAACCTGGGCATCCGCACGATCGTCGACGTTGTCCCGAATCACGTTTCGGACCAGCACCCCTGGTTCCAGGCAGCGCTTGCCTCTGCGCCGGGCTCGCCGGAACGGGCGAGGTTCTGGTTCCGTCCCGGCAAGGGTCCAAATGGAGACGGGATCCCCAACGGCTGGGTCTCCAACTTCTCCGGACCGGCCTGGACGCGCACACAAAACCCGGACGGAACACCCGGTGAGTGGTATTTGCATCTCTTCTCGGCCCAGCAGCCTGACTTGAACTGGAGCCACCCCGAGGTGCGGGCGGAGCACGAGGCCGTGCTTCGCTTCTGGTTCGACCGTGGCGTGGCCGGTGTCCGGATCGACTCGGCCGCTTTGTTGGTGAAGGACCCGGCGCTGCCGGAGGTACCCGCGGAGCCCGGGCCCGGCGAGCATCCCAATACGGATCGCGACGAGCTGCACGACATATACCGGTCCTGGCGGGCAGTCGCGGATTCGTATCCCGACAGCCGGATCCTGGTCGGGGAGATCTGGCTTCCCGACATCGAGCGGTTCGCCAAGTATCTCCGGCCCGACGAGCTGCACACGGCGTTCAACTTCGATTTTCTGGTCCAGCCGTGGGACGCGGCAAGCCTTAGAGGTTCGATCGATACCACTCTGGCCGCGCACGCTCCAGTGAACGCTCCCGCCACCTGGGTTCTCTCCAATCACGACGTCACCCGACCGGTAACCCGGTACGGCCAGGAGGACTCGGCGTTTGCTTTCGCGACGAAGCGCTCAGGCACTCCGACGGATCTCGACATGGGTCGGCGCCGTGCCAGGGCAGCCGCGTTGCTGTGTGCCGCCCTGCCCGGCTCCTTGTACATCTACCAAGGCGAGGAACTCGGCCTCGATGAGGTCCAAGACCTGCCCGCCCACCAGTTGCAGGACCCGATGTACCTCCGCTCCGGTGGTGCCGATCCGGGCCGGGACGGTTGCCGCGTGCCGCTGCCCTGGGCCGGGACACGCCCGCCATTCGGCTTCAGCCCCGCCGGCGCGACGGACGAACCCTGGCTGAGGCAGCCACGCCGTTGGGCGGACCTGACCGTCGAAGCGGAGGAGAGAGACCCGCATTCGATGCTCAGCCTGTACCGAACGATGCTGACGATCCGGCGAAGCGAGCCGGATTTCCGCGACGGTCGTGTGCGCTGGCTGCCCTCGGCGAGCGATGTACTCGCCTTTGCCAGGGGCGAGAAGTTCATCTGCGTGACCAACCTCTCCGGCGCCCCGATCGAGCTGCCGGCCGAGTGCTCGCTCCTTCTTGCGAGCGCTGAGCCGACCGCCGGCTTCCTGCCTCCGGACGCCACGGCCTGGCTGCGATCCGAACGATCTCAAGCCCACGACCGCCCCTCCTGGCACCTGACAGAGGGAGGAGAATGAGGATGGAGTGAAGACCAGAGGACGCTTCTTTTGGGGGATTCGCAGCTCAAACCACCGGACCACATCGAGCAAATCCAGAGGTGAGTGAGGAAATGATAGCCAAGCCCCACGGCAGGCTTAGCGCGCTGGTAATGGCCGCGTTGACCATCGCCACCGTCGGCGCCTGCAGTTCCGCCGCCGCCACACCGAGCGCTACCGCCGGGGTCGGCACATCGAGCCCGACCAGCGCCGCCAGCACTGGCACCGCCCATAATCCCGTGACGATCTCCGTCGGCGTGCTGCGCCCGGGCGTGGACCAGAAGACCGTTGACGCCCTCAACACGCAGATCGCCGAGTTCCAGGTCAAGTACCCCTGGATCACGGTCACCCCTCAGGAGTACAACTGGACAGCTCCGACTTTCGCGGCCCAGAGGCTCGCCGGCACCCTGCCGGATGTCTACACAGTCCCCTTCACTGAAGGCAAGGGCCTGATCGAGCAGAACGCGATCGTCAATATCGATTCCCTCTTCCGAGCCCTCGGCTACGCCGACAAGCTCAACCAGAACGTGCTCATCAACGGCGAGCGCGTCAACGCCGACGGCACCAAGACGATCTTCGGTGTTCCGTACGCGGCATACGGCATGTCGCTGACCTACAACCGCAAGTTGTTCGCGGCCGCCGGCCTCGATCCCGATAAGCCACCCACGACCTGGGACGAAATCCGCACCGACGCCAAGGCTATCGCCGACAAGACCAAGATGGCCGGCTTCGCCCAGATGGCGACGCACGCCACCGGTGGCTGGCAGCTGACTACCCTGACCTCCGCCCTCGGCGGTCGCATGGAGTCTGTCGACAAAGACGGCAAGGTCACCGCGACGGTGAATAACGCCGCCACCAAGAAGGCTCTCCAGATGCTCAAGGATTTCCGATTTACGGACAACTCCATGGGCGCGACGTTCGACTACGACTGGGGCAGCATCAACCAGGCCTTCTCCGCCGGCAAGATCGGCATGTTCACCGGTGGTTCTGACCTCTACACCGCGATGACCCAGACCTACAAGATCGACCCGGCCATCTACGGCATCACCACGATCCCGCTCGCGACTGACCCGAATGCCGGCGTCCTCGGCGGCGGAACTCTAGTGGTCGTCAAGGCCAACACCTCGGCCGACCAGCGAATCGCGGCGGTTGACTGGATCGACTATTACTGGATGAGCAAGCTGCGCACCGAGGCTGGTGCGATCTCCGACGCCAAGGATCTGGTTGCCAACAATCAGCCCGTCGGCGTGCCGTCGCTGCCGATCTTCGACAAGGCGACCTACGATCAGTCGCAGCTTTGGATCAAGTCGTACATCAACGTCCCCACAGTCCAGATGACCCCGTTCACCTCCAATATCAATTCCCAGCCATTGGTCACTGAGCCGTCAGCGAGCACTCAGGCTCTCTACACGACCCTCGACCCGGTCGTTCAGGCAGTCCTGACCGACAAGAATGCCAACATCGACTCTCTCCTCAATGCCGCGAACTCGCAGATCCAGTCGATCCTCGACAAGCCGGCTAGCTAGTCGATATCTCTCGATGGGGGCCGAAGCTCCCCGGCCCCCATCGACACCTAATTGGCGCCGAAGAAAGGCAGACTCGCAGGCATGAACTCTCCTGCTGACACGAGGGTGGCAGTGAGCAGAAAGCGAAAGCGCCGTGGGCCGCGGACGCTGGTCAGCAGAGACGGATTTAGCGTCCTGCTCTTCATGCTGCCGATGCTATTGGTCTTCGGGTTCTTCTCCTGGTTCCCGATAGTCCGGTCGCTCGTGATGAGCCTCCAGGATTCGGCCTCCGCCTCGGGGGCCACGTTCGTGGGACTCGACAACTTCCGCAGAGTCCTGGCTGATCCGCTTCTTCTCAAGGTGGTCGGCAACACCTTGTACTTCATGCTACTGGCCCTACTGTTCGGCTACCCGGTCCCACTCATCCTGGCCGTCGTGATGAGCGAGACGCGTCGCTTCAAGGGCGTCTACAGTGCCCTGGCGTATCTGCCGGTCGTGGTGCCGCCCGTCGTGGCCGTTCTTCTGTGGAAGACGACCTTCTTCGATGCCGGACCGACTGGAACGTTCAACACGATCCTCGGTTGGGTAGGGCTCGGCCCCATGGCTTGGCTTCAGGACCAAAGCCAGGCAATGCCATCCATCGTCATCGAGTCCACCTGGGCCAACGCCGGTGGAACGGTGATCATTTACCTCGCCGCTCTCCTGAGCGTGCCCCGTGAGCTCTACGACGCAGCGTCAGTGGATGGTGCCTCGATCTGGCAGAAGATCTGGCACGTCACCCTGCCGCAGTTGCGTGGGATCCTGCTGATCACATTGATCCTCCAGCTGATCGCCACCGCACAACTGTTTACCGAACCGTTCGTGTTCACAGGCGGAGGTCCGGCTCACGCGACATCGACCGTACTGATGCTGATCTACGAGTATGGGTTCCAGAACAGTCTCGGCGGCGACTTCGGCGCAGCGGCAGCGCTCAGCATCTTGCTGGCCGCCTTCCTGGGGATCTTCACCGCCGTCTACCTTTGGCTTACCCGGTCGTGGAGCACAACCTCATGACACTGCCCCAATCTCCACTGCGCCTCCTAGCGCGATTGCCGCGCCTACGAGCCGGGCGCCCAGCGAGCCCCAAGACGAATGAGGCTCGGGGAATCGTCGGCGCTTTGGACTGGCGTCGCCGGAGGGTGCGCTGGATGGTCCAGCTCATTCAGGGCGTGACGCTGGTGTTCTTGCTCATCGTTGGACTTGGGCCGCTGTTGTGGCTGGCCAAGTCGGCGATAACGCCGACACAGGACACACTCATTTCGCCCATGGCGCTGTGGCCTCACGGCTTCGATCTGAGCTTTCTGACAACCGCCTGGACTTCGACTCACATCGATCGCTACTTCATGAACACGGTCTGGATTTCGGTCGGGTCGTGGTTCTCCCAGATAGTGGTTGCAGCGACCGCGGGCTACACGCTTTCAATCCTGAAGCCGAGATTCACGCCCGTACTGACTGCCTTCGTGCTTGCGACTCTCTTCGTTCCTTCGATCGTCCTGCTTGTCCCGCTCTACCTCAGCATCGTGAATGTACCTTTCCTAAACATCTCGCTAATCAACTCCTTCTGGGCGCTGTGGCTGCCTTACGGAGCCAGCGCATTCAATGTTCTGCTCGTCAAGCGTTTCTTCGACAACCTGCCTGGCGAGGTTTTCGAGGCTGCC
>JANYJG010000232.1 GCA_025358515.1 Chloroflexota bacterium
CCGCCCCACCCGCGGCGCCCCGCGCCACCCGCGGCGCCCCGCGCCACCCGCGGCGCCCCGCGCCACCCGCGGCGCCCGAAAGGAAGTCGCCGCTCGCGCCGCTCGCGCCGGCCGTTGAGCCGTCCTGCCGAATAGTGAGCAGAAACTGGCCGTCGCAGGTGGCTCACTTAGGTTTCTCGTCGATTGCTCGTCACCTGAGCGTAAAGCCAGGATCCGGCCACAAAGCGGAAGGGAATGCCTCGCAGAGGCGTCAAATCGGTCGGACACCGACAGATTCGGGCCCGATTCGCCGGAATCTGGGCGACTCTGGGCCCCAACAGCCGCATGCCCGACCGGCGGGCATGTTCCCAACTCGATTGTCTTGCCTCACGCTCACCTGGTTCGCATTGAGCAAGATCCGCGCGCCCCGCCGCCCTCGCCGCCCTCGCCGCCCCGCCGCCCTCGCCGCCCCGCCGCCCCCGCGGCCTCGCCGCCCCGCGGGCCCTATCCCTGTGGCGGGACCGCCGGAACCTCAAGCCAACCCTCGCGCAAGGCGCGCGTGGCAAGTTCAGTCCGAGACTGTAGCCCCAGGCGCTCGAAGATCCGGCGCAGGTGAGCCTCGACCGTCTTGCTCGCGATCCCGAGCGTCGCACCGATCTCGTCGTTGCTGCGTCCGTCCACGACCAGCCGGACCACTTCAAGCTCGCGGCCGGTGAACCGCGCCATGGCCGATGCGTCCGGCCGGACGCCGAACGCCAGACCGCCCGCGGCCACTCGCCTGATCGCATCGACCAGCTCCGCGACGGGCGCGGTCTTGACCACGAAACCGGACGCCCCGAGGCGGAGGGCAGCCGCCGCGTATTGCGGATAGTCGTAGGCGGTCAGGACCACGATTGCCGGATGCGGCTTGCCGCTCCCCAGCAGGGAAAGCCCGCTCTGAGACCCGAGCCGGATGTCCAGCAGCACGACATCCGCCGCGCCCGGAGCGAGCCACGGCACCGCCTCCTCCAGGGATCCGGCCGTGCCCACGATCAGCAGCCCCGGCTGGGACGCTAGCAGCACGGCGGTCCCTTCCCGGACTACAGGATGGTCGTCGACGATGGCCACTCGGATGGCGGAGCGGATGACCGCGCCCGTTGCCGGCGCCGGTTCGGTCATGGGCGTTTCTCGGTAACAAGGCGGACGGCGCGCCCAGCCATGGCGCCGATCGATGTCGCGGCGGACGACGTGGCGCCAGCGTGAGCATCACTCAGGGGACGCTCCCAGACGAGGCGCGCTCGGGTCCCGCCGCCAGGTCGCCGCCCAATCGTAAGCTCGGCGCCGATCGACTCGGCGCGCTGGGCCATGTTCAGCAGACCCAGGTGGCCCGTCTGCTCGGCCTGAGCGGCTGAGCCCAGAGCCAGGCCCGGACCCGAGTCGTCGACTTCCAGCTCGGCCCAGCCTCCGCCGCCGCGGTAGCGAACCAGGATCGGCGGGGCGCCGTGGCGAACGGCGTTGGCGATTGCCTCTTGGGCGACCCGGAAGAAGGCCAGTTCGGCATCGGCCGGTAGACGCTGCTCATCGGCGAGCCTGTCCAGGGCAACGTGGCCGACTGATTCCTCGAACCGCTGACACAGCCACTCAAGCGCCGGCCCGACTCCAAGGTCGTCCAGCACGGGCAGCCGAAGGTCGCCGCAAATGGCCCGCAGCCGCTCCGCGACCTCGCGCGCGGCACCGGCGTTGGGGGTGTCCCCGGCCGCGTCCAGGCGCCGGACCAGCATCGTCAGGTCCTGTAGGGCGTAGTCGTGGATGTCCGTCGCGATCCGGGCCCGCTCGGATTCGGTTGCGGCGACCACCAGGTCGCGCTGGTGCGTGGCCCTGGCGGCCAGCCTCGCCAGCGGCCTGAGCGTGAACCGTCGAGCGCCAAGGATCGCGATCATCCAGATGACGATCGGCCAAACCTCGTAATTGGTCCAGGGCAAAAGACTGAGGCACGCAACTCCAGGAGTCATCGCCACCAACGCAAGTTCGGTCGATTCAACGAACCTGCCCGGCTGAGCTGATGAGCCAATGGCCGGCGAACGCCAGTTGACGGGCCGCGCGGCGAGAATGCCCGGAAGGAAGACGATGCAACCGGCAAGGGTGGCGCGCAGGACGGCGAAGGCATACATGCCATCGAGCCTGGGCAGCAAGAATCCCAACAATCCCGTGACCGCAGCCAGAAGGACTGCGCCGCCGATCGCCAGTCGGCGCGATCGACCCTCCTCGACACACCCACTGAGATCGAGAGCCAACGGAAGCATCGCCGCCGCGACGAGCACCGACGCCAGGACCGCGAATGCCAGCGTTGGATATCGATCGATCGGCAACACGAGGAGGGGCATGGCCGTCGCCACGGGAAGAGTGATCGCATAGGGTCGGAGCGCTAAACCTCCTCTGCCGGTGCCCAGCCACCACCACCCGAGAAGCAGGATCGCCAGGCCAAAAGTGATGGGCTCAAACCCTTGGCGGCCGTTGCCGGCGTCGTAGTAGAAGTAGGTGCCGCCGTCGAAGTTCGGACTGCCATCGGCGGACGGCTGCGCACTGTATCGAATTTGGGTCGCGACCTGCTCCCGGACGATCACGGACAGGCCCGCCCAGCGCCATGAACCTTCGGCGATGGAACGCTTGACCGAATCCGATGCCGTGAGTAAATCAGTACCGTCCAGGGACATGACAACCCCTCCAGGTTGAAGTCCGTCCCGCTGGGCCGCCGAGCCATAGTCCACGGCGGCGATCACGACCTGCCCGTCCGCATACCCAAGGTGAATGCCCGGATCGACCCTTGGCGCGGTCGCCGAGAAGAGAGCCACCACAAGCGTCGCGGCGGCGATGAGAGCGGCGGCTGCGTCTCGTAGACTGACCCTCATATCGCCGAACGGTACCACCGAGGGGACGCCCGAGAACGTCGGGTTATCCCTCAACGTAATTCGGCGGTAGCCCCAGTGTTCTGCGGCCTATGCGAGGCCTAGGGTGGGAGCCAAACGCACGAGGAGGATCTATGCCGCTCGCTTCACTGCCTCTGGAGACCCATGCCGTCTCCAAGCGCTATGGAAAACCGTGGCAGTCGGGCACGTGGGCACTGCGTGAAGTCGATCTCACGGTGCCGGCGGGAAGCGTGACCGCACTGGTCGGGCCCAACGGCGCCGGCAAGACGACCCTGATCAAGATCTGCATGTCCTTCGAGCGGCCGACGGCGGGCCGGGTCGAGGTGGACGGCGTGGATCCGTGGAAGCACCGCAGCGAGGCCCTGCGACGGGTCGGCTACGTGCCCCAAACGCCGGCCGTCTTCCGGGGGCTGAGCGTGGAAGACCACCTGACGATGGCCCGCAGCCTCCACTCCGGCTTCGACAAGAGTTACGCGCGCGGCCGGATTGAGCAGCTCGGGATCCCGCTGCGACAACGGGCGGACACGCTTTCGGGCGGCCAGGCCGCCCAGCTTGGACTGGCGATTGCACTGGGGACGAGGGCCAGCGTGCTGCTGCTGGACGAGCCGCTGGCGAATCTCGATCCTCTGGCTCGGCGCGAATTCATCCAGATCCTGCTCGAGGCGCTGCGTGCGGACGGCACCACAGCGCTCCTCTCGTCGCACATTGTCACGGACGTGGAGGAAGCGTGCGACCGCGTGGCCATCCTGGGCAACGGCAAGGTCCTGCTGGATTGCCCGCTCGCGGATGCCCGCAAGAACCATCGCCTGACGGACTCCGAAACCCCGCCTCCGGGAGGCACCGCGATCGGCTCGTTCGCGGGCAGGAATGCCAAGCGACTGACCCTGTGGCGGCTGGCCGACGGCTCGCCCGGGGCCGACGGCTCGCCTGGGGCCGACGTCGGAGCCGACGGCCGCGAGCCGGACAACCAGGCCAGCCTGGAAGACGTCGTGCTCGGATATCTGGCTGCCGGGCGTGGAACCGCCGGCATGCAGCTCAGTTGAGGGGGAAACCGATGCTCACGCGAATCTCGCTAACGCTAAAGCAGCACCGCTTCGAAACGATCGCGGTCACAGTCCTCTGCCTCCTCGTTGGGGCCGCGGCGCTCGTAGAAGCGTTCCGGCTCAACTCTCTCAACACACCGCTGTCGTGCAGCAGCGTCAGCTCGAGTTTCATATTCGGTACCGACGGCGGGGTCGTGCCCAATTCGCCCTGCGACCTCGCCTTGAAAAAGTTCTATGCCGTGAGCGGGTCTACGGACGTGGGCCTGGTGGGGCTTCTGCTGTCGTTCATTCCTTTCATCGTTGGTATCGCCTTTGGGGCGCCGATCGTCGCCCGCGAGATTGAACACGGAACGGCGCCGCTTTCCTGGTCCCTTAGCGGTTCGCGGGTTCGCTGGCTAGCTGCCAGGATGTTGTCCGTCGTTGTGCTGATAGTTCCGCTGCTGCTGTTCGTCGGGCTGGCGGCGGATATCCTGCAGAGCGCGCTGAACCCGGACCTGGATGTGCACGCGGCCTTCGTGGGCTACCTGGGTCGTGGCGTCATCGTCGTCTTCTGGGGTCTGGCGGCATTCACCGGCACCGTTGCTCTGGGGGCTATCTTCGGCCGGTCGATGCCGGCTGTCCTGGCCGCACTGTTCATCTGCTTCTTCGCACGAGGCGTCTTTGAACCAGGTATGAGTCGGGTCGTGCTGAAGCCACTTGCCGTGCAGATAGATCCCAACGACCAGAGCTCCTGGAGCTCCCAGATGTGGCGGACCGGACTCTATTCCTACTACACCTACATGCTGAACGGCAAACCTTGGACGGGAGACTACCAGGCCTGGTGGAGCGAACACATGCCCGTCGTCATCGGCCCTTCGGGCATTCCAATCGGCGCCGAAACAACCGTGCCTCAGCCGGTGGGACCTCAGTCCATCAGTTACTACATCCTGGGCAGTCAGTACTGGCTGGTCGTCGGTCTCGAGTCGGGGATCCTGCTGGCCGGTTCGCTGTTCTGCGGCGCGATCGCCCTGGCTTGGGTTGGCCGGCGCAGGCCTTACTGAGTCGTCGACTCGTGAGACACGCCCGCTGACGATTCCGATCGCCGCCGGGAAGTTATGCCTCCTCCGAGGGTGCCATTTGTACCTAGCGGCTCGGTGCGAGTTTAGGGTTCAATGGCCCCGTGAGCAATTCAGAGTCGGCAACTCGGATATCCGGCCAGCACCCGGGGCGAAGCGGGAGTCATCGCCTGGTTGAGGCCGGCCTCGGGATTCCGGTTCGAGTTGTGGTCGTAGAGTCGGCCCGTCGAGCCGCGCTCGCTCAGGAGGGAATCTTGGAGGGCGCGCCCGTCATGGTAGAGCGGCGCCTCGCATTGGGCGGCCCGCTGATCGTGCGACTGGGCAGAACCCGGCTTGCCGTTGCCCGCCGTGTCGCCGCGGACGTACTCGTCGAGCCCGACGATTCAGCCGCGGTCACCCCGGTCACACCGACCGAATCCGCCCCATGAAGCATTGCCGCACAGCCGCTACGGACACCGCCGATGGAGCCGACCTGCCGGTTGTGGCACTCGTGGGCAGACCCAATGTGGGCAAGTCCACGTTGTTCGCCTTCGCTACCGCCAGATTTGTGGAAACCGTCAACGCTCCGGGCACGACGGTCGCCGCCGAGCGCCGACTCGTACGCACGCGGGCCGGGGATGCTCACTTTGTCGACACGCCCGGGACCCTTGCCCTCGACGATTGCCCGGCGGGTGATGAACCGTTCTGGCGGACACTCGTGGACGTGCGGCCAGACGCGATCCTGTGCGTCGCCGACGCCGGCGACATGTCGCGGCACCTGCCCTTGATCCTCGCCTGCCGCGACCTGGGGCTGCCGCTGGTAATCGCCGCAAACATGGCCGATGAAGCCGCCGCAAGGGGCATCGATCTGGACGTCGGGCGGCTGTCGCAGCTCCTCACCGCGCCCGTCCACTTGACGATCGGACGTTCGGGCAGCGGCGTGGGCGCAGCAGTTGCCGACGCCGTTCGCCTCGCCTACCAGCGGCGTGCCTTTCAGGCCGGGGCGGCTCCGCGCGGGACCGTTCCGGCCCGGGTCTACGGCCCGGCGCTGGAACGCGAACTGGACACGGCCACAGCGACGATCGTGGCCAACCATTCGCTGGGCGCGGCCAGTCTCGACGCCCTGGGCCTGGGACTCGGTGACCTGGTCACGAACGCCGTCATATCACGCCGCGGCGCCGCCTCGCTGCAACTGGCATCCGCGCTCCAAACGGCGCGCTGGAGAGTGGCCTCGAACTGGGCCGCCCAGACGGAGCGTCGCCGCGACGTGCCGGTCCGTCTCGCCGATCGTTTCGCTATCTGGAGCACGTCGCTCTGGCCCGGATTGCCGATGTTTCTCGCGGTGACCGCGGCTGCGTTCGGGGCGATGATGTGGATCGGAGGCACTCTGTCCGCGCTGCTGACCGGGGCGTGGAGCAGCGCCGTGTCTCCCGGCCTCATTGCAACCGTGCATACCCTCGTTCCGCAACCGGTGCTCGCGTCGGGCCTGCTGTGGGGCCTCGACGGCGGCGTTTTGGCCCTGCTGTCCGTGGGAATTCCTTACATCCTGACGTTCTACGTCCTCCTCGCCTGCCTCGAGGATTCTGGCTATCTCACGAGCGCCGCGGTCCTCACCGATCGACTCTTCAACACGCTGGGTTTGCCCGGCCGCGCGGCCATCCCGGTGCTGGCGGCAAGCGGCTGCAATGTTCCCGCGATCTACGGCACGCGCGTTCTGCCTGCCCGCCGCGAACGCATCCTGGCCGCCTTCCTGGTCACGATGACCCCCTGCTCGGCTCGATCCGCGGTCGTTGTGGCGGCAGTGGCACCGTTCGCCGGTCCCCTGGCGGCCCTGGGCGCCTTTGGCCTGATAGCAGGGATCACCTTCGCCTCCGGCCTGGCCGCCAACGCCCTCATTCCAGGCCGCCAGCCGGCAATGGTCCTGGAGCTGGCGCCAATTAGGCGGCCGATCCTGCGTCAGGTCGTGCGCAAGGCCTGGTCGCGGTTCTCGGATTTCGTGCGTACCGCGGCACCCCTGATGCTCGGCGGCTCTATAGCTCTGGGGCTTCTGTACGAAACCGGTCTGATCTGGCACGTGACCCCGATCCTCGACCCAATCGTCAAGGGTTGGCTGGGATTGCCATCGGTGGCCGGCCTTGCTCTCGTGTTCGCATTCCTGCGCAAGGAACTCGCGCTGCAGCTCCTCGTGGCTCTCGCGGTTGTGCAGCTCGGAGCGCAAGCGGCGAACCTTGGTTCGATCATGACTCCGGCTCAACTCTTCGTATATGCCGTTGTGACCTCGGTATCGGTGCCCTGCGCGGCGACCCTGGCGGCACTACGCGGCGAGTTCGGCTGGCGTCCGGCCCTCGCCATGAGCGGCGCCAGCCTGACGATCGCCCTTGCCGCCGGCGGCATCCTGGCCCGACTCCTCGGCACCGTCTAGGCAGCGCCCATCTCGCCAGGCCTATTCGGTCTGGATGCCCCAGGTGCATACGCCTGGTATGCAATCTGCATATTCTCCGGGCCACTTGCGCATAGCAACGGCATCATGCATACTCCCGAAGCCATGTTCGTCCAAATCCTCGTCAAATCCAATTCGAAGCGCTGGCGGTCCTGCCGGGAGGCACGGCCCTAGGGCTCGACGGGGTTCGGAACGAACCGCGGAGCCAAGGGCAAAGGCTCCGCAGGGCCGCGACACCAAGGGTCGGTGCCGCGGCCTTTCTGTTTCCACTCACCAGCGCGGTTCCGTGCAATCAGCAGTTCGCCATCGGAGGTCATCGTCAATGCAGAGCATCGTCGCCGGCGACGGGGCCATGGGTCGCGCAGTCGCGGCCGCCCTCGCGGGCCGTGGGACGCCACCCCTGACGATCCTCGGGATGCCCGAATCCCACTCTGGCCACGCCCAGGACCGGTTCCGCGGCGCGGATGTCCTCTTCGACTTCAGCCAGGGCGACGCGGTTCTGCCCAATCTCCGAGCGGCCACCGAGGCAGGGGTCCGCAACTTTGTCATCGGAACGACCAACTGGGCCGCAGATCGCGACGAAGCCGCTGCGGTCCTCGCAAATGCGGGCGCCTCGGCCGTGTCCTCGGCCAGCTTCAGCCTGGGCGTGATGCTCTTCGCCCGACTCGTGGAGGAGGCCGCTCGCCTCTTCGGGCCGTTCGCCGACTACGACCCGTATATCGTCGAATGGCACCGCCGCACCAAGGCGGACCGCCCGTCCGGAACCGCCATCGAGCTATCGCGCCGTCTCATCGCCGCACATCCCCGCAAGCAGAGAGTCACTCAGCCCATGGCCCACGGCGCGCCCGCGCCCGAGGAACTGGACGTGGCGGTGATCCGGGCCGGCAGCGCTCCCGGCATGCACCTCGTTGGCTTCGACGCGCCGGGCGAAAGCCTGGAAATGCGCCTGACCGCCCGCGACAGATCGGCCTACGCCGCCGGAGCGATTACGGCCGCCGAGTGGCTGCTGGCCGAGCCTCGGGCTTCCGGCTTCCACGCCTTCGACGCCGTGGTCGATTCCATGATCGTCGCCCAGAACAAACCCAGCGGCACTTCGTAACGCGCGGACCGTTCGCCCACGCCTTAGACACTCCAGGAGCCAGGAAATGCCAGCAAATCGCCAGTTCCGCGGTGCATTCACCGCCCTAGTAACACCGTTCACACCCGACGGCGCAATCGACGAGCAGGCCTTCGGCGCCCTCGTCCGCCGCCAGATCGCCGCTTGCATCGACGGCATCGTGGTGGGCGCCACGACCGGCGAGGGCCCCACCCTCAGCTCGGACGAGCGCGAATGGCTGATCTCCACGACCGTCGACATCGCCTCCGAGCGACCCTCGCGCAGTCGCATCAAGATCGTCGCCGGAACGGGCAGCAACGACACCGGCGCCACTATCCGAGCCACTCGCCGGGCCGGCCAACTCGGCGCGGATGCCGCCCTGGTGGTGGCCCCGTATTACAACAAGCCCGACCAGCGCATGATCGAGGCCCACTACCGCGCGGTCGCCGACGGCGGGGACCTGCCGGTCATCGTCTACAACGTCCCCAGCCGGACCGGCGTGAACATCGAGGCGGCAACGCTGATGCGCCTGGCCGAGCACCCGCGCATCGTGGGCGTGAAGGAAGCCTCAGGCAACATGGACCAAATCGCGACGATCCTGCGCGAGCGACCGGCGCGCTTCTCGGTCATGGCCGGCGACGACCTCTGGACAATGCCGATGCTGGCGCTCGGCGGCGATGGCGTGATCTGCACCTGCGCCAACGAGATTCCCGGCGAGATGACGGCCATGTGCGTTGCCGCTTTCGCGGGTGACTGGGAACAGGCCCGCCGGATTCACGAGCGCTGGCTGCCGCTGATGCGGGCCAATTTTGTGGGCGGCCCGAACCCGGTTCCCCTCAAGGCGGCTATGGCCATGATGGGTCTGATCACCGACGCGGTCCGGATGCCGCTGCTGCCGCTCGAGGAATCGCATCGCGGCCGGTTGCGCACGGTCCTCGAATCGACCGGCCTCCTCGGCGCTGCCGACGCTGGCGGATCGTTGGCCGGGTCCTCGGCCGGGTCCTCGGCCGGCGGCAGGGTCGCGAGCGGCCGGCCTCGCGCAGCCGCCGCCGCTCAAGGCGCAGCCCAGGCCGCGCGGTCGGCGATGATGGTTCCGTGACCGAACACCTCGCCAAACTCGCCCCTGCCGCCGCGATCGCCCCTGCCGCCATCCTTGCGGACCTCGATGCCGGGCGGCTCCGCGTCGCCCAACCGGACCCGAACGCGCCCGATGGCTGGCGCGTGAACCCGGCCGTACAGCAGGCGATTCTGGGTCTGTTTGGCGACCGCGAGACCCGGACCTGGGACCTGGACGGCGCGCTTCAGTTTCGCGACCGCGTCGGGTTGCCCGTCAAGGAGTTGCTCGATTCGGCCGAGGCTCGGGCGGCACTCGCGGCCGGCAAGCCGTGGCGGATCGTGCCGGGCGGCACCTCGGTCCGCGGCGGCGTGTACCTCGCGCCGGGTGTCACGATCATGCCGCCCTCCTACATCAACATCGGGGCCTGGATCGACGAGGCAACGATGGTCGATTCCCACGTCCTGGTGGGGTCGTGCGCGCAGATCGGGGCGCGAGTCCACCTTTCGGCGGGCGTCCAGATCGGCGGCGTCCTCGAACCGCCCGGCCAGCGTCCGGTGATCGTCGAAGACGACGTCTTCGTGGGCGCTCAGGCGGCGTTGCTGGAGGGCGTTCTTGTCAAGTGCGGGGCGGTCATCGCCGCGGGCGTGATCCTGACCGGCACAAGCCGCCTGTACGATCTGGTTCGGGAACAGGTAATCGTCGGCACGCTGGAGGAACCACTGGTCGTGCCCGCGGGCGCGGTCGTGGTGCCCGGCGTCCGGCAAGTGGCAGGCGCCTTCGCGCAGAGCCACGGGTTGGCCCTCGCGGCGGCCGTCGTGGTCAAGTATCGGGACGAGCGAACCGACGCCCGGGTCGCGCTCGAGGAGGCTCTGCGGTGACGCCCGCTTCGGGCGCGGGCTCGACTACCGGCGCGCCACCAGAGCTCGGGGCCGCGCCTGCTTCGGGCGCCGCATCGTTGAGCCTGGCCGACGAGATCACAAGCTGCGCCACAATCGCCGGGCAATCGCCAGCCGATCTGGCCCGGCAGTTCGGAACTCCCTTATTCGTCTACGACCTGGACCTTCTGAGTCGTCGCGTTGAAGCCCTGGCCACGATCCTGCCGCGAGGCTTCAAGCTGGCCTTCGCCGTCAAGTCGAATCCGGCTCTGGCGGTGGTCGCCCACCTGGCTCGGTGCGGCATCGGCGCCGATATCGCCTCCGGCGGCGAACTGGAGACCGTCCTCAGGGCCGGCTTCGACCCGGCCGACATCACCATGACCGGACCCGGCAAGCGTCCTGAGGAACTCGCGGCCGCGGTGGCCTGCGGCATCGGCTGCATCACGGTCGAGTCGCCAGGTGAGATGCGTCGCCTGGAAGCGATCGCCGCGGCCGCGGGACGTAGGCAGCGGGTCCTGTTTCGACTGGCGGTCCGCGAGGATGGGCCGCTGGAGCGGTTCAGCCTGATCGGGGCCGCGGGCGGCGGCAAGTTCGGGATGCCGCTGGATGACCTGCGAGCGGCGGCTGGGTACGCGGTTGCGTCGCCGCACCTGGAACCGCTGGGCGTGCACGCCTTCGGCGCTTCAAACGTGTTGGACGCCGCCGAGCTGGCCCGCCACACGGAAGCCACCGTGGCGATCGCAAAAGATGTGGCGACGCAAGCCGGCTTTCGACTCAGCCTCGTGGACGTGGGCGGCGGCCTTGGGATTCCTTACGCCGACGGCGAACCGCCATTGGACCTGATCCGCTACGGCGAGGCCCTGGCAGGCTTGCGCGCCGGCTGGGACGCGGATTCGACCCTTCGCGATATGGAAGTCCTGCTGGAGCCGGGCCGGTTCCTCGTGGGACCGGTTGGCGTTTACCTGGCCCGGGTCGTGGACGTGAAGGGCACGCCGGACGCGCCGATCGCCATTCTGGATGGCGGGGTCAATCACCTGGTCCGCCCGGCACTGATCCGCCAGGAGCAGCGTCTCCGCCTCCTCCCGGGCGGTGCGTCCGACGAGCCATCGCGCGGTGCGGCCGAGCTTGCCGCTCGCGAAGTCCGGCCCACGACGGTCGCCGGCCCGCTGTGCACCGGCATCGACTTCTTCGCCACGGCCGCGCTCCTACCGCGCCCAGAAGTGGGCGACCTGATCGCCGTCCTGGACGCCGGTGCCTACGGCTTCACCGAGTCGATGCCGCTCTTCCTATCGCACCCCATCCCGGCGGAAGTGGCGGTCCGCGGCGGTAGGCCGCAACTCATCCGAGCGCGGCTTACGCCGACCGAACTGCTCGATCGGCAGGTCTCGCCGGACTGGTAGCGGGCCACAAGGAGCGGCTCAGTAGCCGACCTCGTCCATGCGAACCTTGCCCTTGAACTTCCAGTAGATGTAGGACGTGTAGGCCAACACGATCGGCATGCCCAACAGCGCCACGGCCAGCATCACCGTCAGGGACAGGTCCGACGAATGGGCGTTGTCCACCGTCAGGCTTCTAGCGGTATCGAAGGCGGGAACCAGGTTCGGGTAGAGGGCCGTACCGGCCGTGATCGCGAGACCGAGGATCGCCAGACACGAGAAGGCAAAGGCGCGTCCGTCCCTGCGCTTGTAGATGCCCTGGATCATGAACACGAAGGACTGCACGACGATGATCGGACCGACCCAGGCTATCGGAGTGCGGGTGAAGTTATCGAAGACGCGTTTGGCGTCCACAGCGGCGATGCCCGTCGCCCCGATCCACGCGGCCACAACGACGATCACGCCGATCAACTCGGCCCGCCGAGCCCGATCCTGAAGGGCGCCCACTGTCTTGAGGACGAGCCAAGCCGATCCCTGCTGAACCGCCAGCCCGAGCGTGAGCACGCCGATGGTCAGCGAGAAAGGATTGAGCAGCCCGATGAGTCCGCCCTGGTACGCGGACGTGCTGGCGTACGTCGTCGGAATAGAGGCTCCCGGGTTCAGCGATATACCTTGCACGGTGTCGAGGGGCAAGCCTCGCAGGATGTTGCCCAGCGCGACTCCAAAGAGCACCACGGCCAGGGCCGAGGAAACGCCGAAGGCAACGTCCCAGGCGCTTCGCCACAGGCGATTCGCTTCCTTGCTACGGAACTCGATCGAGACCGCCCGAACGATGAGCGCAGCCAGGACGAGGAGCATTGCCAGATAGAAGCCCGAAAACACGGTGGCGTAGACCAGCGGGAACGCCGCGAACAGGGCGCCTCCGGCGGTGATCAGCCAGACTTCGTTGCCGTCCCAGACCGGGCCGATGGCATTCAGGACGCTGCGCCGCTCAAGGTCGTTCCGAGCGACGAAGAGATGGACGGCGCCTGCCCCAAGGTCGAAGCCGTCGAGGACGGCATAGCCCGCGAATAGAGCGCCGATCAGAAAGAACCAGACTGTCTGTAGCGTCATATCAGTGTCCATCCTGGCCCGTGACGGGAGGGAAGGGCGGCACGATAAGCGCGGCCGTAGGACCAGTCGGAACGGCCACGGGCGGGAGCTCAGGTCCGCGACCGATCTCCTTGAAGAGGGCGTATCCCCACAGCAAGAACAGGAACGAGTACATGGCCAGGACCCCGAACAACGAGATCCACACGTCGGTCGTCGAGACTCCCGGCGAGCCGCCGTTGGCAGTCTTCAGGATCCCCTGGACCAACCAGGGCTGACGACCCACCTCGGCCGTCATCCAGCCGATTTCGACCGCCAGTATCGGCAAAGGGATCGCCAGCACGGCGAACTTGAGCCACGTCGTGTGGCTTTCGATGGGGCGCCGGCGCCGCCAGTACCCCAGCAGGTACCAGCCGCCGAACAGCATCAGCAGCATCATCAACACGCCCAAGCCGACCATCGTATGGAAACTCATGAAGGTGATCATCACGGGCGGCCAGAGCGACTGATCGGACTCCTGGTCGAGGCCTTTGACGACGGCGTTGGGGTCGCCTGCCATCATGAGGCTGAGGCCCTTGCCGATGTAGACGCCGATGTCGTTGCCTTGAGTCTGGGTCGGAGGCAGGGAGATGATGGTCAGTTCAACGCCCGATGCGGTCTTGAACACGCCTTCCATCGCTGCAAACTTCAGGGGCTGCTGGGCGGCCACCTCGCGCGTTTGAATGTCGCCGCTGACAAACATCATGCCCGAGCCCAGGAAGGCGACGACGATAGACAGTCGCATCGAGATACCGACAACGTCGGAGCCTCGGTTGCGCAGGTAATACCAGGCCGAGATGCCCATCAGAAAGAATGCTCCGACTACCCAGCAGGCAGCCATCGTGTGCAAGAAGCGGGGCAGTGTGGAGGGGTTGAAGACGGCCGCCCAGAAGTCCGTCAACTCGGCCTTGGGCACGCCGTTGACGGTGACGATCTTGTATCCGGCGGGCGTCTGCATCCAGGAGTTGGCGACCAAGATCCAGAATGCCGAGAGAGTGGTCCCCAGAGCAACCAGCAGGCCGGCGATCCAACGTACGGTGGACCCGACGCGGTTGCGTCCAAAGAGCACGACACCGACGAACGCCGACTCCAGGAAGAACGCCAGGATTCCCTCGGCAGCCAGCGGAGCGCCGAAGATGTCGCCCACAAAACCGGAGAACAGCGCCCAGTTAGTGCCGAACTGGAACTCCATCACGATGCCGGAGACGACGCCGATGACGAAGGTAACGGCAAACAACTTCGTGATGAAAACGGACATCCGGTCGTAGACGTCGCGTTTCGTCCACCACCGCAGCGTCTCGACGATCGCTATCAATCCGGCCAGGCCGATGGTGATTGACGGGAAGATGAAGTGGAAACTGATCGTTAGTGCGAACTGGAGACGCGACAGCGCAATTACGTCCACAGGCAGTCTCCTCCGGGGGTGGCCGAGTCTCTACGTCATGGCGGTGGGCAGTCCCTAGAAAACCCGGTATTCCGCCCCCACATTATGGAGAAAGGAGCAGGCACGGTCTAGGGGGTGCGTGCAGTGGACCAAGAAGTGGCACGGGCGGCTGAGGTCAGGGCGCGAAATAACCCGTCAGGTCCATGACGAAGTGGGTCGTGCAGCCGGCCCCAGACGCCCCGTAGACCAGCCCAACGGAGCCGTCCGTCCACAGGCTCATTGCGAAGCCGTTCGCCCGTATGTCGCCCTTGGGGACGTTCAGGTTGGATGTGGTCGACGACGCGCCCGACGGATGCGGACTGACCGAGAGATTGCCGCTGCACGTTTCACCAACGATCGTCAGATTGCCCGTGATGCCCATGGCAGACGTCGGCACTCCCGCCCGTCCCCGGACCAGGACGGTCGCGGCACGGTTGGTCGGAATCGGTCCCTGGACCGGCTGGTTGATACGCGTATCGGCCAGCCGAATTGGCTCCATCGGTACGAATCGCGCTCCGGTCGTGCCGCTCACGAAGTAGCCCGTCACGTCGAAAATGATGTCCGCGGCAGACCCTTTCGGACCCACCCATGCAGCGCTCAGCATGCCGACGTTGAGAGCGACTGTGACGCCGTTGGCGCGCGTGTCGCCGGCCGGCAAGTTGAGCGTCGACGTGGTCAATGTGGTGGCGTCTGTCGGAATCGAAGGTCCGACGAAGGCGAAACCCCTGCCGCTTGGATTGACCACGGTCAGATTGCCCGTAACCGCGACCGCATTGGCCGGCAGCCCGGCCGGAACGGAGACGGCGAAGCTTTGGGGCGTCCCTGCGACGAACTTCTTGACGCCGCCGGTGCCGTATCGGCTGTCGATGATTCGGATCGGATTCAGCGGCTTGAAGGTGGCCCCGGTATCGTCCTTGGTGAAGTAGCCCGTAACGTCGAATATCAAGTTGACGGTGCCACCCGAGCTGGACGGGACATAGACCATGGCCAGCGTGCCCGGGACATCGAGGGCGACCGTGACGTTGTTGGCCCTGTCATCCCCGGCCAGGATGTTGAGAGTCGATGATCCCGGCGTGCTCGAGACCGTCGGGCCGACGGTGATATAGCCGCCCTTGCCCGGGCCGGAGACGGTGACGATGCCCGTTACGGCGACCGCAGCGATGGGCACCGTGGCCTTTCCGGAAACCTGGAACGACCGCGGAGCCCTGGCGCTAAAAGCACCGGAGAGTCCCAGTGCTCTTCGCGTATCCAGCAATCGAACGGGGGTCAGGGCGTGATACGTCGTAGCCGCGTAGTTGACTCGAATGGCAGGTGTGTAAATCTCAGCCGAGCGCAGGTATGCACCGCCGTCCTCGCCCTGGCCGCCCATGACCATCACGCCGCCACCGACGACTTTAACGGCGGCCTGATAACGCCGGCCAGCGCGCAGACTGCCCGTGGGCGACCAACCGCCGGTGGACGGATCGTAGAGCTCCGCCGACGTTTGGGCGGGGGCGAGGGAACTCGTGTAGCCGCCTACCGCCAGCACTCGACCGTCCGGCAGGACCGTCAGCGTCAAGCCGGAGCGCGGGAAGAGCATCGCCCCGGTCAGAGACCAGCGGCCGGTCGCCGGGTCGTACAACTCGGCAGTGGAAAGGGCCCGGCCGCCCGCGTCGGAGCCGCCGGCGACGAGCACCTGACCGTTCGTCAGCAACGCCGCGGCATGATCGAAGCGGGCCACATTCAGCCCGCCCGTGGCCGCCCAACCCGACCCGGACGTGTAAATCTGAGCGGCGCCCAGGACGGCGGCGCTGCCTGCAGTGCCGTCGTTGCCACCGGCTACCAGCACGCGGCCGTTGGCGAGCGTGGTTGCGGTCATGGCATACCGCCCGACGCCGGGCAATGGAGCGACGCTGCTCCAGGTGCCACGCGCAGCCAAATAGATGTCGACGGCCGCGGTTGTGAGGGTGTCGCCGCCGTCGTATCCGCCGATCACCATGACGTCGCCGTTGGCGAGACTCGCGCCGACGGCGTAAGCGTGGTTATGGGCCATCGCCGGGGTTTGGGTCCAGGCCCCGCCCGTCGGGTTGAAGACGTCACCGAATCCGTAATAGGCGATCTCGTCCGATCCCCCCGCAAAAAGGGCCTGGCCATTCGGCAGCAAGGCAGCCACCTGCCCGGCGGCGGCGTGGCCGATGGAACCTGCGGGGGACCAGGTACCTGCCCGCCAGCGCTCGGCGGCCGCGGTGAAGGACAGCGAGTCCGTGCCTCCGGCGGTTATGACGGTGCCGTCGCCCAGCGCAACGGCCGGGGCGAAGGCGCGCATAAGGCTCATCTGACCCGTGGTGGCCCACGCGCCCGGAGCCGCGGCTGCTGCCGCCGCCGTCGGTGGGCTCACGATTCCAGGTGCGATGAACAGCACCAGGGCGGCTGCGATGCTCCATTGGGGCAACCGTCGGGAAGTCCGTCGGGAAGGCCGGGCTAGGCGCATATATCCCTCCGATCTGGCCCCGGTCCGAGCTGGAGTCGGGGCGCGATCAGTGTGGCTGCGGTGCCGCCGTGGATAGGAACAGCGGATTTCTGCTTCCCTAATGGCCGGTTCCGGCAAGTCGAGACCGGCGTCCGGTACGTCGTATCGGCCAGTGTGGCGCCCGGAAGGTGTTCGGCGCAACCCCACGCAGGTCCGGACGGGGCCGTTTCGCCGCCGAAACGGGTACTCGGGACGCGGCACGGGGCCACACTGCGGTCGCGGAAGTGCTAAAACCGTCTCGTGACAAGCCCTCGTAATAGTCCCCGCGCGTTCCTGGTGGGCCGCCGCCGAGCGACCTGGTCGTTCGTCGGAGCGGGCCTTGGTCTCGCGATGTTCACGGTCGTGGCTCTCGTTCTGGGCCCAGCCGGCCCTTCGCAAGCGCAGGCGCGGGCATCGTCCGATTCGGCCGCAGCCAACGGCGCGATGACGGCGAGCGGCTCCGGCACTATCACGAGCCTGACGCCGACCCCAACCCGACCTGACCCCACCCCCACCCCGGTGACCCAGCTGACCGGATACGTGTGGCCTATGTCCGGCGGCAATGTCAGCCTGCCATTCGAGGCGACAGGCTGGGGCGAGTTCATCGTGGGCGGCGACAAGTTCCACGACGGCGTCGATATGGCGACGTGGTGCGGCGACCGGATAGTAGCTGCCCACGAGGGCACCGTCCTGGCCGCCGGCCGCCATTTCGACGACTTCCTGGGCTGGCGGGGGCCGCTGTCGCCGTACTACGACCGCCTCACGGCGAAACATCTGTGGAACTTCCTGCCCATCGTGGTCGTGATCGACGACGGCAACGGCTACCGCAGCATCTACGCCCACATGTCGGCCCTCACGGTCAAGGTCGATCAGCACCTGAAGGCCGGCCAGCTGCTCGGGTACGAAGGCATGACCGGCAACGCAACCGGGTGCCACCTCCACTACGGCCTCTTCAGCCCGATCGAAACGCTCGATTTTGGTCTCGATGCGGGTGTGGCCGGGCGAATGCTTCTGCCGCCCGCCGAAACGGCTCGGGTCAACCCGCTGCTGGTCCTGCCGTACCGAAACGAAGTCGAGGAGATGAGGTCTCTTCGGCCGCTGGAAGCTGCCGCCTGGGCACTCGGATTCGGATCGGAGCGTCTCGCCAATCCCACGCCGAGCCCGAGTCCGAGTCCGAGCCCGAGCCTGTCGCCGAGCCCAAGGTCAAGCCCGAGCCCAAGCCCGAGCCCAAGGTCAAGCCCACGGTCAAGCACCGCGCCGTAGGCCGAGCCCTCGAATCACAGGTCGGCGCGGCGGTAGCGGCGGGCAACCAGCGAAAATGCGGGCAACCTGGCAAGCGATTCGCTGAGCGGACCGGCGGGTTCGCCGTCTCGCCCGACCACCGCCAGCAACGAGTCCGTGGCGGTGGCCTCTGCCGGTCGCGCGTCGATCTCGGCGAGGTCAATCGTCCAGCTCCCCTTCGCGGCGACTCCAGTGCCCCGCGGGTCGGCCCCAGCGCGCAGCTCGACTTCCGCGGCCGCGATCGAAGCCGCCCGATCGACCAACTCGTAGGCCCGGCGCAACTCTCCGTCGGCGCGCCAGCGGGGGCGGCGCAACAGGATCGCCTGCCAGCCTCGCCCGACGTGGGGCATGACCGTCCCATCGCCCGGTACTGGGTGCTCGGACAGGGCCTCGCCGCGGGCCCACAGGGCGGCCTGGTGCAGCAGGGCGTACTCGTCCAGGTCGGCGTAGTGGCTCAGCTCGTCGGCCGGTGAGCCCTCGCCAAAGATCGCCTCCACGCTCGGCCGGAAGACCTCCGCCAGGTCTAGGTCGATGGCGCGGACCGAGCGGTGGTAGTAGATCTGCTCGTACATGAAGAGGCGCGCGGTGAGGAACATCTCCAACGCTCCGAGGCCCGGCTCATACAGGGACAGACCGCGCGGCCCGATGAAGCTGTAGCGGCGCAGGCGCTCCACGTCCACAGGGCCTGTGGACACTCCGATGAGGTACGCATCCCGGCGCACGTAGTCCAGGTTGTCCACGGTGAACACGCCCGACAGCAGCGGCTGCAACCAGCGCAGCCAGCGCGGCATGGTCGGGTCTGCCAGGGGCGGCTTGGAGATGAGGTACGACAGCCAGCGCGGGTCGATCGATTCGTCCGGCCGGAGGGCGTCTCGCCCGGGAGTGTCGCCGGGCGCGCGTCGGATGGAGCGGATCAGGCCGCCCAGTTCGTGCTCGATGATGAGCTGCGAGAGGTCTTCGTGGGTGAGGCTCTTACGCCGGCGGCGCGGGTCATCCGGGGCCGGGAAACGACTCAGGACATGCTCATCGAAGAAATGGGCGAACGGCCCATGGCCGACGTCGTGGAGCAGCCCTGCCAGGCGCAAGGCCTCGACAACCAGGCCTTCGGACGGGACCGGCGCAGGCGCGGCCAGCAGCGTCTCACGCAGGCTTGGATAGAGCTGGCGTGCCCACAGCCCGGCCTCGTGCATGACACCCAGACTGTGCGTGAAGCGGCTGTGCTCCGCGGTTGGAAATACCCAGCGAGCGCTCTGTAGCTGGCTGATACGCCGCATCCGCTGCAGCCACGTCGAGTCGAGCAGGTCGCCCTCCGCCGCGTCCTCCGGCGCCAGCCCAAGACTGGCGGCGTGGGTGGGTGTCAACCGCTTGGTCAGCTCGATGTAGCCGTGAATAGGGTCGCTGACGAGATTGACGGCCCACAGCAGAGGATGCGTTCCGATGTCCGTGGGTAGCGCCGTCTCGTCTTGCATTCCTCAAGCCTATCCGCAGCCGCTCAATACCGCGCCGCGGCCGCGCGGTGATCGGCGGAGGTTTCGTCGCGCAGCTCCGGTGGCGCCAGCACCTCGACCCGGGCGCCCCAGGAAAGGATCCAATGCCGGATCTCCAACGTTCCGGGAACTCGAGCTCGCCAGATCAAGCTCCCGTCCTCCTCGTACGAGACCCGCTCGCTTGGATGCCACGTCGTCTCACTCACGAGGCTCGCGATGGCCGCGTCGAAGCGCAGCACGACCTCCACTTCCTCCTGATCGGCGATCACTCCCCAGGCGCGGGCCAGCCCTTCTTGGACCACCGCCGGATTCGGCGGGTCGAACGTCTCGGGCGTGAGCGCGAGCTCCAGGATGCGCTGAATCCGGAAGGTCCTCACCGCGCCGCGCGATTCGTCGAAGCCCATGAGGTACAGCGCCCGCGTCGTTGCCGAGGCTTCCAGCAGGTACGGATGGACGCGCGCCCGCCGCGGCGGCCGGCCGGGGTTGTACGTAGCCACGTCGTAGGTCAACTCCACGACCCGGCGCTCCGTCCAGGCACGTGCGAGCAGCCGCAGGTGGCGGGTCATTCGCTCGTCCGGCGGGCGGCTGGCCAGCACGTCGATCGTCCGCTCCAGGTGCCGGGCCACGACCGACGGCAGGATCTCGGCCAGCTTCTGAAAGGCCGCGCCCATGTCCGGGTCGTATCGGTCGGCGAACTGGACGGTCAGGCGGGCCGCGAAGAAGAAGGCCACGGCTTCGTCCAACGTCAGACGCAAGGGCGGCAGGAATGCCCCCTCCACGATCCCCCACTTGCCTCCTTCGCTCCACAGCGGAATCTCGATTTCGCGCTCGAGAGCCTGCAAGTCGCGGTAGACGGTTCGGCGCGACATACCGACGAAGCCCGCGACGGCGTCAACCGAAACGCCCTCCGGGTGAGCCGCGAGGTAGCGCAGGACACGGTAGAAACGGGCCAGGCGATCGTGCTTGGCCGCAGCTCGGTCTGAGACGGGACCGCCCGAAGCGGATCCGGGACCGCCGTGGCGGAACTGATCGAGCGCAGGCGGCATCGTTTCCCCTAAAGCCCCGACGTGTCGATCGAGACCGACTGGCCGCGATCGATCGCCGTCATCTTTAGTTCTATGGTGGCTATCAACCCATGAGGCAGGATCTCCTGGGCGTTGCCGCTCACCGATCCCTGGACCTGACCCAGCTGATCGTCGCCAAAGATCCAGTAGTCAATTTGGCCGCGCCATGTGGATAGGTCCGCGGTCCCTACCAGCCACTCGACCTGAGGAAAGGAGGCCGCGTACGTCGCACCGTCAACGGCGACTCGACACCGCCGGGCTCGAGCTCCGTCGACGTATTCCAGGCCACGATCTTCGGCCGTCACTCGGTTGCCCGGCGACAGGGCGGAGTCGAGCACGGTTGCGTCGAGGAGATCCTGGTCGAGGGAAGCCGCCGGGGCACTCGTCCACGAGCCGCCCGGGGCCCGCGACCATGCCTCCGACCCGACTCGGGTGACCGCATAAGTGCCGAATTGGCTGGTGGCCACCTGGGCCGTCCAGGAGATGTCGCTTCCTCTTCGGGCGCCGGTGAGACTGACCGTTCCGATGGAACGCTTGTCGACATCGCCCCACATGTCCAGTCCCAGCCGAGCCGTGGTCGCCCTGGCAATCGGGTCGTCGCAATTGGGCAGCGTGAGGGTGGCCGACGTCGGGCCGAATGGCGAATGTGCCACCAGGCGGTCGCGCAGGGCGGCATCGTCCACAAGGCTGACGCCTGCGAATAGGCCGCCGATGGCCGTCGTCGCCACCAACGCGAACAGGACCGCGGTGACGAGTCGCCTGGGGCCAAGGCCGGACTCGGGGATTAGCTGGCGGCTGAGCCCCAGACCCGCAAAGAGGCCGGTGGCCAGCAGGGCCAGAGTCCAGGGATAGACAACCTCAAGCGACGGTACTAGAGGCTCGCTGCCGCCGGCAAGGACCTGGGCGGTGATGCTCACCAACGACGGGAACAGGAGAAGACCAGCCAGAATCCCGATCCAGAAGACCCCGGCCGATGCTCGGTTGCTCGTCACCAGAGGCGGCCACACGATCGCGGCCACGCTCAACAGGAGCGGCGTGGAGGCGGCGATACCCACCAAGAGGTCGATCGGCCCGCCC
>JANYJG010000251.1 GCA_025358515.1 Chloroflexota bacterium
GAGCCCGCTGCCCCGATCGGGCGCCAGGCAATCGACTCATTCTTGTTGCTGCCGGTACCGCAGAAGCCCTGGTCTATGCCGCCCGTATCGAGGACGTGGCTGCTGTCTGCGAGGGTGGTGGGCACGCCACCGACGGTGATCGTTACGGTCGGCGCAACAGCCAGCGGCGTGCACTGGTTGCCCGGGAAGCTGCTGGTATCGAAGTTGTCGGAAGTCGGGTTGTTGCCCGGTGGGTTCTGCGTGAGGATCACGCTCCGCCCAGCGGGCACAGTGAACGAGCCCCACAAGTCGAAGACCTTCCCGCCGCTGACGGATGAGTGGTCGTCGACCGAGACGTCGGAGACCGCAATGTCGGCGCCGGTCGGGTTGTCCAGCCGGATTGCGCCAGCGTCGTAGCAGGTCGCCAGGGCGCCGCATTGGGTCAAACCGCCCAACGGATTACCCAGGAATATCGTATTGAGCGAGCCCTGCCACGGCACAGGGAACGCGGCCGGGTTCGGGTTATTGGTCTCCTTGTCCTCGGCATAGGCGACAGACACCAGCAGGCCGTTGGCGTTCGTTCCGGCAGCTCGCACGGGCGCAATCGCGAAGCCGGCGATGGTCACCGTCTCAGCGACGAGAGCCAGCGCGAGGACCGCTTTGATGAACTGGCGCATGTTTGGACGCTCCATTGCTCAGGGCCCCGGAGTGAAGCTGACGTTGTCGAAGGTCGCGCTGCCCATGGTCCCCGGCTTGTGCGAGCACTCGAACAGCCCAACCGTCGCCGAGTTCGTGATGGTTGGCAGGCTCTTGTTGACCAGGACCGCGGTCCAAGTCACACCGTCGGGGCTGATGTAGGCACTAAAGTTGCTGCCCGAACGGACGAGCTTCAGCCACAGATTCGGAAAGGCGTACGTCGCGCCCGAGACGGACCCATTGAAGTTGTACTGGGCCTTGACCGTCCCGGTTGGGCCGGTCGCGAGGAGGATGTACGGCGAACCTGCCGCGGTCGAAGCCTTCCAGATGATCCCGGCCTTGCTGTTGGTGCTGCCGGTGTTCGATTGGGAGGTGACACGGGCGATGATCGTGCCGTTGCCGGTGCTGGGCTGGTACAGGTAGTTGAACTGGTCGCTGCTCCCGAAGATGTCCGCGCCGGAGCCATTGACCGAGAAGACGCCGCCGCTGAACGTCGCCGATCCGGCCGGTGATGGCGCACCGACGTCGGTGTCGAGCCACGGAGACGGCAGGGAGCCGGGAGCGGTCACCGTCAATGAGACGGGCGTGCTGTGGCTAGTCGTTAGCGATGTCCCAAGGACCGTAACCGGATAGCTTCCGGGAGCGACGGAGCTGGCGACGCTGAAGGTCAGCGCAGAGGAGCCGCCCGTGGTGACCGAGGTCGGGCTGAAGCCCGCGGTGACACCCACAGGCAGGCCTGAGGCGGAGAGCGCAATATTCTCGGCACTGCCAGACACGAGCGCCGTCCCGATGCTGGTCGAACCGGAGGTTCCCACCACGACCGGCACGGTCGCCGGGTTGGCGGTTATCGAGAAGTCGTTCGGGGGCAGGACCACGGCGCCCGTGACCGAGACGTTGTCGAAGCCAACGTTGCTGATCTGGCCGATGTTGTGCGAGGTCGCGAACAGACCGACGGTCGCACTGGACGCCATCGTTAGGATCTTCTGTCCGATCACGTTCCAGTTGACTCCGTCGTTCGACTGCCACGACGAGAACGTGTTGCCACTCCTCTGCAGCTTCAGCCACTTGTTCGGGGAGGCGAAGCCGGAGAGCGGAGCGGGCGCCTTCACGGAACCCGTCGATGTGTACTGCATCCGCACGCCGTTCCCGACCGTTGGGATGACCGGCGGGAGTGGCGCGGCGCAGCCATCGGGCGTGCAGCTGACGCCGTTGATGTTCGGGTTGACTGAACTCACGTCCGGGCTGACCAAAGCATCGATGAACGTTGCCCCGGCACTGGGCGTCTCCTTGAACATCAGCCCCGCCTTGGCCCACGGGTCAGTGTTCGACTGGTAGCGGACGCGGGCGACGATCGTGCCGTCGCCGACGAGCGTCTGGTAGACGGAGTGGAACTGATCCTTCGTGCCGTAGATGTCCGACCCGGAACCATCGACGTAGAAGGTCTGGTCGGTGGCGGAGTAGTCGGCCGTGCCTGCCATCAGCGGGCTGCCGACGTCCACGCTGGTCCAGCCGACAGGCAGTGTGCTGCTCACCGAGTCGAGGTTCAAGGTATAGGTGGTCGGCGCTCCCCCACTCGCGAACGAGTCGGAGATGGCGCTGCCGTCGGCCCAGCCCTTGAGGCGGTAGCGAGTGTTGCCCACGACCTGTGTGGGGAGAGCCATCAGGACGTGCTTGATGCCGACGACGTCCTGGCTGGTGAACGGCGACGCGTGCAGCGTCCCATCAACGAAGACCAGCGCGCCGGGCACGTTGGAGGTAGCCGTCCAGCTGGTGAGGTTCGGATGGATATCCCGAATCAGCGTGGTCGTGAGGCCCAGCGAATTGGTGACCGTCATCGTCAGGCGGTAGAAGGTCGAAGGCGTATTGGACGCGTCCGATGAAATCTGGAACGAGCCGCTAGCCACGCCGCTCGCGGAGTAGAACGGGCCGGGCACTTCGTTCGTGTAGAAGGGCTTGGCCACACCATTGGTGATGAAGTCGACTTGCCAGCCGAATGCCCCGGCGGGCTCTGGGCCGTCGACGGAGTCGGTGGCGGCGCCGCTGAACGAGATCGTGTCTCCGCCGTTGTAGCTGGCGCTGACGGCAGGCGACAGCATCGACGCGCTGGGGGGCGAGTGCCCGACGACGACCTGCGTCGTGGCCGTCGACATGGACGTTCCGTTGCTGACCGTCAGCGTCGCCGCGTAGGTGCCGTTGGCGTTG
>JANYJG010000002.1 GCA_025358515.1 Chloroflexota bacterium
CCGCCCCAAGGCCGGCCAGCATGGCTACTCCGGTCGCCGTCGCGTCTCCGGGGATAGGCCGTACCGGCAGCCCCGTGACGTCGGCCTTGATCCGATTCCAGGTCACCAGCCGCGTGTCGCCCCCGGAAACTCGCAGCTCAGTAACCGGCGCTCCGGCATCGCGGAGGAGTTCGAGCTGGCCGCGTATCGCGAAAGCCGCTCCCTCGAGCATCGCTCTCGCCAGGATGGCGCGGCCGTGCCGTCCCGATAGTCCGGTAAACGCCGCCCGCAGATCCGCGTTGGTTCGCTCGCCGTCGCCCAGAACTGGCAGCGCCAGAACGCCGTCCGCGCCCGGCGGAACCGCCGCGGCCTCGGCATCCAGAGCCAGGTAATCCGCCCCGCCGGCGTGTCTCCCGTGCCGGCCGTACAGCAGGTCTGCCAGCCAGCCCACGGCGGCGCCGGTGGTGTTGATCCCGGTCTCGGTCGTGTAGGGTCCGGGTATTACGTGCGGGTAGTGGGTGATGAGCGGCTCGGTCAGCGGCTCGCGGACCACCGAGTTGAGGCACGTCGATGACCCGGCCATCTCGCTGACGCGACCTGGGGATACGACGCCCGCGCCCAGGGCGCAAGCCTGGGAGTCGGCGCCGCCCAGGATGACGGGTATCGTCCCAGGCAGGCCGAAGCGACGCACGAGTGCCGGTCGAAGGTCGCCCAGCACCTGCCCCGGCGCTCGAATCGGCGGCAGCGCCCGAGGGTCGATGTCGAGCGCAGCCAGCATGGCGTTGCTCCAGGCCCCGGCACGGAGGTCGTACAGAAGGGTCGCGGCGGCGTGAGTGCCGTCCGTCGCAGCCTCTCCAGTGAGTGCCAGCGCTACGAGATCGCGCGGCTGGAGGAACAACGGGTCGCTGGCCCATATTTCGGGGCAGTGGCGGCGCAGCCACATCATCTTGGGGCCGATATGGAACGCCGCAGGTAGGTGCCCCGTGAGGGCGTGGATCCTCTCATCGCCAAAGCGGTCCCGCAACTCGGCAGCCTCTGCCGTTGCCCGATTGTCGCGATACATGAGGCCGGGGCCCAGCGGCTCGCCGCGGCGATCAACCGGAACGACTGTCGGGCATTGGCCGGTTAGGCCGATGGCAAGAATACGGACCGGGCCCGCCGTGCCCCTTCCCGCCATGCCGTTCAGACGCCTGATCGCCTCGCCCAGCGCGGCCAGCGCGGCCGACCGCCAGAGCCTCGCGTCCTGCTCGGCCCATCCGGGCTGTGGCGTGGAGATCGGGTAGCGCCTCCGCGCCTCAAGCAGTCGATGCCCATCCAGGTCGAAAGCGACCGCTCGAGCGCTGGAGGTTCCGACATCGATCGCCAGGAGTACCTCGCCCGGAGCGGTCATGTCACCCCCGCACGAGTTGATGGGCCGAGACCTTATCCTTCTCCAGTGTGATCAGGGCGCCATTGAGCGTCCCTGTCGAATAGTCGCTGCCCGGGTTGATCGCGATCGTGCGGCCGAGTCGCCTTATGCCCGATGCCTCGTGGATATGGCCGTGCAAACCTAGCAGGGGCTGGCGCTCGGTCAGGAACTCGCGCACTGCCGTGCTGCCGGCTGGGGCCATCTTCACCTGGCCCAGGACCTGCTGGACCTGCATGTTCTCGTCCAGTACGGGAGCGTCGTCGAGTTGAGTGTCGAAGGGTGGCACGTGGACGTTGATGACGGCGCGTTCGGGATGATTGAGACCGGCTGCTATCTTCGCCAGCGAAATGGCCATGGCGGGTTCGTCCTGTTCGCGGTAGCTGTTCCAAGGCGTCCTGTTGGAGAAGCCCCAACTCATGATCTCGTGGTCGTCGTCAAGCCAGAGGACCTTGCCCTCGGCGTGTTCGCCCCACGGGGCGGCGTCCAGGAGCCGCGCCAGGGCCGGAGGGTCGTCGTTGCCGAGCATGAACATCAGCCGCTTGCCGAGCGGCCGAAGTCGCTCGTCCGCGAGGGTCAGCCAGCCAGTGAGACGCTCCTGCATGAGTTGCAGGAACAGGTCGTCGAGCGTGCCGGCTTCCTTGCGGGCGTCCAGCTCGCCGGGTTCGGCCCGGTACGGGTAGTAGCCGTGGTCGGCGATCAGCTTCTCTAGGGCCTCGAGTTCGGGCCCCTCATCCACGTCATAATTGACGCCGATGAAGTTGCAGCGGTACTTGCCGGCTGGCCCTTTGACGATCGACTGGATCGCCTTGCCGGCCACGTCGCCTCCCAGAATCATGATGTCGGCGCCGTAAACGGGCCCCGCGTTCAGGAACTTGCGGAAGCATTTCGACGAGCCGTGGACGTCGGTGGCGAAGTAAATGCGCGTCTTGTGGGCCATCGATCCGAATCCTTCAGGCGCCGCTGGAACGATCGCGAACTTCGCGCACTGCGGCCATCAACTGCCGGACTCGCTCCGGATCGACCGCGTTCCAAGTAACGCCGTCGACCTTTAGGCTCGTGCCGACGATGGCCCCGTCGGCCACCTTCATGATCTCGGCCATGCGCTCAGCCCGGACGCCAGTGTTTGCGATGATGGGCGTCTCCGGAGCCGCCTCTTTGGCCGCCATCAGATCGCCCATAGCCATGGGGCTGCCGGCGGCCCAACCGCTGATAAGGATGGCATCCATGCCCAGGAACGCCGCCCCTCTGGCGCGGTCGCCGATCGTCCGCGTGCCCAGCGGGCTGCTGAATTCCGGTGAGATGTTATCGAAGAGGGCCACGTTGGAAGCGCCGATGGCCATCCGATAGGCGGAGATCTCGCCAATGTTCGGTGCGATGATTCCCAGGTCCGATTCGTACACGCCGGTAAGGACCTCACGAATGAAGCTCGCTCCCGTGGCTCGCGCAACCGCAAGGCTCACGGTCGGGTCCCACAGCAGGTTCACGCCAAACGGGACCTTGATGCGATCGCGCAGGCGGCCGATGGTTGCGGCCATCGCCGCTGCCACCTCCGGCCCCACCTTGAGCTGGTAGGGATAGTCCTTCTCGTTGCAGAAGAGCAGGCCATCGACGCCGGCACTCTGAAGGACCTCCAGATCGTTCGCGACCGGAGCGAAGATGGCGTCGGGGCCACCCGCCACGTCGTGCATCGGTCGCCCGGGTAGGCCGGGCAAATGGAGCATGGCGATCACGGGCTTCGGGACACCGAAGATTCGGGTCAGACTATTCATACGTGTTCTACCTCCGTTGTCTCATCTTCTTCTACTCGCCGGCGGCTGCCTGGTTTGGCGACGACAACCTCAACCCCTAAGGTCCGCAGCTGCGTGACCTCGTCGTCGGGCGCACTGGAATCGGTGACCAGGGTGCGGATAGTCGACGCCCCGGCCACGATGGCGCTTGTGACGACGCCGAGCTTGGAGCCGTCGGCAATCACCATCAACCGCTCGCTCCGATCGATCGCCACGCGGTGGATCTCGGCCTCGTCGTCGTTCAGGTCCGTCAGGCCCCAACGGGCTGTTAGTCCGGCTGTGCCCAGCACGGCCAGGTCAAATCTGTACCGATCGAGCGTCGCGCGGGCTCCCGGTCCGATGCAACTCAGCTCATCGCGACGCACGTTACCGCCCAGAACCACGGCCTTCGTCGGGCGAGTGCCCAGCAGGCTCGCTATCGGCAGGGAGCCGGTGACAACGGTCAGGTCGGGGCGGGCCGGCAGGTAGCGCGCGAAATGCTCGGCGGTTGTTCCGATTCCGACGTACATCAGCTGAGCGTCTCCGATCAGCCCAACTGCCGTCAAGGCGATGAGTCGCTTTTGGGGTGCGTTGGCGAGAGATCGAGAGTTGAAGGCAACCTCAAGCGAACGGGTCAGGTGCGCCGTGGCGCCGCCGTAGGTGCGGCGCAGGAATCCGTCATGTTCCAGTCGCACGATGTCGCGTCTTACGGTCATCTCGGAACAGCCGAACTCTCGGGCCAAGTCCGTAACCTGGATCGACATGCCTTCGGCGACCCGCTCGAGGATCTTCACGCGCCGATCAGCTGCTAGTGGCATCCGCGAATTCTCCCCCTTTACGTAGGCTCCGTCGGACCGGGACGAGTCACATACTCGCACATCGAGGGAGATCGTATCTCACATCAGTGATTGACGCCATATGTGCGATTGTGTAACTTTCCCCTGGGCTCAAGAGGACTGTCAAGCAGCGGACCCTGCTGTTAGGCCCGGCGACAGCCACGGCTGGCCCAGCGACGGCTTCCCGTCGGAAGTCGTCATGGAGGTGACTAGTGGCAGGAGATAGCCAGCTCTTCGTTCGTCAGAGCACGGGCTTGGTCCGGGAGGCAAGCGCTCTCGACGCGGCGATCTTCAACGCCGTCTTCTCGGCACCCGTCGGAGCCACGCTGGCCTGGGGCGTCTTCTTCGCCCTGTCGGCGTTCCCGGGAGCCGATCTGGTCGCAGCGACGGTCATCTCGTTCCTGATCAACATTCCGGTCCTGCTGATGATGGCGCTGCTCGCCTCGAGCATGCCGCGAACCGGCGGCGACTACGTCTGGGTGAGCCGGATCCTATCGCCACCCCTGGCCCTGGTCTCCAATTTCGGGGCAGCGCTGTCGGCGACGATCGGTGCGACGTTCTGGGCCCGCTACTTCCCGGTCTTTGCCCTGGGTCCGATCCTCGCTACCCTCGGCGTCACCTTCAACAACCAGACCCTGATCGACTGGGGCCAAAGCTTCCAAACCGATAGTCACTGGATCTTCGGCGGAGCCATGTTCATGGTCGTCCTGATGGGCGTGATCCTGGTGGCCGGCTTGCGGACGACATTCCGCTGGCAGAACATCTTCTGGATCATCGCCTCATTGGGCACTTTCCTCGCCTTCGTCGTCCTGATTTTCGGCAATCACGCCGACTTCGTAAATAACTTCAACTCAGTCAGTGACAAGTACGCCAGCCCGCACGCCGCCGCTCTGATCGCCGCCGCCGGAACTACGGGCGCGTCGCCCAATGCCGGCAACCTGAACGCGACCCTGCCGACGGTCTTCGTGGTGATGACCTTCATGATGTGGAACTGGTGGTCCGTCTACCTCAGCGGCGAACTCAAGAGCGCCGCCAATCGCGGTCGCCAGATCACTGTCATGTTCGGCGCCCTCGCCTGGGACGTGATCTTCATCGTGCTCGGCGTCGTGCTTCTGTTCAAGGTGACCGGCTACGATTTCATGGCCGCGGTCAACACGGTATCCTCCGGCTATGTACTCCCGACCGGTCCCTG
>JANYJG010000028.1 GCA_025358515.1 Chloroflexota bacterium
CGCAGTGGAGGGTATTCGAGAGCTGGCTGCGGCCGTTCACGTCGGTCATGATGTCGGTCTCGCCGACAGCCGGCCAGTTGTTCCAATTGCCGCGGTAAGCGGCACCGTACGGACCACAGGCTACGGCTACTCGCTCTGGGAGTTCCAGGTCTTCGTCGGCGGCCCGACGCCAACCCCGACTCCCGTCATCACCCCCACGCCGACGCCTACCGCGACGCCCACGGCCACCCCGACCGCGACGCCCGCCGGCAACTGGACGACAGTCTGGACCACCGACTTCTCGGGCGCGTCCAACACGGCCCCGTCCGCGGCCGACTGGATCACGTACACGGGCACTTCGTACCCGGGCGGCGCGGCCAACTGGGGTACCGCTGAAGTCGAGACCGCCAGCGCCTCCACGGCCAACCTGTACCTCGATGGCAGCGGCCACCTCGTCATCAAGGCCATCAAGGACGGCTCGGGCAACTGGACTTCGGGCCGCATCGCCACCCAGCGAACCGACTTCGCCGCCAATTCGGGCGAGCAAGTCAAGTTCACCGCCATCCTGCAGCAGCCGAACGTCAGCAGCGCCAATGGCCTCGGCTACTGGCCGGGCTTCCGCGCGACCGGTGCCGCTTACCGCGGCAATTGGAACAACTGGCCGGCTGTCGGCGAGACCGACATCATGACCGACGTGAACGGCCGCAGCCAGCTCTCGAATACCCTCCACTGCGGCACCGCGCCGGACGGCCCATGCGCCGAGTACAACGGCCGCCAGAGTGGCTTCGCCAGCTGCGTCGGCTGCCAGACCGGCTACCACGAGTACACCGAGATCATCGACCGCAGCAAGACCGACGAGGAAGTCCGCTTCTACCTCGATGGCCAGCAGACCTGGGTCGTGCGTGAGAGCAATGTCGGGGTCACCGCCTGGCAGCAGGCCGTTGATCACGGCTTCTACCTCAGCTTCAACCTCAGCATCGGCGGCTCGCTGCCCAATGCCATCGCGGGCGTGACCACGCCGACGGCGGCTACGGTCTCGGGCGCCTCGCTGAACATCGACTCGGTCACCGTCGCTAAGATCACCGGCACCGCGCCGGCGGCCATGACGGACCCCGGCATTCCCGCGGGACCCAGCGTGGTCAAGATCACCGGCAGCCAGGGCAACTGGCAGATGAACGTCAACGGCGGCAATTACATCGTCAAGGGCCTCACCTACGGCCCTCCCGCGGCAGCCGCCGACGGCTACATGCGCGACCTGCAGAACATGGGCGTGAACACGATTCGGACCTGGGGTTCGGACACGACTACGACGCCCGGACTGCTCCAGACCGCGTCCCGCTTCGGCGTCAAGGTCATCGCCGGCTTCTGGCTCAACCAGGGCGCCGACTACCTGAACGACACGACCTACAAGACCAACACCCTCAACTCGATCGTCTCGACGGTCAACGGCCTTAAGGGCTACCAGGGCGTGCTGCTCTGGGACGTGGGCAATGAGGTCATCCTCACCACCCAGGACCACACGTATCCCAACGGCGCGACCGTCGAGCAGGAACGCGTGGCGTACGCGCAGTACGTGCAGCAGGTTGCCGTGGCGATCCACGGTGCCGATGCCAACCATCCTGTTACTTCTACCGACGCGTGGACCGGCGCCTGGCCGTACTACAAGCAGTACGCCCCGGCCCTGGACCTGCTGGCAGTGAACTCTTACGGCGCCGTCGGCGGCGTCAAACAGGCTTGGATCGATGGCGGCTACACCAAGCCATACATCCTCACCGAGGGTGGACCGGCCGGCGAATGGGAAGTCCTCAACGACGTCAACGGCGTCCCGAACGAGCCGACGGACCTGCAGAAGCGGGATGGCTACACGGCCAGCTGGAATGCCCTGATGGGTCATCCCGGCGTCGCGCTCGGCGGCACCGAGTTCCACTACGGCCTCGAAAACGACTTCGGGGGCGTCTGGCTCAACACTTACACCGGCGGCTGGCGCCGGCTCGGTTATGGCGCTCTCAAGCAGTCCTACACGGGCTCACCGCTCGTCAACACCGCCCCGCAGATCACGGCCATGACGCTGAGCTCGCAGACCAACGTTCCTGCCGGTAGCCAGTTCACCGTCAACGTAACGGCCTCCGACCCGAACGGCGATCCCATCCGCTACAACCTGATGTTCAGCGACAAGTACATCAGCACAGGCACCGGGTTCACCAACGTCGCCTTCACGGACAACGGCAATGGATCCTTCAGCGTGACCGCTCCGCAGCAGATGGGCGTCTGGAAGGTCTACGTCTACGCCTTCGACGGCAAGGGCAACGTCGGCATCGAAACCCGATCGTTCAAGGTCACCCCGCCGGCCGTCTCGGGCACCAACATCGCCATCGGCAAGACGACGACCGCGTCGTCCTCGCAGGCCTCGCCCGCGCAGCCTGCCAACTACGCCACGGACGGCAACTTCGCCACTCGCTGGGCGAGTGACTGGAGCGACCCGCAGTGGATCATGGTGGACCTGGGCTCCACTCAGACCATCACCCACATCCAGTTGGCCTGGGATCCGGCCTACGGCAAGGCCTACACGATCCAGACGTCCAACGACCAGACCAACTGGACCACGATCTTCTCGACCACGACCAGTGACGGCGGGTTCGACGACATGGACGTCAGCGGCTCCGGCAGGTATGTCCGCCTGACGGGAACGGCCCGAGGCACCGCCTGGGGCTACTCCCTGTGGGAATTCGGCATCTACCACTAGCCAATAGAGCGGCCCCGACAAGGCCAATAACGCGTCCCCAACTTCTCTGCACCAAATGGAGAACGACATGCACATTGAGATACGGAAGGTATCCAAGACGCTGCGCGTGTCGACCATCATCGCGGCAGTATTGATGCTGTCGGCATCGTTGCTGACCTCAACCGCGATGGCGGCCGGCGAGACCGTCGGTGTCTGGATGACCACGGCCGACCAGACCAAGCTGCTCCAGCAGCAGGCCAATCTGACATTTGCGGCGGACAGCGGCACCAACCCAACGACCATCGACGTCGATCCGGCCACAACCTATCAACGGATCGATGGCTTTGGGGCTTCGCTGACCGATTCCTCTGCCTCGTTGATCTGCGGCAAGCTCACCGCGGCCCAACAGACCACACTCCTCAACAACCTGTTCAACCCGACGACAGGTATCGGGTTGAGCTTCTTGCGCCAGCCGATGGGCGCGTCCGACTTCTCGTCGATCGGCAACTACAGCTACGACGACATGCCGGCCGGCCAGACCGACGCCAACCTGGCCAACTTCAACATCAACTACGATCTGCAGTGCATCGTTCCGCTGCTCAAGCAGATCAAGGCCATCAATCCTGCGCTCAGCATCATGGCCAACCCATGGAGCCCGCCGGGCTGGATGAAGACGTCCGGCTCGATGATCGGCGGCAATCTGCAGAGCCAGTACTACACGCCCTGGGCCAACTACTTCGTCAAGTTCGTGCAGGCGTACGCAGCCCAGGGGATCCCGATCAATTACATCTCTATGCAGAACGAGCCGCTCTACGTTCCGGGCGGATACCCCGGCATGGGCATGAGCTCGAGCGAGCAGGCGACCGTGCTCGGCAGCTACATGGGCCCGGCGTTTGCCTCGGCCGGCATCACCTCGAAGGTCCTGGTCTGGGATCACAACTGGACCAACCAGTATCCGTACGACGTGTTGGGTAACGCGACCGCCAACTCGTATGCGGCCGGAACGGCCTTCCACTGGTACGGCGGCAACGTCGATTCCCAGACGGCACTGCACAACTCCTACCCGAACAAGGGCATCTGGTTCAGCGAGGGCTCCGGCTTCAGCGGCACGAGCTTCGCCCAGTACCTCAAGGATATCGACCAGCTTCTGATCATCGGCAACATGCGCAACTGGGGCCAGAGCACCGTGCGCTGGAACCTCGTCCTCGATCAGAACCTGGGTCCGCAGAACGGCGGCTGCAACAACTGCACGTCTACCGTGACGATCAACAACTCCACCGGGGCGATCACCTACAACCCGGAGTACTACGCCCTGGCACATGCGAGCAAATTCGTGGTCCCAGGAGCGTATCGGATCAGCTCGTCCAACTTCACCGGCGGCATCGAGAATGTCGCGTTCAAGAACCCCGATGGCTCACTGGCGCTCATTGCCTTCAACGCCGGCACCGCCAGCAACACCTTCAAGATCCGCGTCAGCGGACAGTCCATCAGCGCCACGCTTCCCGCGGGCGCGGTGGCGACATACAAGTGGAACCCGGGCG
>JANYJG010000075.1 GCA_025358515.1 Chloroflexota bacterium
GGGTTCATCACAGATGCGTTCACCTGGCACTGGATCTTCTTCGTCAACCTGCCCTTGGGTCTGATTGCGATCGCGATCCTGTGGCGTCTGTTGCCGCCGATCCGACGGCCAGAGGCCGCGAAACACATCGATTTCGTCGGCGCGGTCGTGTTCGCGCTTGCGATCGCGCCGTTCCTCGTCGGGCTGACGAACAAGCAGAGCGGCGATTGGACGGACCCAGCCGTCGGCGGCCTCATGCTCGTCGGTCTGGCGTTCGGTGCGCTGTTCCTATGGATCGAGTCGCGAGTGCCGGACCCGATCGTGCCGCTGGCTCTCTTCCGGTCCCGGTCTTTCTCGATATCGGTCGGGGCCATGTTCCTCGCTGCGTTTGGGTTCTTCGGCGCCGTGATCTTCCTGCCGCGCTGGTTCCAGTCGGTCGAGGGCGCGAGTGCGACCGTGTCCGGCTACAGCCTCCTGCCGCTCCTCGGGGCGCTCATCGTTAGCGCAATCGTCTCCGGTCAGATCGTGGCGAGGGTCGGCCGGTACAAGCTCCTGATACTGGGCTCGCTGGTGCTCCTCGCCCTCGGGCTGTACCTGCTCACTAACCTCCGGGCCGACACGAACCGCCCCATGCTCTGGCTGTGGATGGTCGTCGCGGGCCTGGGCATCGGGCCCTCGTTCGCCGTATTCACTCTCGTCGTGCAGAACGGAGTGTCGCCCGAGCGGGTCGGCGTGGCGACGGCCAGCCTGACGTTCTTCCAGCAGATCGGCGGGACCGTGGGTCTGACGATTGCCGGCACCGTCTTTGCCGGCCGAATGGCAACCGAGGTCCCCGCTCAGCTGCTCAACGCAGGTGTCCCAAAGCCACTCGTCGATCAGTTTGCGGCGGGCGGGGGTGGGATCGACCTGACCGGGACGGGCGATCTCGGTCAGCGGATCCTGGCGAGCCTGCCGCCGGGCGCCCGCGACTCGGTTGCCCCGCTGATCCCGAACATCGTCGACGCGATCCATCGGGCCTTCTCGATCGCGCTGGCATCGACGTTCTGGGTTGGCGTCATAGGCGCGGTCGTCGGCGTCGCGATCGTCATTTTCCTGCCGGAGGCGCCGATGCGGGCCACCTTCGAGGAGGTCCACCAGATCGACGAGAGCACGGAGCCCACACTCGTTCAGGCACGAAAGGCTAGGCAAGATGTCGAAGATCACGCCGTGTCTGTGGTTTGATGGCAACGCCGAGGAGGCGGCGAACTTCTACGTCTCGCTGCTGCCAGACAGCCGCGTCGGCAGCGTGTCGCGCTCCCCGGCGGACAATCCGAGTACGCCGGCCGGAGCGGTGCTCCTGGTCGACTTCACAGTCGCCGGCCAGCACTTTACGGGTCTCAATGGCGGTCCCCAGTTCCCGTTCACCGAAGCGATCTCGTTTGTCATCGATTGCGAGGACCAAGCGGAAGTCGACCGCCTCTGGAACGCATTGATCGCAGGCGGCGGTTCACCTGGGCAGTGCGGCTGGCTGAAGGATCGCTACGGCATGTCGTGGCAGATCATCCCGCGTCAGCTCGGCGAAATCCTGGGCGATCCAGACCATGAGAGGGCGGGCCGCGCCATGGAGGCGATGCTGCGAATGACCAAGATCGACGTCGCCGCGCTACGTCGCGCGTTCGATGGCGAGGCGGTCGGCTGAGGCCGTTCCGAAGCCGGCCTGGGCTCGGGCGGAGTCCCGCGCTGCGCGTTCGTCCGCCCGAACTATGACCGGGCGCCGACCCCGATCGGGGATAAGTCGCCCGGTTGTGGCCGCTCTGACTACATCAGGCCGACGACGTGGCCTTCCGGATCCGCGAAGAGCGCGATCGTCGTCTCGGGAGCGACCTGGGTGAGCGGCATGATCACCTTCCCGCCCAGCTTCTCGACACGCTTCAGGGTTCCCGCCGGGTCGTCGCGGTGGACATACAAGGTGACGTGGCCGGCGCCGCCGTCGGGGCTCTTGCCGATACCGGCGGTGAGCCCGTTCTCGTCGCGATGCATCCCGTAGCCGTCGGGGTTGTTGGTGTCGAGCGCCCAGCCGAACGCATCCGCATAGAACTTCTGGAGCTTCGCTCCGTCGCGGCCGATCACTTCGACGTGGATCACATGAGTTGCCATTTGTAGGCCTCCTCGCCTGTGGTTGAGTTGGAGCGACCCTGTTGTTCGGTCGTCCTGCCCAACCGACGTGCCAGACCCACGCGGATCGACATCTGGGTCCGCGAAGTCGTGCCAGGCCCCACTTTCGCCCGATCTGGCCCACCTGCCGCGACGGTCCGGCCGACCTGCGCGGTCGCACACGGCTTGAGGCGGAGTAGAGTGGGGGAGCGTCCGGGTAGTTGTACGAATGGGGGAGGCCATGCCCGTCAGGCGATTCGCGTTCGGTCGGTTCGATAGTCGAGCCATGCCCGCCATAGCGGTGGCTATCGCGATCGTTGTGATCGTCGCTTTCGGGGCCGCCGGATGCAGCTCGGCATCTCAGTCGGCCGCTCCCGCGAACGGTATTGGCGCGATCATGGGCGATCTGGCTGGGGAGACGCCGCAGATCACGCCGGCCGTCGCGCTGACGGTTTCGCCCTTGGCTTCGTCCTCAGACGCGGCCGCTCCGAGCCCTACCGTCGCCGATGCCGACGACGAGCTAGCGGTCGACTCCTCTCCCGGCGCTGCCACAACGCCCGGTCCGACCGGCGTCCCGATTAAGTTGCCGGTGTCAGGCTCGGCCGCGGATCGGCTTCCCGGCGAGCCGGACCGCCTCCTGACACCGGGTGCGCTGAACCCGGCCGTGACGCAGGCGACCATCGGCTCGACCATTTGCGTGTCGGGCTGGACGGCCACGATCCGGCCGTCGAGCAGCTATACGTCCCGCCTCAAGATCGGGCAGATCGTGACCTACGGCTACTCGGATACCTCGACCGCCGCCTACGAGGAGGACCACCTGATCTCGCTGGAACTCGGTGGAGCGCCGAGCGACCCACGCAACCTCTGGCCCGAGCCGTACGCGATGAGCCTTGCCGACGGGCGCCCGACCGGCGCGCGTACAAAGGACAGCTTCGAGAACAGTCTCAAGAAGCAAGTCTGCGCGGGAACGATATTGCTCGCCCAGGCTCAGGCCGATATCGGCGTCTACTGGGTCCACGCCTACTACGGGATCACGTTCTCGTCGGGCACGTCCACGGCGGCCGTACCGACATCAGCGCCACTGGCGAGCGCCGGCGTGAGTGCCGGCGCGCCGGCCGTGCCGGTCGCCTCCCTCTCGGTCAGCATCACGAGTCTGCCGGCGTCGGTCAGCCACGGCGCCAACGCCACTCTTGCCGCTATCACTTCAGCCGGCGCCACGTGCAGCGCCAGCGTCAGGTACTTTTCCGGCACCGTCTCGACGGCGGTCGGATTGAAGCCCCAACCCGTAGCTGGGACCAATGGCGACGTCTCGTGGACCTGGAAGGTTGGGACGAGTACCACGCCGGGCACGTCCAGCGCCACGGTGAGCTGCTGGCTGGGCACCGACACGGCGACCGCCACCCAGAGCTTCGAGGTCACTTGACGCCCTGAACGTGCGGACGCCATCGATCCGATGCGCCGCCTATTGACAGCCTCGCAGGCTGGGTGATCATGTATCTTGATCAAACGATCATGAAGAATGATCATATGACCACAAAGCATGGTCAGGAGGCCACTTGCCTGCGCCACTTCTCTCCCGGGCTGTCGACAGCGTCTGGCAGATCATGGCGCTCAGCCCCGAGCGACCGTTCTTCCAGCGCGAACTCGCCCGACTGACCGGCGAGACCTACAACGGCGTCGTGCAGGCGTTGCGGCGGCTCGTCCGGGTCGGGCTCGTTACGACCGGCGTGGTGGGCGGCAAGCCGGCGTTCTACGCGAACCGTGAGAGCCCGTACTTCGACGAATTCCAGCGCGTCGCCATCAAGAGCCTGGGGATCCCCGAGTCTCTCGAGGCCGCGGGAGTCGTCACTGTCAAGGTCGCCGTGTTCGGGTCGTTTGCCAAGGGCGTCGCCGGACCCCAATCGGACCTCGACGTTTTCGTCGTTGGCAGCGAGCCCATCCCCGGTGCCGCATCAGCCGCCCTGGCCGAGATAAGCCGGAAGTTAGGCCGCCCTGTCAATGTCGTCGTCTATGACCACGCCCGATACCAGCAGGAACGCGAGGACGCCGCGAGCTTCGTGTCGGCCATCGTCAACGCCCCGATCGTGAACCTTCGCG
>JANYJG010000175.1 GCA_025358515.1 Chloroflexota bacterium
CGGCCATCCACCTGCGTGATCTGACGCTGCCCGAAGGCATCACCCTCCTGTCCGACCCGGACGAGGTCGTGGCCAAGGTTGCCGCGCCGCACGCTCCTGAGGCCGAACCGGAAATCGTCGCCGCCGAGGTTCCGGTCGAGGAGACGCCGGAAGCCGGTGCCGAGGCCAAGACCGAGGCTTAGCCCCTGCGGGCCAGGATCGAAACGACGGGCGGTCGATCGACCATTTGGTCGGCCGTCAGCGCCTGCAATCTGCGCGTCAGGCTATCGACGACCCGGCTTCGGGTCGCCTCGTCCATCGCCTCGAAGCGCGCCAGTTCGCGCGTCGTTGTGCGGTAGGTGATCAGGGCGTCGATGGACCAGGCGTGTTCGAGTGCGTCGGCGCGCGCTGAAACGTGCCTGAAGCCGGCCGCTCGCAGCTCGTCGGCGCTGCTACGAACCGACCGGTAGTGTCCGGCGCGCTGTTCGGTGTCCGGCGGTCGCGTCACGCCGGCCTGGGCGAGTGACTCCTCGAGAGCGGCATCCGGGGCGAACCTTTCCAGGCCGATGTCGAGCCAGCCGTAGTTCGCGACTAGTCCGCCCGGACGCAGGACGCGGCCCATCTCGCGCAGCACGGCCAGTCGATCCGGGACCTGCTGTAGAACGAAGGCGGTCATGACCAGGTCGAACGACGCATCGGGGAAGGGCAGGGAATCGGCGTAGGCCCGGATGAACGAGAGGCGCGCCCGAGTTGAGCCGGGCAGGTTCGCCTGCTCGCGCTGAACCACCTTGAGCATCCCGACCGAACCGTCCAGGCCCGTTAGCTTGGCCCCCGGCCAGCGTCGTGCCGCCTCGAAGATGAGATTGCCAGTGCCGCAGCCGAGATCCAGAACGTCGCAAGGTTTGCCTGCCGGCAGGCCTGGTTCAAGGCGGTCGAGTCGATCGACAAGGCGCTTCGACGCGGGTGCCAGGACGGGTGCCCACCAGCGCAGATAGCCCTCTGCCGTTCGATCGAAGCGTTCGAGGGTGGGCGTTGTCATCGCCTAATCGTGCCATGTTCATCGGCGAGCCATGTGGGCGGCGAGCTTCTACGATTGTCGCGTGCCGAGCCTCCGCTTCTCCCGCGCCAACGCCGTCCGGACCGTGCCCGTCCTAGGGGCTGCCGTTGTCGGCGCGATCGCCTATGCGCCGCTGTACTGCTTCCCGCTGCTGGTCCCCCAGTTCGAGCTGTCGTTCAATGCCTCGCGTGAGTTCGGGCAGATGCCGTGGACCATGTTCTTGCTGGTCTCCGCAGCCTCCTCGCCACTGGTCGGGCGTGCCTACGACCGCGTGTCGGATCGGTACCTGCTCCTGCTCGGGACGGTGCTGAGCGCCATCGGCTGGGTCCTTGTTTCGGTCGCGCCGAACGCCGTCCTTCTCATCGCGGCGTACGGGACGCTCCTGGCCGTGGGTCTGCAACTCGTCTTCATCGGCACCACGACCGCAATTGCCCGCCGGTACGCCGGCGTGGCGGGCCTGGCCCTGGGGGTTTCGTACGCCGGCCCGGGCATCGGCGTTGCCCTTGCCCTCCCGATTGCAGCGGTCGCGATTCCGGCACTTGGCTGGCGGGCGACGACGCTGATCTTTGGTGGCCTGTCGCTGGTGGCGTTGCCGTTCGTGGTACTAATGACGAGCGGCCCGGCCGTCGTGTTCCCGGCCGTGGGCAAGGCCCAGGCCAAGGCCGCCCGCGCCGAGGGAAGCAAGGCCGCCGGCACCGGCCTGCACGAGACATCCGCGCCGGGTGCCATCGCGGCGTCGCAGGAGCCACTCCCGGCTGGAAGCCGCGCCCGCCCCGACGCTTTGCGCCGCATTCTCCGAACGCGCCGCTTCTGGATTCTGCTGGTCGGGGCGGTGGGCATTGGCTGCATCGACGAGGGGATCTTCCAGACTTCCTCGCGCCACGCCGTCAATCAAGGCCTCGATGCCGGCTTCGCGGCCTCTATGCTGGCCCTCCAGTCCTGCGCCTACGTCGCCGGGCAGGTCGTGGGCGGCGGACTATCGGATCGATTCGGGCGCCGATACATCGGCCTGCTGTGTGCGGGCCTCATCGCCGTCGGCGCGACCGGGATCTTCGCGACAACTGGTTCGCTGCTGACCCTGGCCGTGGCCGGCAATGCGATCTACGGCTTCGGCATCGGCGCGACCATCGCCATTCGCTCCGCCGCCTTCTCGGACGTGTTCGGCGGACACAACTTTGGGGCAATCTTCGGCATCATCGCCATCGCCTATCCGGCCGGCGGCATCATCGTCATGAACGCCGGCGGCATCTTCTACGACCGGCTGGGCAACTACTGGCCGGTCTACGTCATCGTGATGGTCGCGACATTGGCGTGGGCGACAGCGCTGGTCGTGGCGGGGCCGCGCCACCACGGCCTCCATGCCCGCCTTCGCGGCGTTCGGGCCCGGATGCCGGTCTAGGGCCACGGCAGCAGCCGCTGAGCCGGCGAGGCGGGCGACGGCGCGCTTACGCTACCTCGCGCCGGATCGTGGCCGCGGCGAGCATCACGAACACTGCGGCGATCCCGACGAGGACACCCAGGTCCAGCAGAACTTGCGGTGACGTGAGGTCCGCGCCCGCGATCATGACCTGCCGTAAACCGTCAATGGCATAGGTGACCGGCAGGATTCGGGCCACCGGTTGGAGCAGATTCGGCAGCTGCTCGATCGGCCAGAAGAAGCCGCCGAGAAGACCCTGCGGCACGATCACGATCGGG
>JANYJG010000195.1 GCA_025358515.1 Chloroflexota bacterium
GGCCAGGCGCGCGTCGGACGTTTCTGGCGTGATCTGCGCGATGCCGTTGCCGGATCGGTCGTCGGCGAGGAGCCGGCCCTGCGCCTTCTTGCCGTTGCCCTGCTTGCGGATGGGCACGCGCTCATCGAGGACGTTCCGGGAGTCGGCAAGACTCTCCTGGCTCACTCTTTCGCGCGCTCTCTGGGCCTGTCCTTTGGGCGCGTTCAGGGGACTCCGGACTTGCTCCCGACAGACGTGTCCGGGTCCAGCATCCTCGAGGCCGGACGGATGCGGTTCGTCGCCGGTCCGGTGTTCACCAACGTTCTGCTAGTCGATGAGATCAACCGGGCCACGCCGCGGACGCAGTCGGCGCTCCTTGAGGCGATGCAGGAGCGCCAGGTCTCGATCGAAGGCGAGACCCGCCCGCTGCCCACGCCCTTCTTCGTCGTCGCCACCCAGAACCCCGTTGAGCTGGAGGGGACGTTCTCACTTCCAGAAGCCCAGCTGGACCGGTTCCTAGTTCTCATCAACCTTGGCTACCCGAGCCGCGATGACGAGCGCCGTATCGCCCGCCGCCACCGCGACGGCGACGATCCCCTGGAGCGCGTCGAGCCGATCATTGCCCCTGAGGAACTCCTAGCCCTGCGCCGGGTCGTGAGCGGCGTCCTCGTGAGCGATGTCGTCGAGGGGTATGTGGTGGACCTGGTGCGGGCCACCCGCGATCACCCGGATCTGCGGCTCGGGGCCAGTCCGCGCAGCAGCGTGGCTCTTTACCGTGCCAGCCAGGCCTGGGCGGCTATCGAAGGGCGCACCTTCGTGCTGCCGGACGACGTGATCGCTGTTGCGCGGCCCGTCCTGGGCCACCGGCTGCTGTTGGACATGGATCGCCAACTCCGCGGTTCGACCGTTGGGCGAGTGCTGACCGAAGTGCTCGAGTCGGTGCCGGTGCCCGTGCCGGTGCCGCAACAACCGGAATGACGAGGGTACGGCTGGCCTTCGGACCGGTCCTGATCCTCCTGGGGGTCATCTTCGCGGCTCCAGAAGTGGTTCTGGTCGGACTCCTGGCCCTGCTGGCCGTGGGCGTTACCGAACTGTGGACGAGGTTTGGCCTGCGCCGCCTCCACTACGAACGCACTCTCGGCCGAGAACGAACGGTCTGGGGAGAGGACGTCCCACTGGACATAGCCGTCTGGAATGACAAGGCACTGCCGGTGCCGTGGGTCTCCGTAGAAGACGACGTGTCAGCGGGCGTAGCACTGCGCGATGAGCCGCTGACCGCCAGTGCCAAGACCGGCGTGGCGACCCTGCCTAGCCGCTGGACGGTGGGCTGGTACGAGCGCGTGACTCGCCACCTCATCCTCGCGTCGGATCATCGCGGGCAGTATTTCCTTGGGCCAGCCCACATTATGGTTGCCGACCTGTTCGGCAACGGCGGGGCGATGACCGACCAGAACGACCGCGCCTCGTACATCGTTCGGCCGCGGACCCTCCCGGTAAGGCTGGCCAGCCAGCGGCAGGCTCCGGCCGGCGACCTGCGGACGCGGCACAGCCTGTTCGAGGATCCGTCCCTGTTCGCCGGCGTTCGGCCTTACCGGGCGGGGGACCCGATGAAGCGAGTTCACTGGCGGGCCACCGCGAGGACCGGAGTGCCGGTAAGCAAGCGCTTCGACCCTACCCGGGCCCAGAACATCATGGTCGCGCTGGACGTGCAGGTCATGTCGGGGTTTGTCTGGGTCAACGACGAGGATCTGGTCGAGAGCCTGATGGTCGCGGCGTCTTCGCTGGTTCGGTATTCGCTCCTGGAGGGCGCGTCCTGCGGCCTGGCGGCGATGGCTGCCATGACCGGGTTTGCGCTCGTCGCGCCTCGTACCGGAAGGGATCAGCTCAGCACGATCGCGGACCTTCTAGGCCGACTCAACGCGGCGCCCTCGGCCCCGTTCGAGCATCTGCTCGTCCGTCTGCCGCAGTCGGTCGGCATCGGCACAACGATAGTTGTGATCACCGCACGAGACCCGGAACCCTATGTTGTGGCTCTCAAGCGACTCGACAGGTTGGGGTACCCGGTGCAGGTTATCGGGCTCGGGCCAAACGGGCATCTCGCCGTATCGCGGGCCCGGGCCTATGGGTTCTCGGCAATGACAGGGTCCCTCACTCCAGATTGGCGGACGAGCGATGCCCTGGTCCTGGCGAGCTAATCCCCTGCCCGTCGTCCTCGATGCGCTGCTGGAAGGCATCCTCGTTGGAGTTCCATACCTGGCACTGGTGCTTGCCGGTCCCGGATCGACTGCGCCCCTGTCGCTGGGCGAGTTCTGGCTCGCTGCGGGAGCCGGGCTTCTGGCTTCGCGCTGGCGTCCGCGGCACCTGAGGCGGGTCAACTGGGTCCGGGCGCTCGCGCTCCTATGCGGGCTGGTGGGCTGGCTGGCGGATCCGGCTGCCCGAGACGCGCTGCTCATGATGCACGATCCATTCGCAGCGCTCCAGATCCATCCGGCCGGCTGGCTGCTCGGGCTCGCGGTTCTTCTCGGGGCAATCCATCAGAAAACGGAATGGGAGCGTCAGAACGCGACCCGCGCCGTCACGCTCGCGTTCCCGGTGCTGGCGGTGTCGCTCCTGCTCCACGCTGGCTCCAATGATGCCTTTGGGGCCAGCGTGTTCGTCGGCTCGGTAGTTTGCATTCCGGCCGGACTGCTGGCGATCGGGCAGGCCCGAATGCGAGAACTGGATGAGCTCGGCTCGGTATCCCGTGGCGGTCAGAAATGGCCGGCTCTTGCGACGACGGTCGTAGTCGTGGCAATGCTGGCGATCCCGGTAGCGCTCCTGGCGGCGACCTCGGGACACGACTCGGCCGT
>JANYJG010000218.1 GCA_025358515.1 Chloroflexota bacterium
TACAAGGCTGAGCTCATCCGCCGGCGGCGTTCCTGGCGCAGCACCGCCGAGGTCGAACTCGCAACCGCAGCCTGGGTGAGCTGGTGGAACGAGAGTCGACTCCATTCGGCCTGCGGAGATATCCCTCCGGCCGAGTTCGAGGAGGCCTACTATCGCCAACTAGAAGAGACCGCCGCCGCCTAATTCAAAGATCGGGAGTCTCCACGATTCCCAGGGCGGTTCAACTCGCTGTATCCCGGCGATTTGATCTTCATGGCACTTGATGGCGGAGACTGGACGCAAATCGATCATGTTCGAATCGAGGTCGGCTGGGACGGCACCGGGGATTATGCAGATCAGCACTCGCCGGGGCGCAAGCACAGTTTCTGGAACGGATCATACGATAATCCCAACGCGAGTCGATTCGTCATATATGAAGTTCATATAGATCCGGCCAACATCTAGAGTGGCATTTGGAAGGGGCGCCCACGATGAGTTCTGTGGACGGGGTAACAGAGTTGGTTCACACAAAGAGCCCGCTAAAGTCCATTAGATTGGTCTTTCCAGCGGTCGCCATCCTTGGTCTGGCGGTTGCCATGGTCTTTTCGTTTGGATCGGGTGAGGCAAAGGCGGCGGCTGATAAGCCCACAATCACCGCGTTCCTTACTACTGCGGTCCAATCGGACAACGAGCAGACTGAGCTTGCCGGCAGTCCCGCAACCCTCCGAGGCAACTCAGGCGGACTGACCAGACTCCAAGATCGGATTAGTACTGCCCATCGCAAGGTTTGGGGCGGCGCGATGCTGACAAAGCGCCTCAACAGCGATCTGAGTTGGGCGCGCAGTGCAGCAATGGGCCCCGTCCTCCGCACTCTAGTCTCTCGAGTCTCGGACATGAAGATCGCGACACTGACCGTGGACACGAACTACGCGACCGTCACGGGCACGTACAGTATCTATCACAAGGATGCCGAGCCGGTCGATGCCGCCGGGCACGAGTTCATAACAGCCTTCACAAACACGATGTATTTCGAAGGGACACTCGACCGGTCCAGCGGGCATTGGCTTATCACCGAATGGCGGACCATGAGCCTCGACGCAACCGAAGACACGGCAGCTCGGTCCGGTGATCAGTATCTACCCAAGAATCAAGCCAAACCGACTTTGCCGCCGCTGGTCCCAGTGCCGGTGAAGCCCTAGTTCGCAAGATTTCGACTAGGTGAGGCGACACTTGAAGCTTCGGCTGCCCGGCTGCCTAGCTCTGCTCGCAAGTGGGCTTGTGATTTTAGGAGCTATTGGCATTAGGTTCTTGCCGTCGGCGTTGGCGGGTCCGACATCTTCTCCAGATTCGACCTTCACCACGTCTGACATCCAGGCTGCCGATTCTGCCCTTCGTCAGGCCATCTCACTCGATTACCAGCAGTCGATTCTGCCAGATGGATTTGCGGCTGGCAGAATCACCGGCGACGAGGCCGAGCGCTTGATCCAACGGATCACAGACGTCTATGTAGCCCACTATTCCCAGCCCGCAGTGGGAGAACGGTTGGTTACGCTGCGTCGGTGGGTCGGCGCAATTGCAAGCAGTGCAACGACTCGCGTAGCCTCAGCAACACTGGAGAATTTCGAGGTCACAGGTCATGTCTCCGCCGGAGAGGGCCTGCAGATTTCTGTCGAGTATGAGGTTCACCTTATCAACGCTCAGGGCAGTGTCGAGGGTGGGGACCTCGTCGAATGGGGCGGCTGGAATAGGTTTTCGGCAACGGCTGGCATGATCCTCTCTGGTAGCCGCTGGATGGTGTCGACCTACACCGAGGTGCAGATGCAGACCACGAACGACCCAAGTGCGGCGACCGGGTGGAGCGTGAGCCCCAAACCCACTGCGCAGCCGACCAGGTAGAAAAAGGAGTTTCGGTGTCGACGATAGAGGTTGAGCGTGGAGCTGGCAGACTGAGCCGCGCAATCCTGTCCATCTCGGTCGCGGCAGCAATCAGCATAGTTGTCTTGGTTCGGTGGCAGGAGTGTCGCGTAGGCAGCGGTGTAGCCGCCAATAGCTTGGCCTTTCTGCTTCTGTACGGTCCCCCTCTGGCGGGCTTGGGTTATGGGATTCTGGCGATGTCGGCGCGGTTATTCGCGAGGCATCCGAGGGTTGGGCTACTGATTGGCTTGGCGATCTGCGCAGCAATGGGGGTTGTTGTTGCCTGGGAGCTCGGGAGCCCGTGGACAACCTGCCAGCCGTGGGGAGCCTAGAGGCCTGGGCAAGAGAGTCGGACCCGAGAGAAACATCGCGAGTGGGGCTCCGGTTCCATGGGCTCAGTTGGGCGCTCGAGACTACGGGCCACCCAACTGGGCCTTCGGGAGCTGCCCGATCGACGAGTCTCACGATGGAGTCATGGTGACGCCGCTAAGCCCCGGCAGTCGCAGCTCTCAGCCTTGCAGCCTCGGAGCGGTAGTAGAGGACGAAGCCGGACTCGTGGTTGATCGAGAGGGCGATGTTGGCATATCGCCAGGCGTCGCAGGCATCGTCGTTCACCTTGATCGGCGAGTCGGCCATGGCGCCACTGCCGCGCTCCTGCTTCCAGACGTAGGCCGGTACCTCCCCGAGCAGGCCCGAACAGTCGGGTGACACCGTCATGCCCGCAGCCAAAGCATCGGTGACCGCGGTAATGCCGGCCAGCACGTCGTTGTTGGCCTTGAACATGGCGAGCCCAGCTCGGCTGCGCATTCCGCTGAATTCGCCAGGTCATTCCGCTCTGAACTCGCCGCCCCATTCCAGGGTTTTGGCCCACCCCTCGGAGGCCGCGTCAGCGGCCGACGCGAAGCGTCAGTTCATCCCCTGGATCTCGCCTCCTTTCCTTGCCTGTTTGCGTAGTCTCGCACGGCTTCAGCGGTCATCGGGAACCGCCTCGGCGATGGGCATGGAGGCAGGGTCGGAGCGACGCCGCGACTCGCCGCGCAGCTCTTAGGCGATGCGCGCCGTGGAGGAGTCGATCGAGGCTCTTGCCCGCCCGAAAGGCACCCGAATAGAGGACTTCGGCAGCCTGCGAGTCGAAGAAGGCTCGCTGCTGGGCGTTGACGAAGGCAGGACCTAGCTCGGCTCGGAGAGCTTGCAGAGTGGTACGGGGCATGCCGCGCAAGTGCTCCCGTGCGGGGGCGTTCATGCGGGCTCCTCGGCTAGAACTTCGTCGATGGCCCTCCGCAGAGCCGCCTTGTCGCGGTCGCCCATGTCCGCGAGCACTTGCGCGGTCACGATCGGACCGCCGCCCTCTCCGGTCAGTTCGAGGCGGGCATTGTCGCGGTACTTGGCCGGTCGATTGGCCCGCAGCAGGAACATGAGGAGCGTGTCGCTTGTGGATAGAGCCCGCCGGCGAGCCTCGGCTTCGAGGCCGTCGATGGCGTCCTCGCGAGCCTGGGCCCAGGCCGCGGTGAACTGCGGATCGCGGCCGGCGCGTTTGTAGACGGTGTCGCGGTCGATGCCGAGGCGATATTCCAGGTCGCGGGTGACGAACCCCGGACGGCCCGCTCCGTTGGGGCTGGTAACGTAGTCAGGCATACGTATGTATACCAATGTCCTTCCGAGATCTGCCCACGTTAGGGTCTCCGTATCCAAGTGGGCGCGGTCCGGGTTGTGTTGGAGACCGCGCAATCTCCCTAGCAGGGTTCCCGGAGGAGAGTTCGAAAATGCTTTCTATTCGCGCTCGCAGAATCCTTGCCGCCGGTCTTGCCGGCCTCTTGCTAGTAGGCATGATGACCACGGCGGTCAGCGCCGCTAGCACGCTCGGTGCCGCGGCCGCCCAGTCGGGGCGCTACTTCGGAACGGCCATCAACTCGGGCAAGCTAGGCGACTCGGCCTACACGACGATCGCGGCTCGCGAGTTCAACATGGTTACGCCCGAGAACGAGATGAAGCCGGACGCTACCGAACCCACTCGCGGCACGTTTACTTTCAGCGCCGGTGACCAGGTCTACAACTGGGCCACGAGCCACGGCATAAAGGTTCGCGGACACACCCTCGTCTGGCACTCCCAGATCCCTAGCTGGATGACCAGCCTGTCGGGTTCGGCGGCCACGCTCGCTGGGATGCAGGAGCATATCAACGGTGTGATGGCCCACTACAAGAGCAAGCTTCCTTATTGGGACGTGGTCAACGAGGCCTTCAACGAGGACGGCACCCGGCGCGCTGACGTCTGGCAGAACAACATCGGCAACAGCTACATCGAGCAGGCCTTCCAGACCGCCCGCGCCGCCGACGGCGCCGCCAAGCTCTGCTATAACGACTACAACATCGAGAACTGGAGCTACGCCAAGACCCAGGGCGTCTACAACATGGTCAAGGACTTCAAGACGCGCGGCATCCCGATCGACTGCGTCGGCCTCCAGACTCACATGACCGGCGGCAGCTCGTTGCCGAGCAGCTTCCAGACGACCCTGTCCAACTTCGCTGCTCTAGGTGTGGACGTTGCCCTCACCGAGACGGACGTCACGAACGCGGACGTTACGCAGTACACGAACCTGACCAAGGCCTGCCTGGCCGTCTCGCGTTGCGTCGGGATTACGGTCTGGGGCGTGCGTGACAGCGACTCCTGGCGCTCCGGCGAGAGTCCGCTTCTGTTCGACGGCAGCGGCAATCCCAAGGCCGCATACACCGCCGTCCTCAACGCTCTTAACGGCGCACCGTCGCCGACGCCGACCCCAGTCAGGACCGCCAGCCCGACCCCGATCGTGACCGCCAGCCCGACCCCGATCGTGACGGCCAGCCCGACCCCGATCCGGACGGGCGCTCCGACTCCGACCCCGATCGTGACCGCCAGCCCGACCCCGGTCCGGACCGGCACTCCGACTCCGCCCCCGAGTGGTGGAACAGCCAGCTGTTCGGCGACTTATCACATCGACAACCAGTGGGGCAACGGCTTTACAACGGCCGTTACGGTGAACAACACCGGTACGGTGGCAACCAAGACCTGGACGGTCACGTGGACCTGGGGTGGCAACCAGACGTTCGTGAACTCCTGGAACGCCGCCGTCACTCAGTCAGGAACCGCTGTCACGGCCAAGAACATGGCCTATAACAACGTCATTGCCGGCGGCGGCAACACCGCCTTCGGCTTCCAGGCCAGCTTCACGGGCACAAACGCCACGCCGACGCTGTCCTGCTCGGCCACCTGACCCGTAACTGAGGGTGGCGCACAACCGCCGGTTGCTGCGCCACCCAAATCCTGCTAGCGCTCGCAAGGCCTCCTGATTGCCTTGCGTTGGTCCAGATTGCCCGCCGGCCCCTAGCTCAATCCTGTTTGCGCACCTGAAAGGAACGAACTCCGATGAGGCGCCTCTTCAATTCCCTTTGCGCCGTGGGGCTTCTGGCGGCCAGTTTCGCGCTGGCCAGTCCGGCCCACGCCGCGTCACTTACGCAGGTAACGAACTTCGGTAACAACCCGAGCAACCTGAACATGTATGTGTACGTGCCAAACAACGTGGCCGCGAGGCCGGCGCTGCTGGTTGCGATCCACTACTGCACGGGCTCCGCCTCGGCGTTGTACAGCGGGTACTTTCACGACTACGTCACCGCGGCCGATCAATACGGCTACGTCATCGTCTTCCCCGAGGCTACGCGGAGCGGCCAATGCTTTGACGTGTACTCGCCGCAGGCCCTCACGCGAGGCGGTGGCAGCGACCCGGTCGGAATCGTCTCCATGGTCAACTACGCCAAGCAGAAGTACAACGTGGACTCCAGCCGGGTCTTCGTCAGCGGCGTCTCGTCCGGGGCGATGATGACGAACGTCATGGCGGCGGAATATCCGGACGTGTTCGCTGCGGGATCTGCGTTCATGGGCGTTCCGGCGACGTGCTTCGCTACGACGGGCGGCTCGACGTGGAGCAGCGACTGCGCAAACGGCAACATCACCAAGACAGCGCAGCAGTGGGGCGATGCCGTACGGGCAATGGGCGGCTCGGGCACGTACCCCCGCATGCAGCTCTGGCATGGCACCGCCGACCCGACCCTGAACTACCACAACTTCGGCGAAGAGATAAAGCAGTGGACCAATCTGAAGGGCGTCAGCCAGACCCCGGTCTTGACTGACTCCCCGCAATCTGGCTGGACGCGCACCCGCTACGGCAGCAACACGGTCCAGGCCCCGGTTGAAGGCATCAGCGTCAGTGGCGCCGCTCACGTCCTGCCCCAGACGGGCATGGTGGGCTATGCCATCTCCTTCCTCGGTCTCAACAGCACCACGCCGCCGCCGCCCTCGCCGACGCCGACGGTCTCCCCGAGTCCGACGCGAACCGCCACCCTGAGTCCGACCCCGACCCCGACGGTCTCCCCGAGTCCGACGCGAACCGCAACCCCAACCCCGACGGTCTCCCCGAGTCCAACGCGAACCGCAACCCCAACCCCGACCCCAACCCCCACGCCTCCGGCCAGCGGCGGCACGGCCAGCTGCACGGCGAGCTATCGCGTCGATAGCTCCTGGGCCAACGGCTTTACGGCCACGGTGACGGTGGCTGCCGGTCCGGCGGCCATAAAGTCGTGGACGGCCACGTGGACATGGGGCGGCAACCAGGCGTTCGTCAACACTTGGAATGCCACCTTCACCCAGTCCGGGACGACCGTCAGCGCCAAGAACATGAGTTACAACGGTGCGATAGCCGCTGGTGGCAACACCACCGCCGGCTTCCAGGCCAACTTCAGTGGCACAAACGCCACGCCGACGCTGTCCTGCTCGGCCACCTAGATGTAATTCCCAATCACGTTGTTGACGCTGTGAGGGCCCTCATCTCTCGGCTGCTGTGCGGAAGCCGCAGTCGGAGGAAGGGCCCTCATGCCCCGACCGGCAACGCAACAGATGCCCGGGCGGGGCTTCTTCGATGCGGCTCCTGTCGTCAACCTGCCCGCTCGACGCGTATCCTGGAGGGCGACGCCGCCGTGCCACCGCACTGAGGGGGACCGCTTGCCACCGGTCGTGATCGACAACCCGATCCTCAACTCGCCTTTCAGCGAGCCGGCGCGCCATTTCCGGTTCGACGACGATGGCATCACCAACGAGATCGCGGAGGGCCGCCGCCGCAGCACCTACTTCAGCCCGATCCCGAAGCCCAAGACGCGGGGCGGACCCCAGCTCGCCCTGGCCGGCGATTTCGCCACGGAGAAGGCGCTCGACAACGACTTCATCAACCGAGTGCGCGAGCACGTCGGTGCCTGGCGGAGCGCCCGATACCCAGGCATCACCGCTGTCACCCGAGACCTGCTCGCCTACTGGACCGAGCCCGCCCGCGAGAAGCCGCTCTTCTTCTGCCAGATCGAGGCCCTCGAAACCGCCATCTTCCTCGGTGAGGTTGCCGGTCATCGCCAGCCCTGGATCGAGAACAAGCTCCGCGAGGATAGCCAGGTTCGCAACCCCGGCCTTTACCGGATCGCCTTCAAGATGGCGACCGGATCGGGCAAGACCGTCGTCATGGCGATGCTCATCGCCTGGCAAGCGCTCAACAAGCTCGCCAACCCCCAGGACAAGCGCTTCAGCGACACCTTCCTCGTCGTCACGCCCGGGATCACCATTCGCGACCGCCTCCAGGTCCTGCGGCCGAACCTTGCCGGTAACTACTACCAGGAACGCGACCTTCTCACTCCCGATCAGCTCCACGCCCTGCAGGCCGCGAAGATCGAGATCGCCAACTTCCACGGCTTCATCCGGCGCGAGACCTTCGAGGCGGCGTCGCTCACCAAGAAGGTCCTGGCCGGCCCCGATGGCGACACGGACCGCTTCAAAGAAACGCCGGATCAGATGGTCCGCCGCGTGTGCCGGGCGCTCAGGACGAAGCGCAACATCGTCGTCCTCAACGACGAAGCCCACCATTGCTACCAGTCCGCGCCCCAGAGCGAGGAAGAGAAGCTCAGCGCCGACGAGCGCTCCGAGGCCCGCCGCGACGAGGAGGCCGCCCG
>JANYJG010000219.1 GCA_025358515.1 Chloroflexota bacterium
CGCGGCGCCCTAGCGGCGCAAACCGCGCCCGCGCCCGCGGCAACCGCCCCGGCGGCACCCGCGCCCGCGGCGCCCTAGCGGCGCAAACCGCGCCCGCGGCGCAGACCGCGCCCGCGGCAACCGCGCCCCCGGCGCCCCCGAACCCGCCCCGGCCCGGGGCGGAACTGGAAAGACCGCGCGACCGGCGATCAGGTGCCGTGCTGCCAGGAGCGGAGATATTCGAACTGCTCCGGAGTGAGCGGATCCAGGACGATGTTCAGGGCAGCCAGCTTGAGCCGGGCAACCTCGACGTCTATCTCCGCAGGCACGTCGTAGACGCCCTTGGCCAGATCGTGGTGCTTGCCCTGGAGATACTCGGCGGCGAGGGCCTGGTTGGCAAAGCTCATGTCCATGACAGACGCCGGGTGGCCGGCAGCGCAGCTCAGGTTCACCAGGCGGCCTTCGGCCAAGACGTGTAGACGGCGACCCTCCACCGTGTACTCGACTACGTTCTCGCGGACTTCGCGGACCTTGTCCCCCGCCAGCTGACGTAATGCCGGCAGGTCGATCTCCACGTCGAAGTGGCCCGAGTTGGCCATGATGACGCCGTCGCGCATGACCTTGAAGTGCTCGGCGCGCAGGACGTGGATGTCGCCCGTGGCCGTCACGAAGATGTCGCCCCAGGCAGCCGCGTCACCGATGGTCATAACCAGGTTGCCGTCCATGAGCGCCTCGAGGGCTCGGACCTGGTCCACCTCCACGACGGCGACCTGAGCGCCCATGCCTCGGAAGCGCAACGAGATGCCCTTGCCGCACCAACCGTAGCCGGCAACCACGACGTGGCGGCCCGCGATGAGCAGGTTTGTGGCCCGGATGACGCCGTCGACGGTGGACTGGCCGGTGCCGTAGCGATTGTCGAAGAGGTGCTTGGTCAGGGCCTCATTGACCGCCACGACCGGATAGCCGAGGGCATCGTCGGCCGCCATCGCCTTGAGGCGGATGACGCCGGTCGTGGTCTCCTCGGTTCCGGCGACGATCTCAGCCAGTTGGTCGCGTCGTTCCTGATGGATGAGCGTTACCAGGTCGCAGCCATCGTCCATGGTCATCTGGGGGCGAGTGTCGGCGGCAGCATTCAGATGTCGGTAGTACATGTCGCGGTCGGCGCCGTGACGCGCAAATGTCGAAATGCCGTACTCGGCCACGAGGGCCGCTGCGGTCTCATCCTGGGTCGAGAGGGGGTTAGATGCGCACAGCACCACTTCCGCTCCACCGGCCTTGAGGGTCCGCATCAGGTTCGCGGTTTCGGTGGTGACGTGCAGGCAGGCCGCGATTCGCAGCCCGGCCAGCGGCTTCTCCCGCTCGAAGCGCTCACGGATTAGCCGAAGCACAGGCATCTCGCGCTCGGCCCATTCGATTCGTCGAACGCCCTCGGCGGCCAGGCCAAGATCCACGACATCATGGTTCGGAAGGTCGCCCGAACTGGCGGCCGAATTGGCGCCCGAACTGGCGGCCGAATTGGCGCCCGAACTGGCGGCCGAATTGGCGGCCGAATTGGCGGCCGAATTGGCGGCAGGCTTCGTCGGGGGCATAGGAACGGTCATTGATCATGTCTCCTTGCGAGCGAAAAGGCGGCGAACGGTCCCCGTCCAGCCGGTCCAAAGCGGTTCGGTCCGATGGATGAGCCGCTCTTCGAATGTCACATATGTCTGGTAGCCGAGCCGGCGGTAGGCGGCCAGAGCGGGCGGGTTGTCCGCTCTCACGTTTAGCGCGACCTGGTCACAGAAGCGCAAAAGCTCGGCCGTCACGGCGCCGGTGACGGCAGTAGCGTAACCGCGACCGCGGAAATCGTTGTGGGTCATGACATTGCCCACGACTGCGAGTCTGCCGGCTGGACTGATGACGTGGGTGCCGGCTGCTGCCACGAGCCGCGACCCGACCCGAACCCCGTAGTACAGCCCGTCGGCGATGGCGCTCGCCGGCAGCCACGAGGCGAAACCGAGCTGGTAGAGGCGGTTCAACTCCCCGATCTCCACGGGAAGAAGCCGCTGGACGTCGGCCGGGAAGGGCCGGAAATGGGCCCGATCGGTCCACATGCGCAGCATCGCGGGCCCCGGATCGACGCGGTATTGGCTCGCCACGGCGGGCAAATGTTCCGGTCTTGCGGCGACGTACGCGGTCCGGGGCTTGATCACGGACTCGAGAATCGAAGCAACCCCGGCGTTCTCGCCCATCACGAAGATCGGCTGCGGCGAGTAGCCCGCATACTGCAGCACAACCGCAACGGGACGGTCGCCCGAGAGCGCCACGCCCCAGCGAGTTCGCAGGAACTCCCGATCGTCCAGATCGCACAAGGCGTACGCCGAGTACAGACGATCGGTTTCGAGGAAGCTGCGCAACAGGGAGCGATCGGTCGTCTCCTGGACGACGAGATTGGCGCGCTCTCGGCGGGTCAGCACGCCTGCACTCACGGCCGGCCCACGACCTCGCCGATCGCGGCTCCGGGCAGGGCTAGGCCGCAGCCACGCTCTACAGCGTCGTTTCGTTCCTCTTCGGCCTCGCAACCCGAGTCAATCACGCAATCATGTCCGACCGTGTCAGTACTGGATGACGCTCGTCGTGGCGTAGCCCTGCAGCCGGTCTCGACCCTTTAGGAAGAGCAGTTCCACGAGGAATGCCAGGCCGACGATCTCACCCTGGAGCCGCTCGACCAACTCGATCGTGCCGCGCACGGTTCCGCCGGTGGCGAGCAGATCGTCGACGATCAGGATGCGCTGGCCGGGGGTGATGGCGTCCTTGTGAATCTCGAGGGTATTCGAGCCGTACTCGAGGGCGTACTCCACGGAGATGGTTTCGGCCGGAAGCTTCCCGAGCTTTCGGACCGGAATCAGACCGGCTCCAAGCTGGTAGGCGATCGGACCGCTGAAGATGAACCCACGGGACTCCATACCAACCACGAGATCGATCTTCTGGCCGCGGTACGGCTCCGTCATTAGATCGATCGCTTCTTTGTAGGCAGCCGCGTCTTTGAGCATGGTTGTGATGTCGTAGAAGAGGATGCCCGGTTTGGGGAAGTCGGGAATCTCGCGGATTCGCGCCCGCAGGTCTTGCGCTGACATGTCGAGGCGGACCTCCACTCAAAAGATGGCTGGATGCGGCAGGCGAAGTCTACCGCAGCGCCGAGCTTCTCCGACCGATGAGCGGACGACCGGCTACGGTGTCGGAACCGGCGCCGCCCAGGCGTCCATGATCGCGACCAACTTCGCATCCACGATCGGCGCCAGCGACTTAGCGAACGTGGCCGTAACGTGGTGCTCGTCACGCCAAACGATCATGCCGTTGATGACCGCCGGGCACGGGCCGCTGCTGCCCGGGCAAATGTTGCTCGTGAGATCGATCAGTCCGGCGCCGGTCTGCTTTGCTGCGCTTTGCTCACGCTTGCCCATGGCGGAGCCGAAGGCATTGGCGCGTGAGAAAGCGCAGCGCCGGTAGTCCGTGGGGTTGGTGGAGAGGCAGTCCGGGATCTTGACCGCAGTCGGCAGCGGCGGATCCGCGATGATGACGACCTTGCTACTGCTGGGGATCTTCTGGATTTCCCGAGCCATGGCGTTGCTCTGGGCAGTCAACCCGCTGTCACTTGGGTTAACCCAGAAAATCCAGCGGCTCTGGCTCACGATCGCCAAATCGGGCGGATGAGCCTTGAGTCGAGCGATGACGTTCGGGTTCCACGTTTCGCATTCCTTGTATTCGCGCTGGAGGAGGAAGTCCTGCATCGGCATGTCGACGAAGGAGCAATCGATCTTTAGATAGACCACGAGCTTCCAACCGTGGGCCTTGGCCACGGCGTTGACCGCCGGGAAGAGGGCCGAGGCGTGCGAGTCGCCGATGAGCGCAACCTGGTACGTCCCCTTGGGATTGCCGTAGACGCATTTGCCCCAGGCAGGCGGGACGGTGGTCTTCTCCCAGCCCAGGCAGTTGTCGTGCCAGGGCTGTTCATAGTCGGTCGCAGCGTTGAGAACCGATGGCCGCAGCCCGGCAACCGAGAAGGAACCGGCGCCCTGGTTCGGATAGGGCGTCAGGGCCGGTGTCATCGCCGGCGTTGGCGTTGGCGTGGCGCCGGGTGGGAGGGATGGCGGGACGGTCGTGGCCACGATCGGGGTGTTGGTGGGATCCGGCTCAGGTGTGTCAGTGGGTAGAGCGGCCGTGTCGCCGAACACGGACTTGGCCTGAGCGTCAGCGCCCCAGGCGAAGCTCGTGCCCATGATGGCCACGACCACCATGACTGCGACGCCCGCGGCCACGATCCGGCTGGGGCGAGGCAGCGGGATCTGACCGCGCCGGAACGGCTCCTCGATAAGGGCCCAGCTAACGGTGGCAACCGGAATCGCGAAAGCGGCAACGATAAGAGCCTGGAGCGGCGACATGGCGATCTGCTGCGAGCCGGTCAGGTACAACTGGGCCAGGATGAGCATTGGCCAGTGCCACAGGTACAGGGAGTAGCTGATCTTGCCGATGAAACGGATAGGCATCAGCCGCAGCAGCACGCCTGGGCCAAGACGCTCGGCACCAGAGGCGATCAGAAGAACGCCCGCAAGCGTCGGGATGATGGCGGCGGTGCCCGGGTAAGGGGTGCTGGGCTGATTGACGCCGGCCACCGCCAGGCCCCCGCCGGTGATGGTCCAGGCGGCGATCAGCAAGGCAACCAGGGCGACCCAGCCCAGGATCGCCATGAACCGGCCGAACAGCGCGCGAATGGCGCCGGGCAGTCGATCGAGCGACCCTGCCCCAACCGCCAGCAGACCGCCCGCGCTCAGCTGCCAGGCTCTCGTCGGCAACATGTAGAAGGCCATCGGAGGGTTGGCGTCGGTGACGACAAGGCTTGCCGCCAGAGAAACCACGGTAATCGCCGCCAGGGCGATCCCGATTCCGAGCCGCGGTCGCTTCCAGGCAACGACAGCCAGGATGGCCGGCCACACGAAGTAGAACTGCTCCTCAACGCCGAGGGACCAGAAGTGCAGGAACGGGGAGAAGTTGTCGGGGTGGAAGTAGTCCGTGGTCAGGGCAAAGCGGATGTTGGCAATCGAAAGGGCCGCGGAGGCGCCATCCTGCATCGTCGATGGGCGCTGGAGCAGGGTCACGAGCTGGGCGGAGAGGACGATCGTTACCAGCAGGACAACGGCCGCGGCCGGCAGGATTCGCTTTACCCGGCGGGCGTAGAAGCGCGAGAAGCTGATCTTGCCGTTGCGTTCCCGCTCCCGGATGAGCAGCCCGGTGATGAGGTATCCGGATACGACAAAGAAGAGGTCCACGCCGATGAAACCGCCGCGGATCTGGACGCCCGAGGCGGACAGCATTCCGGCATGGAAGAGGACGACGAGCAGTACGGCGACACCCCGCAGCCCCTCGATATCGGGGCGGAAGTTGTCCTTCTCGGCGGGCCCGCCGGCATTCCTTTTGGTTGTCGACTGCATCCTTTGTCCTTCCCGGTGTTTGCCGCGACGCGGGATGCGACGGAACCGACCGGCTGTGCGTGACGGGACGATGCGGGGGTCCAGACCGCACCTCTCTGCCCATGCAGACCGTACATAGGTTACGCGAAGAGGGCTGCGGCGGGCATCGTGCCCCCTTGTGGGGCCGCGCGCAAGGGCCTGCTACTCCAGGTTGCCCTGAGCCGCGGCCGCCTTTTCTCGCTGGCTGCGCTGCTCCTCGGCAACCGGGACAAGCCTGTTCACAACGGCTTGGGCAACGCTCCAGGCCCTGGCCGGATCCCGCGGCAAGCGGATGCGGGCCTGGTTGCTGCCGAAGCGGACGACGTCGCGGCCCATCGGCGCGAGGGCTCTCACGGCCCCGGCGCGGGACAGGGTACCGAGCCGGACGACGAGCTCGCCCTCTTCACGCGAGATGGAGACGATGCCGGCCGATTCGGCTGCCATGCGCAGCTCCACAACCTCCATCAGCTTGAGAACCGGATGCGGCGGAGGGCCGAAGCGATCCCCCAACTCCTGGCGGAATGCGGCCAGCTCGCCGGCCGTTCGGACGCGGCCGAGGCGTCGGTATAGATCGAGCTTTTGCGCGGTCTCGGGTACGTAGGCGTCCGGGAGATGGGCATCGACGGGCAGATCGACGACGGCGCCGGACCGCTCGACCACCGCCGGCCGGTTCTCGAACTCGGCCTTCTGCTCCTCCACCGCCTCCGCCAGGAGACGCGTGTACAGGTCGAATCCAACGGCGGCGACGTGGCCGTGTTGCTCAGCGCCCAGGATGTTCCCGGCACCGCGGATCTCCAGGTCCGACAACGCGATCTGGAACCCGGCCCCCAGCTCCGAGGCGTTGAAGATCGCCTGCAAGCGTTTGCGAGCGACGTCCGACAGTCGCTCGCGGCGCCGATACAGCAGATACGCGTAGGCCCGCCTCGACGAGCGGCCCACGCGGCCCC
>JANYJG010000026.1 GCA_025358515.1 Chloroflexota bacterium
GGGCAATCGGCGCGGCGCTCAGAGCGAGGTGGACCAGATCCACTGCGCCACCAGCGAGCTGACCAGAGCGATGGTCACGCTGGCCATCGTGCCCAGCAGGTAGCGCTCGGCGAAGCGCTTGTCGTCGAGTTCCTTGAAGCGCGCCAGCGTCTTGGAGGCCACGACGAAACCGACAGCGGCAGGTCCACCGCCGGGCATGAGGGCGATCACGAGGACTCGCTCAAGGACGCCGATGGTGGCGCCCATCGTCCTCGGGTCGACGTGCTTATCCGACTTGCTATCCCCAGCCGGTAGGAGCCGTCCGACCAGCTGCCGTGCCGCCGGGAAGTTGATCACGAACAGCGACCAGGCCAGGATTGAGGCAATGGCGACGCGTCGCACGTCTCCGGGCGGGGTGATCACGGCCGATGGCAACAGGTTCGGCAGACCCAGATCCCGCAGGAGGAGCCACAGGGGCCCGACGACGATCGCCGCGAGGGTGGCCTCTCTCGCAAGCCAGACTACCGCCGGAGCCGGACTCCAGCGATCCGAGTGTGGGGATTGCGACTCCCTTCGTGGCGGGAGCTTGGCCCGAACCTGGGGGAGCCGCGTCACGGCCTCGACACCGACCCGGCCCGCCAGGTAGAGGGCCCAGACCAGGCCGAGCATCAGCATTGGATCCTTCACGTGCGTCCTCCCCGCGAGCTTACTCGCCACGGATCGCCGGAGCCGCTGGCGTAGACCATCCGGATGCCGGCCACGAGCCGCTGCAGCGATCGAACCCTGGCCCGACTGAATGAGACCGAAATGGTCGCCCGGCGGACCCCGAGCCGGTCGGCCACTTCCGACTGGCGCAGATCGTCGATCAGGGCCAGACGGGCCACCAGCCGCTGTCTGGCGGTGAGGCCCTCCAACAGATCCGCGAGCGCGGGGGTCAGGTCGGCGAGCAGCTCATCCACGTCCGGTTGCCCGGTGACGATCACCAGGCGCTCGTGGCCCGTGCGAGCCGCGGCGATGGTCTCCCTTGCGGCAACGAACGCCGGCCCTGTCCGCTCCGTGGCGGGCGCCGGACCGGCCGCCGGATCCAGATCTATCGATCCGCGAACCGCAACCCAGCGCATCCGACGCCCTTCGGGGCCGAGAGAAGCCAGCAGGACGGCCTTGAGCGGATCCGCCTCGGGCGCGAGGAGACCCTGCAGCTCGTCTCCCTGCGTAAACCCGAACGGGGCGAGGCGGGTGTCGGCGTATGCCTCGTCCAACTGCTTGATGAGTTCGCGCAGCCATGCAGTCGACGCGATGCTGTCGCGCCGCGAGCCGATCACGTCGCCAAAGAGAACGAGTCCAAGCTGGTCTGTCATTCGCTAGAGGCTAACTCGACTGCTGATAGCCGTCAATGGCTATCTACTCGGAAGATAGACGTATTCGTCTACTAATCGCCAGGGCTGCGGTCGGCCATACGGGGCCATGAGCGTCCGTGGCTCGTCGCGGCCTGCGAGCGATCCAGGTCGAGTCGGCCGGCAACGGATCGGACTCGCTATCCTGAGTCGGTGACCGCCGAACTGGACTCCCAGGCCAAACCGACATCCATCTTGAGTTCCGCCGACCCGAAGATTCCGCTCAATCCGGGACGGCGCGATCTGGGGATGCGGGCCACGCTCGTCTTCCCAACGCGGGAGATCGTGGAGCGCTACTACGTCCCTCTCATCTACACCGCCTGCCGGACCTGCTATTCGGAACTCGCGCCCGACGATATCTTCGAACGCGCCGTGGACGGCAGAATCGCGCCCGGGAAGCAGCGCGAACTGATCAGCCGAGTGATCGAATCGGGCCACGGCTCCACCATCGAGCACGTGGTCTTCACCTTCGCCATCACCGGTGTCAGCCGAACGCTGAGCCACCAGCTGGTCCGCCATCGCGCCGGCGTGGCTTTCGACCAGCAGAGCCAGCGCTACGTCTCCTTCAAGAAGGGAGCATCCACGATGATGCCCCAGACAATCGCCGAGGCCGATCCCGCGCTGCGCGAACGGTATGAGGAACAGATCGACGGCGCCCTCGAGACGTACGGCGCTCTGCTCGAGGCCGGCATCCCTGGCGAGGACGCCCGCTTCGTATTCCCTAACGCGAGCCGCACGAACCTGGTCATGACTGCAAACCTGCGGGCCCTGATCCACATGTCCGGCCTGCGCCTTTGCACCATGGCTCAGTGGGAGATCCGGCGGCTCTTCCAGCTGATCCGCCACGAGGTCTTTGGCGTGTCGCCGTTCCTGGGCTCGTTCCTGGCACCCAAGTGCGTGCCGCTGGGTTATTGCGACGAGTTCAACAACCGCGACGGGCACTGCCCTATCCGCCCGCACAAGGACGAGGTGCTTGGCGCCTGGGCGGAGAAGAAGGCCGCGGCCAAGACCGCGGGGCGAGACCTCCCGGTCGCCGACTAAGCGCGATCAGGCGGCTCTCGCCAGCTAGAGCCCAGCGATGAAGCGGCGCAGAACCTTCGCGAGCCGCGGGCCGGCTTCGGCGCCAGCAGCCAGCACGTCCTCGTGGACCAGCGGCACGCCGTCGTAGCCCGCGCCGGCGTTGGTCACCAGGGACACGCCGCAGACCTCCAGACCCACCCAGCGTGCGGCGATCGCCTCAAGCACCGTGGACATGCCAACGGCGTCCGCACCCAGGCCGCGCAGCATGCGGACTTCGGCCGGGGTCTCATAGTTCGGGCCGAGCAGGCCCACGTAGATCCCCTCGTCCAGCTTCACGGCTTCGACTGCGCCCGCGGCGTGGAGCCGCTCACGCAGACTCGGCGACCAGACATCCGTGAGGTCCGTGAAGTGCTCGCCCAGCTCGTCCGCGTTCTGGCCCAGCAGGGGCGACTTGCCGGTGAGGTTGATGTGGTCTGCGATGACCATGAGGGTGCCCGGGCGATACGCGGGGTTGACGCCACCTGCCGCGTTGGTGAGCACCACGATCTCGGCGCCGAGCTGTTTGAACAGCAGGATCGGCTGGACCACCAGCCCCGGATCGTTGCCCTCGTACAGGTGGAAGCGGCCCTGGAGCGCCACAACCGTGACGCCGGCGAGGCGCCCCAGGAGCAGACGGCCGACATGACCGGGCGCGGTGGCGGCAGGCCAGCCGGGGAGGTCGTCAAAGGGGATGGACGTCACATCCTCAAGGCCGTCGGCGAGGGATCCCAGCCCGGAGCCCAAGACGAGCCCCACCTTGGGCACCAGCGGCGTACGCGCCCAAACCGCAGCGACGAGCGCGGCGAGTCGCGCGGGCTGGTCAACGGGGGGAATCGGCAGGGTGCGGTCACCGGGCAGCATGCTCATGGGGCCGAAGTCTAGCCCGTGGGGGGAGTCGCCCGCCGCACACCCCTTAAAGCTTCGAAGCCCAGAA
>JANYJG010000034.1 GCA_025358515.1 Chloroflexota bacterium
CTCCGCCGGTCGCGCCGGCCCAGGCGATGATTCCGTCGCACTCCACGATTCGCAAAGAGTCCGGCCAGACTTCGGCCGCGATGGCGATACCCGGCGGTTCGCTTGCCGTCCCGGGGACTACCGCCGTCAGACCAAGGTAGACGACGTCGGGAGCCATACCGTCGAGCGTCGTCCCGTCACGGAGCTGGACCAAGGCCGCCCGCAGAAGCTCGTCACCCCTGGGCTCCAGGACGTGGATGGTCCCGCCCGCCTCAGCTCGGCGCAGCACTTTGCCGCTCTCGGTGACGAGTACGGCCCTGCTCCCCGTCTGCCCACTATCGACGCCCAGAAAGGTTCGCCGGCCACTGCCCGCCCCGTGGTCGAAGGGGTGACTGGAACTCGTCAGCTTCATCCCATTGGACTCCTGTCGCTATTTCCCAGGCGTGCCGCCGGAGCGACGGAGCACGTTGAAGGTGAGCGCGTCGCCGCGGTGGTAGTCGTGGGAGTACAGGACGGGCCGGCCGTCAGTGGTGAAGTGCGTTTGGACCATCAACAGCCACGGCCCGCGAGGGTCTTCGCCGAGGGCAGTCGCCACGCCTCGGGGGAGCGTCACCGCGCGAAGCTGCGCGGTCGAGGAGGCCATGGCGGCGCCTCGTCCATCGAGCAGCGCCCGGAGCGAGCCGCTCCAATCGATCGTTGCGAGGTCGCTGCCCACGACCGACTCGGGGATCACGTCGATCGAATAGATAACGGGTCGCGTATCGAGGGAGCGGACACGCTCGAGGCGCACGACCGTGGAGCCTGCAGCCTGTCGCAGAGCGCCAGCTTCTTCATCCGACGCAGGCGCATTGCCGATCGATATCACCCGGTTCGTGACCGACGACCCCATCGCCTGCATCATCTCGGTCACGCTTTCCAGCCGGGTAATGGGCCATCGGACCGTCGCCGGGGCAACAAACCGGCCGAGGCCGTGACGGACATGGATCTGTCCGTCCTGTTCGAGGAGCTTGAGGGCCTCCCGAATTGTCGTACGGGCGACGGAGAATCGAGTGGCGAGCTCGGCCTCACTGGGCAAACGGTCACCGGGTCCCATGCCGCGTGCGACGATGAGAGCCCGAATCTCGTCGCGCACCTGGAGCGCGAGCGGTCGACGATCGCGAACTGTAGTCACGTCACCCTCCCAAACCGATCGACTCGGCCGTCGCTGCGGGGCCAGAGTCCGAAACGTGGCCCTTGATGAGCTGGAGGGCGCCCCACAGACCGCCGCGGTCTCCGAGCGCCGCCCGTTTCACCACAAGACCCTCGCGCTGCACCTTGAAGAGGTGGGTGCGCATCCGCTGATCGATCCGCGGCAGCAGAACCTCACCCTGTTCCATCACCCCGCCGCCAAGGATGATCGCCTCCGGGTTTAGCAGATGGACGATATTAGCCAGGCCGAGGCCGAGATACGTTGCGACATCATCGAGCAACAACTCGCACAGCGCGTCGCCCGCGGCCGCAGCCTCGAAGACCATTGGCGCCGTTACCCGTTCCGGGTCGTTGCCCGCGAGCGCTGCCAGCAGCGGCGATTGGTCCTGGGCCAGGAGCTGGCCTCCTCGGCGGCCGATTGCCGTTCCGGAGGCGAGTGCCTCAAGACACCCGCTGTTGCCGCACAGGCAGTCCGGACCGCCGGGCACGATCGTCATGTGACCGACCTCACCCGCGGCATCGCAGAAGCCCCGGTGAACTCGACCGTCGAGGATAACCGCGCCCCCGATGCCGGTGCTGATCGTGAGGTATACCTGGTGGCGGTACCCGATGCCGGCTCCGAAGGCCGCTTCGCCGTGACCCGCGCAGTTGCCGTCATCGTCGATGACGACCGGGACGCCCTCGAGCGCGGCGCTGAGGCGGGCCGCGATTGGGTAGTCGACCCAGTGCAGGTTAGGGCTGAAGGAGACCACGCCGAGCGTCGAATCGAGCGGGCCGGGCACGCTCACGCCGACACCGTCGAGGGTCCGGCTTTCGAGGGATAGCTGCCGTTGGACATCGCGTATCGCGGTCGTGATTCGGGCCGTGACCGCGTCCGCCCCATCGAATACGTCGGTCGCGATCTTCGTCGTCGCTAGGATCTCGCCCGCCGTCGCAATGCCCGCGACGATTTTGGTGCCGCCTATGTCGACGACCCCGAAGAGTGAATCCTGGCTGTGCGGCTTGTTCACGGTCGATACCACATTCGCCGCCCCGTTCGGGTTCGGCAGACTTCGATGGTAGTGCTCCCGGTTCCAACCCGGGTAGCGCACGCGCGGTTCGACGATGGCAGACGTCTGACATCTATGTCGGGTGGAGTATCGGCGAGACCTGAGCCCAAGGTCAAGGGCCTAATCCGCAGCGGGGCCACGGATGGACAATTGTGTCGTCGAATACTGGCGGCGTACACTCCTTCCCTGGCGGTCACTTTTATGGAGGGCGTGAGGTGGATTGGTTGGGCCCCGCGGTTGGGCTGATTGGGTTGCCGCTGCGGTTGTCCGTCGTGCTCTCGGCGTACGCCGGGGTCGACATCTTGTGCATTCGGTCGGAGTCAGTGCCAAGGATCGGGTGGGGCTGGCGGGCCGGGATGCATCCCGCCTGGGGACCGCCGGCGCCGTTCGCTCGCCCACTCGGCCGAGGCGACCTTGCCAGCAGGATCATCTACCTCGCGGTGCTGGCAATCATCCAGATTCAGCCCTTGGTGTGGATCGGCCAAGCCGGCAGCGACGCTCAGCGGGTCGGCCTGATTGGCCTGTCGGCTGTGTTCTACGTGCTCGAACTTGGCTGGTGGGTCTGGCTATCGCGTCTCCCCCGCGAGAAGGTGTACCGCACCCTGCCGCGCGACAAGGAATTGCGGCAGCGGATGATCACCGAGGACGTGGCCCAGTTCGACGCCGCCTACCGGGCCGGCGAGGTTGGGACCGCCACAACCCAGGACCAGCGACCGCGCTAGTCGCTCCTGCGCCGAACGACGGCCGTCACGAACAAGCCACGCCAACGCCCACACCAACGCCAACGCCGTAGTCGAGCCTCAAGCTGGCAACGGCGCGCGTGAGACTACGTTTGTCGGCGCGAATCCGGGCTAGCCCTTGTCGATCCTAGGTCGCCGATGCTCGATGTGTCGCGGGCGATCGTCCTCGTCGCTCAGGAACGCCTCGGCCTCATCGGCGCGGCGCCGCTGGACGTCCAGAACCTGTTTGAACTGCTTGGCCAGGCCCGTTTTCATACCGGCTCGAGCATGAGCTTCGGCGTCGTGGTCGCGCCGTTTCTCTCTTGCAATCTCCGATGGCGGTAGGTCGTCGTATCCGTCCATGCAGTAGAGCTTCAACCATGCGTCAATAGGCCTTGCCGCGGCGTCGTCTTCCTCGACCTGCTACGATCCGGCAGCGATGGAAATGTACGGTGTGCGCATCCCCACGATCGTCACCGAGAACGTAGCTGTCCGCTGCGCAGGGTGCGGCGAGGTCATCGAAGGGCGGCCCTGGCGGATCAGCATTCTCGATACGGCGGCTCCCGAGTCGCCGGTCTCGTGGATCGATTCCGCGGAGATCAACCCCGGTCCTTTTGAGTTCCACTCGGACCCGGGTCACGTTTTGGCGTGGATGGCGAAGCGCGGCAATCTGTTCTGTCGCCGATCGCAGGTCCGGGAAATAATGCGCCCGGTGTGGCTGCCGCTCGAGCCCCGTCGACTGGGCCTGTGCGACGGCCTTCATCGCGACGACCATCAGTTCGTTGACGCCCAGAGGCAAGATGCGCGTTAGAAAAGCCATCTTTCCGGCCGCCGGTTGGGGAACCCGCTTTCTGCCGGCCACCAAAGCTCAGCCCAAAGAGATGTTGCCTCTGGTGGACAAGCCGGTGATCCAGTACGCCGTCGAAGAGGCGGTCGAAGCTGGCATCGAGCAGGTCATCATCATCACCAGCAGTCAGAAGCGAGCGATCGAGGATCACTTCGACCTGAACCTGGAACTCGAGCAGCTGCTCGAGGCCCGCGGCGACATCGAGATGCTTCGTCAGATTCGGGCCATTTCGGACCTGGCCCAGATTTCGTACGTCCGCCAGAAGGAGCAGCTGGGACTGGGCCATGCCGTTCTGGTTGCCAAGGAGCTGATCGGCCACGAGCCGTTCGCGGTGATCCTCTCGGATGACGTCGTGGTCGGCGAGCGCCCCTGCATCGGCCAGCTCATCCACGCCTATCAGCAGACCCACTCATCCGTTGTCGCGGTCACGGAAGTCCCGCACGCGGAGACCTCTCGATACGGAATCATCGACGGTGCCGTTTCCGAAGACTATGGCGACCCGCGCCTCTACAAGATCTCCGGCCTGGTGGAGAAGCCGAGCCCGGAAGTTGCGCCGTCGAACCTGGCGATCATCGGCCGCTACGTGCTGACGCCAAAGATCTTCGATAAGCTCGAACAGACCCCGCGCGGGGCCGGTGGCGAAATCCAGCTGACCGATGCGATCGAGGCGCTCATGAAGGAGCAGGACGTCTACGGCTATGCCTACGAAGGCATCCGCTACGACGCCGGCACCACTATGGGCTGGCTCAAAGCGTCTGTAGAGTTGGCCCTTGGCCGTCCGGACATCGGCGGCGAGTTCCGGAGTTATCTGCAGACCCTCGATCTGACCTAGACAGTCCCGGGTAGAACGTCTTTCCGGCGATTGAGGGGAATGCAATTCACGCACCGGCGGCTTCTCGCCGGACCGCAAGAGGACCTCTCGTGGCCGAGATCGGACGAATGGTAGGGGGCCGCTACAGGCTCATGGAGCTGCTCGGCCAAGGTGGCGTCGCCACCGTCTATCGAGCTCATGACGTCGACCTCAATCGCGACGTCGCGGTCAAGGTCCTTGCGCCCGCCTCTAGCCGCGATCCCGAGTACGTGGCTCGATTCTCCGAGCAGATGGGCGTGACATCCGGGCTCAGCCACCCCAATGTCGTTCCGATCTTCGACTTCGGGACCGATGCCAGCGGGACGTACGCGGTCATGGAGTACGTCGAGGGTGACGACGTAGGAGCGCTTCTGCGACGCAACGGGCCGTTTCCGGTGCGACGAGCCGCCCGTGTGGTTGCCGACGTGTCACGGGCGCTGGCCGCGGCCCACGAGCGCGGCATCGTCCACGGCGACATCGAACTCGGCGACGTGCTGGTCTCGCGCGACGGCCGGGCTAAGCTTTCCAACTTCAGGATGCCCGGCCCGGTAGCGTTGGGCAAGGCAGGCGACATCGATGCCGCGGGCCGAGTCCTGTTCGAGATGCTCACCGGTCACGCGCCTTGGATCGGCGACACCCCCCAAGCCATCGCTGCGGCTCGCCAGGCCGGCGCCCCGCCTCGACCGTCGTTTTACCGCAAGGACATCCCCCAGCCACTCGAATTGATTGTGGCCAAGGCAATGGCCGTTCCGCCGCTCCGAAGTTACACCTCGGCGACCGCTCTGGGCGAAGCTTTGGACTCGTTTCTTGCCGATCAGGGCACACTCCAGGCTCGGCCCGCCGCCGTCACCTCAGCTGCGGTTCCCTCTGTCGCGGCCGGTGCCGCCGCTGCCGCCGCTGCCGCTGCCGCTGCCGCCGCTGCTGCTGCCGCGACCCTCGCCAGGCCCGCCTCCCAGGTGGCCGGTGCCAGTGTCGCTGCCGGAGCCGGCGCGGCCGCACTCCGGGTTTCGTACTCGCCCGATGCCTACGCCACGGCCCCCGGAGCACCCGAGGTCTTCGCCGCCAACCCCGGCGGAGGGCCCGCCCCCGAATCGGCGGCCCGTCGCGCCGCCCGGAAGAACCGCCTCCCCGAGCCTGAGCCGGAAAAGCCGGCCCCCAGCCCGTGGACCTGGGTCGCCGGTATGCTGGGCCTGCTGGTGGTTGCCCTGGCCGCCCTGTTCATCTTCCTGTGGCTGAGTAAGGCGCCCAGCGCGCCCAGCGTCTACGCCCCCAACCTCATCAACAGGACGTACAGCCAGGCTCTGAGCGATACCGGGCGGCTGGGCTTGAACCTCACCACGAGCGACGCCACCTCGCCCGCGCCCGATGGCATCATCGTCAGTCAGAACCCGCAGCCCAATTCGGTCATGCAACAGGGCGGCTCCATCGTGGTCACCCTGGGGGCCGGGCAGGGCACTGCCATCGTTCCCAACGTGCTGGGGCTCTCGGAGAACGACGCCCGTAACGCCCTCACCGCGGCCGGACTGCTGCCGGGCGTTCGGACGGATTCGTTCGATCCGTTTGTTCCGCAAGGCTCTGTCATCAGCACCAACCCGCGGGCGACCCTGTCTCTGCAGAAGAATTCGACCGTAGACTACGTGGTCTCCAAGGGCCCACAGCCCACGGACACGCCAAGCCCGACACCCAGCCCGACGCCAAGCCCGACACCCAGCCCGACACCC
>JANYJG010000044.1 GCA_025358515.1 Chloroflexota bacterium
TGGCCGTGCAGGTCACCGTGGCGTTGGGAGCGAGACTGGCCGGAGTCGGCGGGCAGGTAACGGTGGCCTTGTTGTCGGAGACCGTGAACGGACCGGTGAGGGTGACGTTGCCGGTGTTCTTCAGCACGTAGGTGTAGGCGATCGAGTTGCCGACGGCGTTGTACGTGGTCGGACTGGCCGTCTTGGTCATGCTCAGCGACGCCGGCGCGACGTTGAAGGCGATGCAATAAACCTGAGTGACGTCGGCGGGGACGTTCTGAATGTTTTCACTGTTGTCGCCGTTGAGCAGATCGTTATAGCAACGGATCGCACCGAAGCCGGCGCTAGCCTGGGTGACTTCGTTGACCCACAGGCCAGTGCCCGTGCGGGCCAGGGCAATCTGGGCGGGGTTGAGGACGACAGGGGTGCCGCCGACAGACGTGGTGTTCGTGCCGTTGACCCTGCCGCCCGCGGTGTCGGTGAACTGTAGAGTCCAGCCTGCTACGGATAGGCAGGCGGCCGGGATGTCGCTGGGGGCGGCGATGGCCGTCTGGGCGGTGGTGTTGAGCTGAGCCCAGTGGCCGCCTGTGTCGTCGATCGAAGACGGGTTCTCGTTGGCTGGTACAAGCGAGTAGGAGGGGCAGATCGCCTTGTACACCGTCACGGTCAGCGGCGGAAGGACGACCAGCGACGTGGCTGCCGTATTCGAGTCCTCCGCGGCGTTGATGTCGGCGCAGCTCGTGGTGCTGGTGAACTCGGTGACCGTCAGCGTGATCGTAGAGGTCCCCATGGGCGTGGCCGTTGTCGTGCCGATACGGACGGTGCCCAGGTTCGTGGTGGCGTGGCGTGCAATCGAGATGCAGCCATTCGACACCACCGAAAGTCCGCTCACGCCGGTGACGGCGGTGACGGCGAACATGTGAGGGCCGGTGCTGGAGTTGTACACGGACACCGGATAGGTCGCGGTGCCTCCGGCCGAAATCGTAGGCGGAGTCTGCGTCGAAATGGTGATGGTACCGACGTTCGCAGACGCTGGGACCACCATCGTGCCGGCCAGCAGCAATACGACAACGGCGGCCGAAGCCGCCCTTCGGAATGCGGGTGAACCGCCACGTTTGGGCGTGAAGGAGCGCCTGACTCCAGACACAGCGCTGCCGAGGGCGCCAACAAAACCGCGACGAATCACAATGAACCTCCCCAAAAAGCGAGCCCGGGCACTACCCATCCCGGTGGTGCCGGTATCGTACGCATGTACTAGGTAAGGTGTCTAGTACCTCACGGCGCCCAGAATGCCTACGGGACGGTGATTACGGTGCAGAGCGGCAACGACTGCGGCCCACCAAACGTTAATAGGCTTGATTCGCCAAGTAAATGAAGTGGGCCCATTTGCCAATTGCTTCAGCGCTCCGGCTTGCCCTCGAGCTCGTGCGTTGTGGCGCGTTCGATCCGGAGGTAGCGTCCCGAGTAGTAGAGCAGCGGCAGGGGCTCGGCTGCGGGGGCGATGGCACCGACGCCGGCCTCGGCCGAGTCGACACGGGCGATGTACAAGTCGTGGTCTCCGGCTGGGTGAGTGTCCACGACCGTGCATTCCAGGCTGGCGATGGCTTCATCCAGGATCGGCAAGCCCGTGCTGCCGCGCCGCCAGGGGGCGCCGCACAGTTCGGCGCGATCCTGCCGGGCTGAGCCGGCCGAGTCGGCCGAGACGGGTCCGCCGGCGAAGCAGTCAGACAGGCCCTGCTGGTCCTCGCCGAGGATATTGACCGCGTATCGGCCGGTTGCCCGCAGGGCCGGGACGATGCGCCGCTCCCTATCGAAGGCCACCAGGACCAGGGGCGGTCGGAGGGAGACCGAGGCAAGGCTGTTGACGGTCGTGCCCCAGGGTCGCTCGCCGTCCCAGGTGGTAACCACGGCCACTCCGGTCGCGAAGCGGCGCAGAACCAGGCGAAACGTCTCTGAGTCGAGGTCGGGCACGAGGTTTGGGGTCAGGCGGTCTCGCCGAAGGCCCGACGAATCGTTGGCTGGAAGAGGTAGTAGATGATCGCGCCGTCGATGAGGATGTTGACCAGAAGAGAGGACGGAGAAGAGCCGCCGAGCTGGAGAAGGGCCAGGACGATGCCCAAGCCGGCCCCGACGAGGCCGAGCATCCAGGCCCACGGCTTGTGTGACCAGGCGCCGTAGGCGAATACCAGCAATAGAGCGCTCTGGACGATTACCCCAATGCCGATAAGTGCCGAGAGGCCCGACAGTCCAGGGATGGCGAAGCTGACGGCAGATGAAGCGCCCAATAGAACGACACCTCCAAAGACCCCGAGTAGGCCTGCAATCGCTGCCAGGATGGCCAGGATCGTGACACCCATGGGACGTTGCATAGATGCTCCTCGAGTCACAGGAACGCGGGAAACCTCGTCCCGCCGCGGCGCAGTGATGATGACAAATAGTGGAGCGTCAAGGTGGCCGTTCCTTAATTACCCGCCGGCGCCGACTGGACCAGAGGGCGGGTTGTAGCCCTCAGGTAGCTTGGGCGTGAAGCGGAAGCCTCCGGCCACGCCGGGCTCAGTCAACTCGTGTGGGGCGAGCAGCTCGTCCAAGTCCGCGGCGGTGAAGATGCCGCGCTCGACGACGATCTCACGGATGGTGCGCCGCTCGCGGACCGCTTGCTTGGAGATATCCGCCGCCAGGGCATAACCGAGGTATGGGGCCAGCGGTGTCGAGAGCGCCGAGGAGCGCTCCATAAGGTCGCGGGCCCGATCGCGGTTGGCCTCGATGCCGGTCACGCAGAATTCAGCGAAGGCCCGACTCATGTTAGTCAGGATCGTCAGGCTCTCGAGGGCCGTGTGGGCGATCACCGGCATCATGACGTTTAGCTCGAGCTGGCCCGCGGAGGCCGCCCAGGCGATCGTGGTGTCATTGCCGATAACGCGGAAGCAGACCATCGAGAGGCACTCGGCCATGACCGGGTTCACCTTGCCCGGCATGATCGAACTGCCCGGCTGGACTGCCGGTAGGGTGATCTCCGCGAAGCCGGTCATCGGACCCGACGACATAAGGCGGAAGTCCTCGCTGATCTTGATCAGGTCAACGGCGATGCCGCGCAAGGCGGCCGAAACCTCCAGCATCGGGCGCATCGATTGGGTGGCCTGGACCAGATGCTCGGCGCCGCGGAGTTTGTGGCCGGTCTGATCGGCCAGGTTCCGGACCACCAACTCGATGTACGCGGGCTCGGCGTTGAGCCCCGTGCCGACCGCGGTGGCGCCGATGTTCTGCTCCGCGATGGCGTCTGCGGCGGCCTGGAGGCGGCCCGTTGCCCGGCGCAGCGTCAGAGCGTAGGCCGCGAATTCCTGGCCGAGTCGGATCGGGACGGCGTCTTGCAAGTGCGTCCGGCCGGACTTGATGACGTCATCGAACTCGAGCGCCTTGGCCTCAAAAGCGGCGATCAGCTCATTCGCGGCCGGCAGGTAGTCGCGGATCAGGTCCAGGGTGGCGATACGCATCGACGTCGGGAAGACATCATTCGTGGACTGGGCCATGTTGACGTGGTCGTTGGGGCTGACGACGGCATAGTCGCCGCGCTTGCCCGAGCCGACGCCGGCGGCGTGCAGGAGTTCGATGGCGCGGTTGGCCAGGACCTCATTGGCGTTCATGTTGTGGCTGGTGCCGGCACCGGCCTGGAACGGGTCGATCCGAAAGTTGTCGATCAGCTCGCGCTGTTTGGCAGCCCGGGCCGCCTCGAAGGCAGCCTTCATCGGGTCGGATACGCGGCCGGGCTTGATCGTTTCGGCCTCGTCCGCGCCGTCCGAGTCATCTGCGGCGACGCTCGGACCGAGGATCTCGTCCGCTGCCTCGACGATGGCGTTGCCCAGCCGCTTGGGCAGCCGGCCGGTGGCCATGTTGGCTCGGGCGGCGGCCTTCTTGACCTGGACGATGGCTCGAACCAGGGCCGGATGTGGACGGGCGCCCGAGATCTGGAAGTTGTGGATGCCGCGCGCGGTCTGGACGCCGTAGTAGGCGTCTACTGGAACCTCCAGATAACCCAACGGGTCTCTCTCCACGCGGAACCCGGGACGCGGGGTCGGGGGCGTACCCGGGGAAGCGGCTGGTATCGCGGCGCTAGTCATGGCTTGTAGTGGCTCCTCGCTGGAAGCGACAGCGCGCGGAGCGCGCCGGGGCGCTGGCTGGATCCGGAACGTGCCGCCGGATTCTATCCCCGCCGCATCGGATGCGATGGACGCGATGCTCGATGTGCCGGCGCCAGGTCCAGCCGCTAGGTCCAGCCGGTATGTAGAATTGCGTTCATCGGCCGGCCGACGCAGTCCGCCGGGAACAGATGAGGAGGGTGCGTGAACCGCCAGCCGTTCATCGTCGGCGAGATGGCCGACAAGGTCCTGGCTTTCTTCGCCGGCGTGATTGGCAATGTCCTGGGCCTCATCGCGACAATCGTTGTGATGTTCATGTGGGCAGGCAGTGACCCGACTCCAGAAGTACAGGAACGGCGCAACCACGCCAACTCGGTTTCTGTCTGGTCCGGGATCGGGTGTGCGATCCCCGCGGTCCTGCTACTGCTTGGGATCATGGGTCTCTTCGCAGCGGCAAGCCATGGCTCCGGCTTCCCGATTAGCCCCCCGCAGCCGGTGTTTCCGTGAAAGCGTTCTGACGGACCAGCGGCCGGCGGCCTTGAACTAGGCGTTGTATCCGGCGGTACGTTGGAAGACCGGTACATTTCCGGCTGCTCGAACGGGTATATTCCCTGCGCTGGATCGGCGGCCCGCACGCGCCCGTTCGGACGCGTCGTCCCCGCGTCGGCCTGCCCGTCGCTTCGGACATAGTTTCCGGAGGAGGTCCGAGTGGCTCAACAGAAGGCACCGCGCTCGCGCGATGAGGTTATCCAGCAAGACGTTCGGGACTTGCACCGCCTGGGATATGCCCAGGAGCTGTTCCGGACCATGGGCGGGTTTTCCAACTTCGCCATCAGCTTTACGATCATCTCGATCCTGACCGGCGCGGTCATCCTGTTCGACTACGGCCTGGCCTGGGGCGGTCCGGCCGCCAGCACACTGGGCTGGCCGCTCGTCTCGATCTTTACCCTGCTGATCGCCGCCTCCATGGCCGAGATCGCATCCGCATATCCGACCGCCGGCGGACTCTACTACTGGTCGAGTCGGATGAAGAACAAGGACTGGGGCTGGTGGACCGCATGGTTCAACCTTGCCGGCCAGGTCGCGATCGTTGCCGGCATCGACTTCGCCGCCGCCTCGTTCGTCAACTCAGCCATCGTCACCCCAATCCTGAGCAACTTCGGCATCGTCTACGCCAACGGGTCGATGTTCCTGGGGACGCTCGTGAGCGGTCAGCTCGTGACCATGGCGGTTCTCCTGGCCATTCAACTGCTCCTCAACGTCGGCGGCATCCGGCTAGTGGCGCGGCTGAACGACGCATCGGTGTGGTGGCACATCGGCACCGTTGTCGTCATCGTCGGGGCGCTCTTCTTGATCAGCTCCGGCAAGGCTCATTCCACGCTGAGTCCGTTTGCGATCGCGCCCCAGGACGCCAGCGGGGGAGCCTCGATCTTCGGCGGGGCGCTCAACCTGGGTCCTGCGCTGGGCTACGCGCTGCCGTTTGCGTTCATGTTCTCCTTGCTGCAGGCGCAATGGACTTTCACGGGCTATGACGCATCGGCCCACGTGGCCGAGGAGACGATCGGCGCCCGGCTGGCGAGTGCCTGGGGCGTGTTCATCTCAGTTGCCGTCTCGGCTGTGGTCGGATATATCGTCCTTCTAGGCCTGGTTACGCACCTGCCGCCCCTCGATCAGGTCTTCAATCCCAGCTGCCTTGCAGCCCCAACCGGCCTGTGCAGTCAGTACTACGGCGGCAACGCAGTCGTCTTCACCACTCTCACCTACAACCTGGGTTCGCTCGGCGACTGGCTCGGCGCCGCCATCGCCGTTGCCATGAGCCTGTGCGGCCTCGCTTCGGTGGCCGCCGCCGGCCGGATGCTCTTCGCTTTCAGCCGCGATCACGGAGTACCCGGATCGCCATGGCTCCGCAAGGTCTCCCACCGCTACCGCACTCCGGCCAACGCGATCATCGGGATCGTGGTCTTTTCATACCTCCTGACCAATGCCGCGTTCATCTTCGGCGGGGCTACTGCAATCGCGATCGTGACGGCCATAAGCACGATTGCGCTGTACTGGGCCTATGGCATACCGATCTTCCTGGGTGTTTTCGGCAAGCAGGAGTGGCGCGATCACGCCGTTTGGAAGCTAGGGCGATTCTCCAAGCCGATTGCGCTCGTGGCGGTCGCATGGATCGTCATGATCTCGGTTCTCTTCCTGTGGCCGACATCGGGCAACGCCTTCACCTGGCTCGTCTATATCGTCTTCCTGGGCTTCCTGCTGATCTACTACTTCGCTTGGGCGCGCCGACGCTTCAGGGGCCCGATCGTTGAGGTCGGAGAGGTCGAGTTGACCGAGATCGAACGCGAGTTCGAACACGCGGCAGAGGAGCTTTCGGGAGCCTAGCCCGGCCAAGGCATGGGCGGTTGTGGGCAGGGCTTGCCATGCGCCTGCGTCGCCGGACACCAACGTCGAGGACCGCGACGAAGGTTAGTCCAGCTGACGGCGTGGGAATCGGCATCTTGCGGCTGGTTCTCGCCGCGTGCAGCGGCCACAATACCGGGTAGAAGGTCTCGCTCGCCCTGGCGGCGCGGCGGTGTGCCTGCAACCGGGAGGATCCGATGCCAGAGCAGCACGTTACGGGCAGCCACGCGGCGCCCCGGCACCCCGAAGGGCCGCGCCAGCTCGAGGAGCTGCGCAAGATGGTTGGCGACGGTGAGATCGATACCGTCATCGTCGCCCTGACCGACATGCAGGGTCGCCTTGTGGGCAAGCGCGTTCAGGCGGAGGCCTTCCTCAAGGGCGTCGTGGATCACGGCATCCACTTCTGCACGTACCTACTCGGCACGGACATGGAGATGAACACGCCGGACGGCTTCAAGCTGATGAACTGGGAGACCGGCTACGGCGATTGGATCGGGCGGCAGGCCTGGGAGACGACCCGCGTCCTGCCGTGGTTGGAGTCCACAGCCATCGTCCTGTGCGACGCCATCGACGAGGAATCCGGCCAGGAGATCCCGATTTCGCCGCGCACCATGCTCAAGCGCCAGGTGGAACGGGCGGCCAACCTGGGCTTCACGGCCAAGTCCGGCACCGAGTTCGAGTTCTACGTCACGAGCGACACCTTCGAGGACATGGCCGAGAAGGGCTACGAGAACATCGAGCGAGTCGGCTACTACAACGAGGATTACCACCTTCTACAAGCCACCAAGCTCGAACCGCTGTATCGGCAGATCCGCAACCAGATGACCGAGGCGCGGATCCCCATCGAGTTCAGCAAGGGCGAGGCTGCTCCCTCTCAGCACGAGGTGAACATTCGCTACGACGACGTTCTGGAGTCGGCGGACCGGAGCGTCCTGTTCAAGCACGGGGCCAAGGAGATCGCCTGGCTCAACGGCTACGGCCTGACTTTCATGGCCAAGCCATATGCCGATTGGACGGGCTCCAGCGGCCACCTCCACATCAGCCTTTGGGACGCGGCCGGCAAAGCCCTGTTCTTCGAAAAGGGCGAGCAGCCGTACGGGATGAGCCAGACGATGCGCTGGTTCCTGGGCGGCATGATGGCGCTCCAACGCGAGTTGGCCCTCTTCATCGCTCCCAATATCAACTCGTACAAGCGCTACGCGGTGGCCAGCTGGGCTCCGGTCAATGTCGTCTGGGGCCGCGACAACCGCACTACGGGCTTCCGAATCGTGGGTCACGACTCAGGGCTCCACATCGAGAACCGATTCCCCGGCGGCGACATGAACGCCTACCTTGCCTATGCGGCGGAGCTTGGAGCGGGCCTGTATGGCATCGAGCACAAGATCGAGCCGCCGACCGAGTACAAGGGCAACGGCTACGTCGCCACGGGCTGCGACCGCATGCCGCGGGCTCTGTACGAGGCCATCGGGGAGCTGGAGAAGAGCAAGGCCGCGGTCGAGATCCTGGGCCAGGACGTGGTTGACCACTACCTGAACGCGGCCCGCGTGGAACGCGACGCCTACGACGCGGCTGTCCACGCCTGGGACCGCCAGCGCTATCTGGAACGCGGCTAGACCGCGGCTCGTCGCGGTCCGAGGTACGTGGCCAGGGCTTCATCAAGTGGCGTGAGGCGGCGAGGGAATGCCGCGTGCAGAGCGGTCGTGTCGACCGGGGCCGATTGGACGATGAAGTCCACGGCGCCGGGCGTCATCGGCGGCGATGGCAGCAACGTCAGAGGCGCAACCATTAGCTTCACCAGCGCCACCGGGGCGTGCAAGATCGGCCGGCGGCGGCGCGCGATTCGCAGGGCTCGCCGCAGGACCTGATCCATCGTCAGTGATTCGGGGCCGCCGGCCTCCAGCGTCGCGTTCTCCACCGTGGGCGTCTCAAGCGCGTCCGCCGCAAGGTTGCCGATGTCGTCCACGAAAAGCGGAACGACGATCTGGCGCCCGTTGCCGATCTGGGGAATGAACGGCAGCCACTTGCCCATGCCCAGGAAGCGGTTGAGCGACCGATCGCCCCGGCCGTAGATCCAGCTGGGTCGGAAGATCGTGTACGGAATGCCGGAGGCCCGGATAGCCTGCTCGGCGCGCCACTTGGCCCGGAACCAGTGGCGGGGCGCGTCCTGGGCGGCGCCCGCTCCGGAGATATACACGAGGCGCCCGACTCCGGCCGCGACCGCCGCCTTGGCGAGTGCCTCGGTGCCGGCGGCGTCGACCTCCTCGAATGTCCGGCCACGCCGCGGGGCCTCGATCGGGGAGTTGGGGAACGCCAGACTGATGACGAGGGCGTCGACGCCCGCAAGGGCCAATGCGAGGCTGCCGGGCTGGGTGACGTCCGCGCGCCGGTACTCGACCGCGTCAGCGGACGCGTTGGCGGCGGATACGTCGGCGGACGCGTTGGCGGGCGGCTGATCGCGATGCGACAGAATGATCACTCGATGGCCCCGCCGCGCGAGCTCACGCGCTATCGCTCCGCCGACGAATCCGGTTCCCCCGGCCACCGCAATCACTCGGCCTGTCGACTCTGTCACGTTGCCTCCTGCCGTCGGCCCCGGAGTTGTTCCGCGTGGGGCCGTGAAGAGCATAGAAGAGCCGGTCCCCACAAGCGAGCACGGGCTCGAAAAGCGCGAAGAATCGTTGCAGGCGGAGATGCCAGGCGGCGGCGAGGCCGACCAGGACGTAAGCTAATCGAGGTCCCAGGAGCCGTCCCAACCGGTTCTTCGGAGACTCGCCAAACCCATCGCCGGAAGACTCGACGGAGGCGTCAGATGCGGCTGAAGGACAAGGTCTCGGTCATCACCGGAGCGGGCGGTGGCATGGGCCGAGTGGCTGCCTTGCGGTTCGCCGCCGAAGGCTCGCGCGTCGTGGTCGCCGACAATCAGGCCGCGGCAGCGGAGGAGACGGTCCGCCAGGTTCGAGCGGTTGGCGGGGAAGCGGTGCCGGTGACCGTCGACATATCCAAGGAGGCCGACGTCAAAGCCATGATCGACATGGCCATCCGCAAGTACGGCCGCCTCGACGTCCTTTACAACAACGCCGGGATCATGCCGGAAGACGATCATTCGGTCTTGGACACGCCCGTGGAAGTCTGGGATGCGGTTATGGCGGTCAACGTCCGGGGCGTCTACCTGGCCTGCAAGTACGCCATCCCGCACATGGTCGAGCGCCATTCCGGATCGATCATCAACGTCTCGAGCTTCGTGGCGTTGCTCGGCTGCTCCGTGCCGCAGGACGCATACACCGCCTCCAAAGGGGCCGTCGTGGCCCTGACCCGATCTCTGGCGGTCCAATTCGCGCCCCAGGGCGTTCGCACCAACGCCATTCTGCCGGGGCCCGTGGAGACGCCGCTGCTGATGGATTGGCTGGTCAAGGACGAGAAGGCCAAGCAGCTGCGGCTGGCGCGCAATCCAACGGGCCGATTCGGCAAGCCGGACGAGGTCGTTTCGCTGGCCCTCTATCTAGCTTCCGACGAGTCTGCCTGGACGAATGGCGCCTCGCTCGTGATCGACGGCGGGATCAGCGTCAACTATTTCTAGGTCCGCCGGCTATGCGGGGCTAAGCTCGTCCGGGGCTAGAATTCAGATGACGAAACGACATCGAGAAGCGGCGGAGGATGTCCATGCCGACTGAGCCCAAGTCTGGCGACCTGGCGATTGGAATCGACTTCGGCGGCAGCGGGATTAAATGCGCCGTCGTGGACATCCAGACCGGCATGTTCGTTGGCGACCGGATCCGCACCCTGACGCCGCAACCTTCCGTGCCCCGCGAAGTCATCGCCGTGATGGGCGATCAGGTGCGCCGGCTCATCGAGGCGCTGGGCATGGGCGAAATGCCGGCGATGCCCGTTGGCGTGGGCATTCCCGCAGCGACCCGGAACGGCGCAACTCTCACCGCCGCAAACATCGATTCGGGATGGCTCGGATTCCAGGCGGAGCGGGAGATGGGCCTGGCTATGAATCGGTTGGTGGTCGTTGGCAACGACGCCGACGTTGCCGGTCTGGCGGAGGTCCGCTTCGGTGCCGGACGCTATCAGAGCGGCGTGATCATCGTCCTGACCATCGGCACGGGTATCGGCAGCGCCCTTTTCGTGGATGGCAAGCTCGTACCGAACACGGAGATCGGCCATCTCGAGATGAAGGGCCACGATGCGGAGGAACGGGTCGCGGAGTCGGCGCGCAGCAGGCTCGGCCTGAATTGGAGGGAATGGGCGTCGGGCTTCGACGATTACCTGCACCTGCTCGAGAGGCTGTTCTGGCCGGACCTGTTCGTCCTGGGTGGCGGTGCGTCTAAGCGGTTCGACAACTTCGAGCAGTACCTGACGGTCAAGACGCCGGTAGTCCCGGCGACGCTTCGCAACAACGCTGGGATCGTGGGTGGCGCGCTAATCGCTCACGAGCGGCAACAGCGCGAAGCGGTTCGTCGCGCCGTAGAGCCGGCTCTCTAGGCGATCGCCTTCTCGATTTCCGCCTGCGCCCAGCGGTAGTGGTTCGGGCCGCACTCGTAGACGTAGCTGGCCAGGTTGTCGCTGCCGACCCAGTCGGGCTGGCCGCTGCGGGCCCGGTCATGCCTTCCCGTCGGCCCCGCGAAGCTCGCGTAGCCGGGCCACGCTGCCGGAGACCACGAGCGTCTCGCCAACCTCGAGCACCCGGCCGGCGGGGGGATTCGCCTCGTAGCTGCGCTCGCCCTCGACGATCGCCAGGACGAAGACGCCGCTTTCGCGAAGGGCGCCGACCGTTGTGCCCTCGGCGGGACTGCCCGGGCCGACCTCCACTTCCTCCATCGAGAAGGCGAGTTCGCCGTGGGAGAGGGCCGCGTCAATGAAATCCACGACTCGCGGGCGTGTCGCCAGTTCCGCTAGGCGGTGGCCGGCCATCGAGTAGGGCGAGACGACTCGACTGGCGCCGGCCTGCATCAGGCGCGCCTCCGAGTCGGCCGAGTTGGCGCGGGCGACGACGAATAGATCTGGATTGAGTGCTCGCGCCGAAAGAATGACGTAGACGTTGTGGGCGTCCGAATCGATCGTGGTGATCAGACCCTTGGCCCTTTCGATGCCGGCTGCGCGCAGGGTCGCTTCCTCAGTGGCGTCCCCTTCTACCTCCAGGAATCCCTCGCGCCGGGCCCGTGCCAGTGACTCGGGTAGGACGTCGATTACCACCACCTTGCGGCCCGCGTGAACGAGTTCGCGCGCCACTGTCAGGCCGACCCGACCGTAGCCACACAGGATGTAGTGGCCGGATAGATTCTTCATGGCGTCGATCATTCGCTGGGCCTCCCGGCGTCCGCTGGTTGCTTCCACGACAAGGTATTCGGCCACGATCCCGACCGATCCGAATATGAGCCCGACGCCCCCGATCGCAAGGACCATTGTCCACACCCGACCCGCGTCGGTCAGCGGCTGCACCTCTCGAAACCCGACTGTGGTGAGCGTAATCACGGTCATGTAGAGCGCGTCGAGGAGGCTCCATCGGGGCTCGATGACGAGGTAGCCCGCGGTCCCAACGACGGTGGCGCCAACGATGATGGCGAGCCATATCTGGACGTGGGTGGCGGTAATCGCCAACGTGCCCGGCATGCGGGCCGGCGTGTGGGTTGGCGTGCGCAGCGTGTGGGTTGGCGTGCGCAGCGTGTGGGTTGGCGTGCGCAGCGTGGGAGTTGGCGTGGGGGTTGGCGTGGGGGCCGG
>JANYJG010000046.1 GCA_025358515.1 Chloroflexota bacterium
AGCCTCCTCTGAGCGCATCATCGAACTGGCGGACGTCAGTCGCGTTTACGACCTCGGCAAGGTCCAGGTCCCGGCTCTCCAGCAGGTGAACCTCCAGGTAGCGAAGGGCGAGTTCCTGGCGATCATCGGACCGTCCGGATCCGGCAAGTCGACGATGATGAACATCCTGGGTTGCCTGGATCGTCCGACCGCCGGGCGTTATGTCCTGGACGGACAGCTGGTCGAGGAGCTCGACGACGACGGCCTGGCTCTCGTCCGGAGCCGCTCCATCGGCTTCGTCTTCCAGAGCTACAACCTCCTGCCCAGGACCAGCGCCCTGGAGAACGTGGCCGCGCCGCTCATGTACCAAGGCGTTGCTCGAAAAGAGCGCCTGGAGCGGGCGCGGATCGCCCTGGAGCGTCTGGGCCTCAGCGACCGGTTGCACCACGAACCGTCCGAGCTATCCGGCGGTCAGCAGCAGCGCGTAGGTATTGCCCGGGCCCTGGTGACCGAACCCGCCATCCTTCTCGCGGACGAGCCGACCGGCAATCTCGACAGCCACTCCGGCGCCGAAGTGCTCGGCCTCTTCCGCGACCTTCATGCGCTGGGCCGGACGATAGTCCTCATCACCCACGATCTGGACGTAGCCGCCGCCGCAGACCGCGGCGTGCATCTCCGAGATGGCCGGCTGCTCGAGGTGGCGGTGGCATGAGAGCGCGCGATCTCTTCCGGCTCGCCCTGGGACGGCTTAGCACCGGTAAGCTCCGGACTGCCCTGACGATGCTGGGCATCATCATCGGCGTTGCCTCAGTCGTGGCTCTCGTGAGCGTGGCCCAGGGCGCCACCAAGGGCATCAGCGACCGCCTTCAGTCGCTCGGGACAAATCTTCTGACGGTCAATCCCGGGTTCAGCCGGGGCAACACGGTCACCCGCGGCTCCTTCGGATCGTCGACCACGCTCACGCTCGACGACGCCACGGCGATCTCCAGTCTCGATGGAATTGCGGCGACGGCGCCCCTGCTGTCCACCAGCAAACTCGTCATCGCCGGCACCCAGAACGAGACGGCCCGCATCATCGGCACGTCCCCGGGCTACGTCTCCGTGTTTGCCTATCAGATGTGGACCGGCTCGTTCCTCAGCGGAGCCTCAGTCGACCACAACCTAAGGGTCGCGGTCATAGGGTCCACCACGGCCGACAACCTTGGCCTGACCGCATCTTCAGTCGGCTCCACCATCTACATCGGCGGTTTGCCGTTCACGCTGACCGGGATCCTCCAGCCCAAGGGCGGCGCCAGCACCCAGGACGATCTGGTTCTCGTGCCCGTGTCGACCGCCCGCGAGTTGTTCGTGGGCACGAACAGCGTCTCTTCCATCGGCGTCAGCGCGGCCAGCCAGGACGACATCGCCACCGTGTCGGGCGAGATCACCGCTCTGCTGGAGCAGCGCCACAAGATCGCGGCCGGCGGAACCGACGACTTCTCGATCTCGAACCAGGCCCAGCTTCTCGGTGCCGTCAGCTCGGTGAGCGACGTGCTGACGCTGCTGCTGGCGGGGATCGCGTCGATCTCGCTCCTCGTAGGCGGCATCGGGATCATGAACATTATGCTCGTGTCGGTCCGAGAGCGGACACGCGAGATCGGCATCCGCAAGGCCATCGGCGCCCGCGCCCGAGACATCCTTGCCCAATTCCTGGTTGAGGCTCTGGCGCTCTCACTTGCGGGCGGCGTCATTGGCATTGGCGTCGGCGTGATCGTCTCATTTGCAATCGGCATGTACGCCGGTTGGGGCCTCATCTTCAGCCCGGTCACGGTCGTCGTGGCCGTTGGTTTCAGCCTCCTCGTCGGGATCGTCTTTGGGGTCTGGCCGGCCAGCCAGGCTGCCCGGCTCGACCCCGTCGTAGCCCTTCGATACGAGTAGCAACTTAGCAACCAACGAAAAGGGGAAACATGACTGAGTTGGCCGCCTCCACGACTGCGAAACCGGCAAAGAAGGATCGGACGACTATCGCCCTCCTGTTAGTCGCGGCACTGGTGGCCGTCGGTGGCATCGGGTTTGCCGTTGGGCACGTGACCGCCAACCCGAATGTTGCTTCCAACAGCAACGGCCCCCGCAACGGCCTGGGCGGCCGAGGCGCTTTCGCCTCGCTGGCACCGGGCGAGACATTCAACCTGGGCCAGTTCGGCGGCGGGTTCGCGCGCGGTGGGCTCGGTGGCTCGGTGACAGGCACCGTACAGTCTGTCGATGGCGCCACGATGACTATCAAGCTGGCCAGTGGAACCACCGTTACGGTCGACCTCTCAAGCGGCACGACCTATCACAATGAAACCTCGGCTAGCTCGAGCGACGTCAAGACGGGCAGCACCGTGCTGGTCCAGATCGACACGGCAGCCGCCGCGGGCAGTAGCCCGGCACCGAACGCCTCTGGCGGCAGAATCGTGACCGCCAAGGACATCCTGATCACAGCGCCTTAGGAGGCGAACGTGCACATACTCGTCGTCGAGGACGACACCCGTCTGGTCAGGCTACTGAAGCGTCTATTGGGCCAGGACCGCCACATCGTCGAAACGGCGATGACGGCGGCAGAAGGCCTGGAGATCGCCACGTCCAACCTCGAGCTGGACGCCATCGTCCTGGATGTCGGGCTGCCGGACAAGTCGGGCTTCGAAGTGGCCAGGGAGCTTCGTCGTAAGGGCTCGCAGGTCCCGATCCTGATGCTTACAGCGCGTGACTCCGTGAGCGACAGGGTGGAAGGATTGGACTCCGGAGCGGACGACTACCTGGTGAAGCCGTTCGCGTATGAGGAGTTGCTGGCTCGCCTGCGGGCTCTCGGCAGAAGGCCGCCGACGCGCAAGTCGGCAGCTCTACGAGCCGGCCCGATCGAATTGGACGAGGGCACCAGGCGGGTTGCGGTCGCCGGCAAGTCGGTCGACCTGAGCCAGCGCGAGTTCTCGATCCTGGAATGTCTGCTGAGGCGACCGGGCCAGGTCCTATCGCGAGATCAGCTACTCGACTATGCCTGGCCTTACGGCGTCGCTCTTACGCCCAACACCGTCGAGGCCTACATCCATCTCCTGCGCGAAAAACTGGGCGACCCGGCCGCCGCTCAGATCGAGACTGTCCGCGGTGTCGGCTACCGCCTCCGAGAAGGCTGAGAACGGTGAATCGTCCATCCTTGGCGCGTTTGTGGGCGCGCCGCCGCCCGGACAGGGACGGATCTGCTTCCCCGGCCGGCAACGGTCGAGCGCAGACCGAGAACGACGCCCAACTCCTGCGGCGGACGCGTCTGAGGCTTATGGCCGTCAGCGGTGGGATCACCCTGGTCATCCTCGTCCTACTCGGCGCGGCGATTTACGCAGCCACGGCCAACGCTCTCGCGTCGGACAGCACGGGGCGTCTCAGCCGCTTCGCCGACGAGCTTGTTGCCGCAGGCACAAGCCCCAGCGAAACCTCGCCCTACGAGCTTGTATTTGGTGGCGACCGGGCCGGAATCGTGCCGGTGGTCGTCAGTGCCGATCAAAAACGTGTCTGGCCGCGTGGCCTGCCGGGTGGCCTGCCGAATTCGGCGGGTGTCAAGGTCGCACTGGCCGGGGGCACCGACATCCGGACCGAAGTCGTCACCGTACGGCTTGTGACACCGACCCAAACGATTTCCCAGGATGTCCCTGTGAGGATCTACTCGGCGCCGATTCACGATTCCTCGGGCGCAATCATCGGTGTCGTTGAGACCTGTGCAGACAGGACCCAGGAAGTCCAGCTCCTGGGCACTCTGTTCTGGGTGCTGCTTGTCGGTGGAGGCGCCGCGTTGCTGGCGGCTCTGCTGGCCGGCTACCTGTACGCTGGCCGTGCCCTGGTGCCGATCCGCCAGTCGATCGATCGCCGCCAGGGTGCGCTGCAGCGACAGCGCGAGTTCGCCGCCAATGCCAGTCACGAACTGCGAACCCCACTAACGGTGATCGCCGCCAGCGTCGAGGACCTGCGGCGCAACAGACGCAGCCGAGTCGAGGACGTGGGCGAGGCTCTCGGCGACATCGATGCCGAAGTCCGGATCATGACTGCGCTGGTGGAGGACATGCTCCTCCTGGCGCGTACCGACTCGGGCGTCATACAGGTAGAACACGTCGGTCTGGACCTCGGAGACGTCGCCGCGGAGGCGGCATCCGGACTGGCGACCCTGGGCGAGGAACGCGGCGTGATGGTCGTCCTCGATCCACTGCCGACGCCGCTCACCGGTGATCCCTTGCGGCTCCGCCAGCTGGTCACGATCCTTGTCGACAACGCCATCCGGCACAGTGGCCCGGGTTCCACCGTGTCCGTCTTAGTCCGCCCGGAGCCCGGTCTGGCCGTCCTGCGAGTCGACGACCATGGCTCGGGCATCAGGCCCGAGAACTTGCCCCACGTCTTCGAGCGCTTCTGGCGAGCGGACGACGCGCCGGTCGGCGGCACCGGGTTGGGGCTGGCGATTGCCAAGTGGATAGTGGAGCAGCACGGCGGTTCCATCGACGTCGCAAACCGGCCGGAAGGCGGAGCGAGCTTCCTGGTGAAGCTGCCACTTGTGGCCGCGGCACCTGCGGATCGCGTCAACGATGCGGTTCTCCAGGCTGGACGGCCGGCGCAGTTGGCCGAGACCGCCAAAGACGAGAACCCGGACGAGGCCCCAGACGGGCCGACGCAGTGGTCGGAGAGCTAGCCGCGCGGGAGCCTAGCCGAGCAACAGTCTCGCCTCCGCCACCAACCCCACGCAAATGATCGCCGCCCGCAGCAGCGGCGCCGGAAGCCTTCGGCCCACACCCGCTCCGAGCTGTCCGCCCACGGTCGAACCCGCCGCGATCAGCAGCGCCACGTCCCAATGGACCGGGGCGATGAAGACGAACAGGATCGCGGCCACGCCGTTGATCAGCCCGGCCAGGACGTTCTTGAGGCCGTTTAGGCGCTGGATGTCATCGGGAACGAAGATCGCCAGCAGCGCGATCATGATGATTCCCATGCCCGCCCCGAAGTAACCGCCGTAGATCGCGGTGAGGAACAGCAAAGTCGCCAGAGGCCAGGATCGGTGAGCGTCGGCGTGCCGGTGTGCCGCCAATGCCGTCGACAGGCGTGGTCCGAGCGCCACGAGCACGAGGGCCACCGCGATCAGGATCGGCACGATGGCCGCAAATGCGCCCGGGAACGCTCGCAGCAGCAGCCCGCCGGCGAGGCCGCCGGCACCCGACACAATCCCAAGGCGGACTGCCCGGGATCGCTGGCCGACCAACTCTCGGTGGTATCCCAGGGCGCCGCTGATGGACCCGGGCACGAGCCCAACCGTGTTGGAGACGTTGGCGTCCAGCGGCGCATAGCCGAACGCCAGCAGCAGTGGGAATGTGATCAGCGAGCCCGAGCCGACGATGGTGTTGATGGTTCCGGCGGCTAGGCCGGCGGCCAGAATCGCTCCGCCCTCGAACGGGGTCATCGGGCGGCAAACAGGCTGGCTCTCACTGCGCGATCGTAGCCGACGACGTCTCTGGACGGGCGCCGGCCATCTCCGAGCTCATCGGCGGGCCGCGCTGGAACCACTTGCGTGGCAATCCCCGAGCTGGTCAGGGGAATTGGGGTGGCCTACGGGGGTCGAACCCGTAACCTGCGGATCCACAGTCCGCTGCTCTGCCGGTTGAGCTAAGGCCACCACGACGCATCCCGACCGGCGCTGAACCTGCGGTTCGGTGTTGCTGCCGGCGGCGACCGGGAGTATAGCGGAGGCGCGTAAGCCGGGGTAGGGAGGTTCCGGGCCCCGGCCTTCTCCGGCCCAGCCCGCAGTCGGAGACCCGTGCGGGTTCGGTGCGCGGTGACGTCAGTCAACGGCTCAAGAATCGGCGATTACTGCCGATCGCACGCGCGACGGCGCGACCCTGAGCGTGGGGCCTACTCCGACGTGTAGGCGTGCCCACTAATCAACCGCAGGCAGACGTGGTACCCCCGGCTCAGCCTCTCCGGACGACTTCGCGGGCTGGCAACCGACTCGTCGGAACCTAACTTTTGGACACCAAACCGAAGCGGGGTTTCGATCGAACGACCATGCTGGGCTTCCACCGAGTCACGCCCTTGCAAGCTGACGCTGCGCTTCGCGATGCTCCCCTGACTTGTGGCGTGCGCGCCAAGTCTGGGCGAGCCAACCCGATGCGCCGAGTGCGTGTAGCGACCCTCGCCGTCGCGTTCGCCGCGTTGTCCCTGGTCGCAACGGCAGTACCGGTCTTGGGTTGGAGCGCCGGCGGCTTCGGTACGAGCGATGAGCAGCTCCTCTTCTCACTAACTAATCAGGACCGTGCCTCGGCCGGCCTAAACGCCCTAGTCAACGACAGCTACCTGCACAAGGAAGCCGAGTGGCGGGCCCGGGACATGGGCGACCGCGACTACTTCTCGCATGAGATTCCGACGTCCAAGCTAAAGGTCTTTTCGTACATGCAGAAGGATGGCTACTGCTTCAAGGTTGCCGGCGAGAACATCGGCCTGAGCACGTGGGACGACGCCGTCGCAACATCCCGGATCGAAGTCGCCTTCATGGGTTCCACGAGCCACCGCGATAACATTCTGGGGAACTGGAAGCGGATGGGCGTCGGTGCTTACAAGGCCGCCGATGGCCGCAAGCTGTACGCCATCCTATTCTCGCTTCCGTGCGCTGCGGCCGCGACTCCAACGCCCAAGCCGACCCTCAGGCCCACCCCCAAGCCCACCCCGAAGCCCAGCCTCAACCCGACGCCGGGCTCAACCGCGGCAGCGACCCCGACTCGAAGTGCCAGCGCCATCTCGACTCCGATCACCAGCGCGACGTCGACGACTTCGGCCACCCTTGCCCCGACGGCGCCAGCCACCTTGACCCCAAGGGCTCGCGCAACCCCGACCTCGACCCCGACCCCCACCCCGACCCCCACCCCGGCGACCATGGCAACCGGCCAGAGCCTCCGAGTCCGCGAGAACCAGCAATCGCCAGGCCCCGTGGACTCCCTGTTCCGGACGCTGTTCGGCGGCCTGTTCGGCTGGTAGCGGAGGTGGTCAACGCGTCCACC
>JANYJG010000051.1 GCA_025358515.1 Chloroflexota bacterium
GCTCATCCTCATCGCCCTCGCATTCGGCGGCCTCGGCCTGCTGGTTGTTCAAACCCAGCGCCGCACGATCCGCCGCTAGCCAGCCAACCAGGGCCGCGCGAACGGCCCCCGAACCAAAGAAGACCGGCGAGCCCCAAAGCCCGCCGGTTTTCTTCTGTCTGGCAGCGCACGGGCGACCTTGGATGCGTCCACCTGAGCGTAGCCGGCTTGGGCTCATAGCTGTGGACCAGCTCGATTGGCGATGCGTGTATAAGGTTGACGAATGCGGGCCGGCGAATCGGTCCGAGCCGGAGGTTGTGGTGGAGCAAGGCCCAGCGGCGCGTACCGCTCCCTCTTTGGCGCCCGAACATGACTGGGCGGCTGCTGCGATCGTCCTGCGCCCCGCCTTCCGGCCCGTTGGCACAACCGGCACGGACGGCCGCGAACTGCGACTTCCGGCCGCCGGCCGCGGACCGGGCAAGCAGGTCGTACGGACGGGCCCGGCCGGGCTTCCGTTCGTGTACGTGATCCCGGGCCGGGGCTTCGATGTCGTCGTCGGCATCGAACATCTGATGGCCTGGGGAGTCGGGCCGGACAAGGTCCACGCCGCGGCCATGGCCAACCTTGCGCAGTGGGACGGTAGCGCCGCCTGGACGGACGAGGTCGACGGCGGTCGCCACGTGGTCTGGTCGGACCTGGGCGAAGGCCTCGACGCGGCCCGGATTCTGCTGCCTGAAGTCCGGGCCAGGCTGGCCGTCGACCTCGGCCCAGCCCACCGAATCCTCGTTGGTGTTCCGGAGAGGGACCTGCTCGTCGCGGCACGACTCACCGAGGGCGACGACGAGTTCGCGTCGCTGTTCGCCGACTACGTGGCCGACCGAGCTCGGGCTGCGGACGAACCAATCGACTCGCGTGTCTTTGAGCTGGTGGACGGCGAGTTGGTCGCGTTGGTAGCCCACTCCGGAGGCTGATGCCGGACCACCTGGTAAGAGTTTGAGGGGCCATCGGTGCTGTTGACGGTCACGTCCCGTCCGTCAGGGTTCGGCGGCAGCGGCGAGACGGAAGTCGTGACCGTGAGGTCGATGACGTTAGTCTGGGCTCGAATCACCGTCTTGCCACTCGACTCGTCGACCACCTGCAGCCGGACCGCATAGTCGCCGGCGTCGATCACGCCGGACCAGCTGTTGGCTGAGGGTGAGTCGTTGCAGGCCCAATACGGCGAACTCGGGCTGGTAGGCGTCGTGCCCCGTTTGCCATAGAGGAGCTTGTAGTACTGGAAGCCTTTGCCTGTGTACTTGGGCCACGAGATCGCGTACGAATTGTCGATACCCTGGACGATCTTGAGCCGGCCCAGATCGGCAGGCACCGTCGGCTTCGGCTTCGGCTTGGCGGTTTGCTTGGCGGTCGGGGCGACCGTCGGGGCCGCGGTTGGCGGCACAGCGGTTGGCGGCTCGATCGGCGGCACAGCGGTTGGCGACTCGATAGGGGGCACCGCCGGAGACGGCTCGGTCGGGGGCACCGCGAGAGACGGCGTGGGTTGAGTAGTGGGTTCAGGCGAAGCGAGCGAGGCGAACTGGCCAAGCGGCAAGCCCAGTCCGGCATCGAGCCCAGCATTGGCCATCAGCCACGAATCGGCGAGTGCCTGGGCCGCGATCGGCTCGACGACCGGCGTGCCGCCGCGAGCACCGTCACGGCTCAGGTGGACGGTCGCGCTCATCCCTTCCGGGACCGATTCATGGATCTGCGGGCCCTGCAAGCCCAGACCATGGTAAAGGGCCAGGCCCCGGACCTGCTCGCCGCCGCCGGCGGTGAAATGGCGATCGAGATCGAAGACTGTGGCCGCACCTTGCCACGTCACCGCACCCGTCGCCACCTGGTACGTGGCGCCGGCCTCGGCGCGGTGATAGGCACGGCCCGCGACCTGATCGACCATGATCTGGCTCGGGTCCAGCAAGTCGATGCGCATGTCGGCGCCACCTGCGAGACGAACGTAGTTATCGCCCAGGTGGAGCGTGGCGCGGCCAGCGGCCGCAACCTTGATCTCGTCGCCCGGGTGGAGTTGGACCCCTGCCACGAGGTCGCTGGAGGCGCCGCCGCGGACGAGTGTGGCCGCAACGGCGTCGTCGGCCAGGGCGGACGCGGTCGGTCGGCCCGTCCACAAGACGCCACTGCCGTACATGACGGTGGCCACAACCACGGACGCGGCCAGACCGACAGCGATGTGCCTCGAAAACACGGGGCGTGTCCGGAAGTGCCAGCGCGGCGAGGTCTTTAGGGCCGCCACCTTGCGCGCGTCGTCGGCCTCAGACCCGATCTGGGCGGGCAGGATGGCCTCGAGCGGCGTGAAGCGGTGCTCGACGGCCAGGGTCGGATCCATCGACGCGAATGCCGCGCCGCTCAGCGGCAGAAGGCGCAGCAGTTCGGCGCGCAGTCGCATGGCGAAGACAGGATCGGGTCGTTCACGATTCGCAGTTGCCAAGCGCGCCAGTTGACCAGCCTCGGCCAACCCGACGGCCAGGTTGTCAATCTCCTCCATCTCGCTGGCGTCCCTAGGCCACATCCGCCGACTCCTTGGCTGTGGACAGGCGCAGAGCGCGCAGCGCCCGATGCAGTCGGACGGCGAAGGTCTCACGTGAGCAGGCGAGGACCGCGCAGATCTCAGTCACGTCCAGGTCGTCGTAAAAGCGCAGAACCAGGACTTCGCGGTAGTTGCTGGGCAGCTCGCTCAGGGCACTCCGGAGTTGGTCCCGGTCCAGGGCGGCCGCCATAACGTCGACGGTCAGATCGTGCGGTTCGTCGCGGCCGTCAAAATCGCTCAGGGAAACGTAGCGTCGGTCGCGGCGGACATGATCCACGACGGCGTTCGAGGCGACGCGGTACAGCCAGCCCCCGAATGCGTCGTTACGGAAGTCGGGCCGGCGCACGTTCTCGAGCGCTCGCTGAAAGGTCATGGAAGTGAGGTCTTCCGCCACACAGCGGTCTTGCACGCGGCGGAAGATGAACCCGTAGACGCGGGGGAGGTAGAAGTCGTAGAGCTCGGCAAATGCGCTGCAGTCGTCGCGCGCTCTGACCACGAGCGTGCGCTCGTGGTCGGCCGGCATGCGAGAAGCTCCGCCGCGTTCCATTGAACCACGAACGGTACGGAGCGCGCCTCATGCAAGCAATTGCCCACCTGTACTGTTTTGTGCCACCAGACGCCTCTCTCCGGCGCCGGCGGAGCGTCGAGGCGGCCGCCCACCAAAGGTTCGGTTCCTTCTAGCTGAGCTTCGGTCGTGTCCATGCCCCATCGCTCACAATCGGTCGCTTGCTGCGGTTCTTGTGGCTGCAGCGACGGTTCTATCGCGGGTAGTTCCTGGATGGAGGAGCTCCGACTATCGTCGAAGCCCGCTCCAGCCATGCAGTTCGGCGCCGTCGTGCCGGGCTGCTGAGGAGCCCAGGGGGTAGTCTGGGCCACTAGATGGGAAATTAGGATGTGTGGGCTGAAGCCGACGGGGCGGCCGAGGCCCGAGTTGGGGTTGGGCTGGCAATGGTCGGGATCGTGACTTCGACGACGTTTGATTCGGCCAGGATCGTGCCGACGGTGCAGTTCGGGATAACGTTGCCGCCAAACGTCTGTTCCGAGAAGGCCCACAGCTTGTAGTGGTACGTGCCGGGGGCGAGATGGGCCGTGTCGATGTAGACGCGGGCGTTGACGTCGGTGGTGTTATGAAGGCCGGGGACCTGTCCGACCGACAACGTGGGCGTCCCTTCGGAGCGAACGATCCCGTAATAGCTGAAGTGCGGGCCGGTGTACTTAGTCCAGACCAGGTGCACACCGTCAGGCTGGGATTTGGGGTCGTTGGTCAGCATAAGCGTGGCAATCGGCTGAGGCGTCTTGGTGATGACCGGGGTAGTGGTCGGAGCCGCGGTCGGAGCAGCCGTCGGAGCCTTGGTCGGAGCAGTCGTGGGGGGCGCGGTCGGAGCCTTGGTCGGAGCAGTCGTGGGGGGCGCGGTCGGAGCGAGGGTCGGAGCGTCAGTGGGAGCAGCCGTCGGGGGCGCGGTCGGGGCCGCGGTCGGAGCAGCCGTCGGAGCGGTCGTGGGGGGCGCGGTCGGAGCGAGGGTCGGAGCGTCAGTGGCAGCGTCGCCGACGATGACCGGAGTGGCGCTGGGATTCGGCGGCACAAGTGAACGAACAACAGTGGCCCCGAACGCAATGCTAGACAATATGAGGATGCCGACGACAGCGAACGGCAGCGCGGCCGGAAGGCGACGATGCCACACGCCCTTCGAAGGTCTCAACGACCGGACAAAGTCATCTTCGACCCTCGCGCCCTTCGGCGAGGACCCGGTTTCCGGGTCAGGCGTCTGGTGGTCCATGCCGTATCGCTCCAGCTCGACTGTGGCCTACTGAGTCCGCCCGTTAGGGACGCTTTCCGCTTGCCAACAAAACGCCGGAAGAGTGCGGGGATTACAGGTGGTTCGATGAAGCACCGAAAATGCCGCCCGAGTCTGGTTTGACACACGCAGGGCACGGACTCCATGCTCGGCGGGACCAGGCGGCCGCGATCACCAACGGCTGCGGCATCTGTATGGATCGGGGTAGTCGATGATCCGCCGCTCCAGCGCCACGATTCGAACCCTGCTGGGCGCCGCTCTGGCCGCCGTCTTCGTGGCCGGCTGCGGCAACGCCGCGGCCACGGCTACGGCCACGACCACGACCACGACCACGACAGTCTCCGTGCGCACAGCTGCGCCTTCCAAGTCGGCCGGGACGTCGGCCGGGACGTCGGCCGGGACGTCGCCCTCGCCGCGGACTTCCGCCTCCATGGGCGCTCCGACCGCAGAGCCGACTCAGGACCTTTCAGCCGGGCTGCCCCACTCAGACGCCAAGCTCGAAACCCTCCTGCCTGGCACGATCGGAGAAATCCCCCTCGAGAAGTTCAGCATGCCGCTCTCCACCTACATGGCGTCCCTGATCTGCGAGGCCTCCAACCCCTGCGGTGACAAAGCGCTCTACACGCCCTGGCTGGCCACGTTCGGCAAGACGCCCGACGATGCGACGCTTGCGGCCGCCACGGACTTGACCAAGACCGAGAACATCATCATCGAAGCCTTCAAGGTCCCGGGCTACGACGGGACGGTGCTCAGTTCGGCCTTCGCCGCCGAGGCGAAGAAGGCCGGCTGGCATGTAAGCCCACAGAAGGTCGCCAACAGGTCCGTCCAGGAGTTGATCGACCCGGCCCGCCAGAACCTGGGCCTGCTCTCGATCGGCTATGTCTACGCTAAGGATGACGTCATGTACGTCATCATCACCGATGACCGTGCGCTTCTACTAGAGAGCCTCATCAAGCTGCCCTGAGCACGCCGGAGGGCGGCGCGTAGCGGCCGTACAATCGGAGTGACATGGGACGCCAGCGAGACCGATCCGTTCGTGAGGCCTGGATAGTCGCTGCGCTGCGAACGCCGTTCGGGCGCTACGGCGGGGTTCTGGCATCCGTGCGGCCCGATGACCTTGCCGCGGTAGTCATCCGAGCCCTGGTCGAGCGCTCGGGCATTGACCCGGCCCTGATCGAGGACGTGATCCTAGGCTGCGCCAACCAGGCCGGCGAAGACAACCGCAACGTGGCCCGAATGGCCGCCCTGCTGGCAGGCCTGCCGGTCGAAGTCGGCGGACTCACCGTCAACCGCCTGTGCGGCAGCGGGCTACAGGCCGTCAATTCGGCCGCCCACGCGATTGCTTTCGGCGATGGCGACATCTTCATCGCCGGCGGCGTCGAGTCAATGAGTCGAGCGCCGTACGTGATGCTCAAGCCCGAGGCGGCCTACGAACGCGGCACCCACGAGATGGTCGACAGTACGCTTGGCTGGCGCTTCGTCAACCCGGCTCTGGCGGCGACCTACCACCCCTACTCGATGGGCGAGACCGGCGAAAACGTGGCCGAGCGCATGGGTGTGAGCCGCGAGGAGCAGGACGTCTTCGCCCTGGCCAGCCAGCGAAACGCGGCCACAGCCATCGCCGAGGGCCGCTACCGCGACCAGCTAGTGCCGATCACGATCCCTCAGCGCAAGGGCGAGCCAATCGTCGTGGACACCGATGAGCATCCGCGGCCCGACACGACTGCGGAGGCTCTGGCGCGCCTGAAGCCGGCCTTCCGCGACGGCGGGACCGTGACCGCGGGCAACTCCAGCGGCATCAACGACGGCGCCTCGGCGGTTCTCGTCGTGGAGGCGGGCCGAGCTCGCGAGCTTGGTCTACGCCCCATGGCCCGCGTCCTGGCCACCGCCGTTGCGGGAGTGGATCCGGCCGTCATGGGCCTCGGGCCCGTCCCCGCCACACGCAAGGCCCTGGAACGGGCCGGCATTGGCGTGGCCGATCTCGATCTCGTCGAACTCAACGAGGCGTTTGCCAGCCAGTCGATCGCCTGCATCCGAGAGCTGGGTTTGGACCCGGCGCGCGTGAACGTGGACGGCGGGGCCATTGCCCTGGGTCATCCACTGGGCGCCAGCGGAGGGCGGTTGATCACGACGCTGGTCCACGGCCTGGGCCGGACCGGCGGCCGCTACGGCCTGGCCTCGATGTGCATCGGCGTGGGGCAAGGGATCGCCACGGTCGTGGAGCGGATCGACGGCTAGGGCTGGGGCTCCGGCGCGTCGAAAGCCGCCGACCGACGCTCCGCAAATGATCGTTTCGCGATCGGCTTGCTCCGCTACCGACCGCCGGCTCTCGCCGCGACGGGCTCAAGCCAGAAGGCGGGGGTCTTGGGCGTGAGCGGCCCGGGTGCCGGCGAGCCGGCTATCGAGACCAACGAACTCCGCAAGGAATTCGGGCGGAACGTGGCCCTGGCCGGCCTGACGATGACGGTGCCTCGCGGCGAGGTCTTCGGCTTCCTCGGCCCGAACGGCGCGGGCAAGACCACGGCCGTCAAGCTGCTACTGGGGCTGACCCAGCCGTCGGCGGGCCACGGCCACGTCTTGGGGGCACCGCTCGGTGAAGTGGCGGCGCGGCGGCGCGTTGGCTACCTGCCCGAGCTGTTTCGCTACCAGAGCTGGATGACCGCTCGCGAGATCCTGGCGCTCCACTGCGAGTTGGCTCGCCTGCCAAGGTCCGATTGGGCGAGGGAGATTGCCGAGGCGCTGGCAGTCATGGGGCTGACCGATCGCGCCGACGGTCGGACCGAGACCTTCTCCAAGGGCATGCAGCAACGCCTGGGCTTGGGAGTCGCCCTGCTCGGCCGGCCTGAGCTTGTGATCCTCGACGAACCGACCTCCGCCCTGGACCCGGTCGGTCGCCAGGACGTGCGGCGGATCATCGGTGCGCTTCGAGATCGTGGCACAACGGTCTTCCTCAACTCGCACTTGCTGACGGAAGTCGAGCGGGTCTGCGATCGCGTCGCCATCGTGGACCGGGGCCGGGTCGTGGCTCAGCTGCGAATGGCGGAGCTACTCGCGGAGCGCGGCGTCAGCGTGCGCGTAACCGGCCTTGGGGCCGCAGGCCTAGAAGTCGCGCTTCGGCACGGCCAGGCTCGCCTTGACGGAGAGTGGCTGGTGGTCGACGGCATCGACGACGCGGCCGTGCCCGCCCTGGTCCGCGAGCTGGTGGGGCGCGGCGGAGCCGTCCACGCTGTCGTCCCCACTCGGCAGACTCTCGAGGAGCGGTTCATGGCGCTGCTCGGTGTGGAAGGCGGCGCGGGCGCGGGAACGCCCGGATCCGGGGAGGGACCGTGAGCGGCCTGATCGCCATCACCATCATCGCCCGACTGACGCTGCGTGAGGCGATCCGGCGCAAGCTGCTCTGGGCCCTTGTCGGACTGACCACCGCCGTCGCCGTCCTGACCGCCTGGGGCTTCTCGCGGCTGGCCGAGGCCTCGCCCGTGACCGGACCGATCGAGATGGTGGGTGTGTCGCAGGTCCTGGTCCTGCTGGCCTTCATGTTCAGCTTCGTCCTGGCCATGACCGCCGTCTTCGCCGCCTCGCCGGCAATTGGCCCCGAAATAGAGAGCGGACTTATGTTGGCCATCCTGGCGCGACCCATCCGCCGCGGTGACGTGCTCCTCGGCCGCTGGCTGGGGTTGAGTATCGTCCTGGTGGTCTACGCGCTGGTCGCAGGCTACCTCGAGATTGGGGCCGT
>JANYJG010000061.1 GCA_025358515.1 Chloroflexota bacterium
CCATCGTGGACCTGCTGCTGGCGGACCTGCAGCGGCGGCTGGCGGGGCATGACATCACCCTGGACCTGACGCCGGCAGCGCGGGCGCTCATCGTTCGCGAGGGAACGGACCCTGCATACGGAGCGCGGCCGCTCAAGCGGACGATCCAGCGGCTGGTGGAGAACCAGTTGGCCCGGGCCCTGGTGCGAGGCGAGATCAAACCAGGGGCCAGTGTGATCGGCGACGCGGACGCGATCGGCGGCGTGCTGGTATTCCGCTCAGGTGACGCAACGATGGTCGCGGACGCCGCCGATAGGCGCGACGCGCGGACCCGGGGAGCGGCTCCGGAAGCGGCCGGCGTGGCGGGCGCCGTGGACCGGGTCTGGGCACCTGGCACACCTGGCACCCCCGACGACGGCCCAAAGCGGTCGAACTAGGCTCAGGCGACGCGGCCCTCCAAGAGAGGGCCGGCGCGGGCGACCCGGGGGTAGACGCATCGCCCGCGAACCAGCCAAACCGTCGATTGGGGTAGCGACCGACGGTTGCACACGTGAAATACTTCGAAAGGAGCGGGCGCGGCGAGCGCCGGAGATCCGGTGATCCTTTGACTCTCGTCGCGTTCCCCCACGCTCCTGCGCAAGGTTGGCTCACCCGCACGTCCAGGGCAATGCGGGAGGTGACCTATCGAGGCCCAGGTAGGACTCCTCGGGCGAGCGTCAAGACCCGGAAACGACCCATCTGACGCGGATCCAGCATGCGGACGATGCCCGAGCGAGCTCGCAAGTAGTCCTCCGTCTTGGTGTCGGGCGAAGCCTGGACCGTGCGCAGCTCGACCTCCAACCCGGACGCGATCAGGAACTCCGATTGGGTCGCGATGCCGATCGCCCGGAACCCTCGCCGCTCGGCCAGCCGCTCGACCGCTGTGAAGTCGACGTGCGCCGTGAGATCGGTCAGGCCCACGTCCGCGAAGGGGTCGTCCTGGACGCGATGGCCGCTATACCCGAGCAGAGTGCCGGCAAGACGGCGCCGACCGTACAGTTCAGCGGCCGGATAGCCGTAATCGATGGCGATGACGTAACCGGCGGCGATGCGCGCGGCCACATCGTCCAGCCATCGCTCGAGGCCCAAACAAACCTCGGCAACCTGGGCTTCCACGAGTTCGACGCCGTCATCGGCGAGGCGTTCGGCCAGGGCCGGGGTCGAGGGTTCGGCCGCCAACTCCGCGAAACGATCGCGCCAGACGACGAATAGCTCCAGCTGACGGCCACCCCGCTGGACGACGCGATGGACCGGTAGGGCATCGAGGAATTCGTTGGCGATGACGATGCCGACCGCGGGCGCGGGCGCAGCGGCGGGGGCGGGCTCGGCGCCGGGGGCGGGCTCGGCGGCGGGCGTTCCGTGGGCCAGTGGGTCGGCCAACCCGGCCTCCTCGAACCTCCGGGCCAGGTCGGCCAGTCGGTGTGGGTTCGATTCGATCGGTTCGTAGCGCAGCGCCTCGAGCACGCCGGTGCTCCCGTGGCGGCGCAGCCCCTCAAGGATCGCGAGCCCCAGAGTGCCCGATCCGGCCCCAAACTCGATCAGCGAGAAGGGCCGCGGTTCACCCAACGAAGCCCACATCTCCTCGATCCTGCGGGCCAGCGTCCAGCCGAAGATCGGGTGGGTCTCGGGCGCGGTCAGGAAATCGCCGGCGTCGGTAGGGCGGTCGGCCGGCTGTCGGTAGTAACCCAGGCCTGGCTCGTACAGGGCGCGCTCCATGAATCGGGCGAACGTGATCCGGCTGTCGGGCGCGGACTCGATCTCGGCGCGAATCAGGCCGGCGAGTTCAAGCGAACGGGCGTCGGCCGAAAGGTCGGTCTGGGGCGGCACATCGACCGGCGGCGGCGCATCGGCCGGCGGCGGCGCAGGCGGAAGATGCCGGCGATCGGGCGTCATGAATTCCCCGCACGAGCTCGCTGCGCGAGCAGGCGCAATCCGCCATTTACCAGAGTGTGGCCACCCAGAAGGATCGGGCCACTGGGCTCGCAGTCAGACCTGGCGGCGGATTCGGTCAGGGCGCGGAGCCACGGATCGGCGATCGCCGCCGGCAACAGCAGGTCCGACGCGAAGCGATCCTCGGCGCTCGGCCAGCGAATGGGCGGCGCAGCTGCCGCCGGGAGCGCAGCTGCCGCCTCCTCGTGGCCGTGGCGATGGGCGAGCAGAACGCGGGTGTCGATGACCGCGGCGTCGGCCAGGGAGGCAACGGTGCGAGCCAGCGATTCGGGACCGTCACGGTCCAGCAGCTCGCCAAGGATGGAGCGCGGCGGACGCGTTCCAGCAGCCGGACCGGATTGGGCCAGGCGGCTCGAGGCTCGGAGCCCGCGCTCTTCGACGAGGGCTCGGACGCGACAGGAGACGCCGCTCTCCAGCCAGCGCAGAGTGGCTACGGAGACGCGACCCGCAACGAGAAGCTCGGCGCGGCGATTCGCCAGGACGAGGGCGAGTGCCGCCAGCCGTTCGCCAATGAGCGGAGCAGACGCGCCCAACGCCGCCCCGGCCGCATCCCGCCCGGCGCCGCGCAGGACGAGCAGATCCAGGGGCGTGTCGATGTCGACGCCCAGCCGCCAGCGCGACCGCAGATCCGCTACGGTCACCCCGACCCGCTCATCGAGCCAGCGGGGAAGGGCGTTGTCGGCGGGGAGCGGCGGGAGGTCAGCCAAATCGGCCGCCCGCGAGATCGCGACGATGTCCGCGGAATAGCGGTTGTTCGCCAGGGCATGCCCGCCTGGACCCGCGGCCACGTCTACGAAGCGTCGCAGATCCTCCCGCCGCGCCAGAGGGATGCTGCCGGACCCCACGACGATGACGCCGCCCCGGCCCCGGCCCCAGCCGACGGCGCCGGGCACGCCCACGGCCAACCTCAGCCGCTCGCCAAATGGGATCCCGTCGGGCGGTCCTGCGACAATGACCGTAGAGTCCGCGCCGGCCGCCAGAAATGCGACCCGCTGTCGTTCCGCAAGGGATCGGCGCGCCTCCGCAAGAGCGCGTACGAGCGGCCCCGCATCGGGCGGAGCCTCGGCGTGGAAGATGAGCACCACAACGGGTCGCATTCTCGAAGGATAGGCAGTGGCGGCTATGGGCACAGTCAGGACGTACATCGGGCTAGGGGCGAACGTCGGCGACGCCCGCGCCACACTCACGGCCGCCGTCCACGCCCTGGGCGCGCTGCCACGCGCTTCGCTGGCGGGGGTCTCGCGCCTCTACTTAACCACGCCGGTGACCGTTGCGGACCAGCCCGACTTCCACAACGCCGTGGTGGCGCTGGACGTGCCGGCGGGTCCGGGCGCGAACACCGGCCCAATCGCGCTCCTACTGGCGCTCAAGTCCATCGAGCGCGCCTTCGGCCGCCGCGAACGGTTCCGCCACGGGCCGCGCGAATTGGACCTGGATTTGCTTCTCTTTGGCGAAGAGCGAATGGCGGTGGTCCGCCCAGAGGAAGGCCGATCCGCTGACCCGGCGAAGGTGACGGCGCTTCTGGAGGTGCCTCATCCGGAGGCGAACCGCCGACTCTTCGTCCTGGCGCCCCTCGCGGATCTCGCGCCGGAGCTGGTCCCGCCTGGCTGGGGAGAATCGGTCGCCCAAGCGCGGGATCGTCAGGAATCGGCAGAGGGCCCCACGGCCGTCCGTCCGGTCGCACGCTGGGACTCGGGCTCAGGTCGATGGGTCGACTACGCCTAGATAAGGCCGATCAGCGCGATGAACTCCACTTGCCGATCGGCACCTTGCCGGTGACGGCGTCCACGTGGATGAGGCCGTCCGGGAAGGCAACGCTCCAAAACCATTCGGGCCCATTCGGCTTGCCCGCAATAAGCCGCAGGTCGGCGTCTTGGCGTCCGACTAGTACGCGCTGTCGCGTCAAGTCGAAACCTCTGCGGTCGATACGTGGCTGGGCGGCAATTCCCTCCCGGCATTCTGGGCTCGCCGGTCTGCCGCCCGCCACGCTCCCTAGCCCGTAAAACGGGCTCCCTTCCTCCGACCGACCGATCGGGCCGTCAAGTCCGCTCGGCTGTCACCCTTCTATTCGGGGAAGATGCCCCGGCGGATCACTTTGGGCAGCAGGGACTTTTCCCACGCTCCCGGTCGGGCTCGACCACGGCCGAGATACCCGCTCGTTGGGAGAGGCACGCACGCCGGCGACTGATAGCAGACCGTCGCATCCGGCGATAACCGCGCCTTAGACTTGGCACCATCGTCGCGCCGACCGGCTTGCAGTGAACTGCTGGAGAATCCGAGGGTGAATTCGAGCACAACTGTCGATTGGCTCCAGCATGTTCGTCTGGTGGCCACCGATCTGGACGGCACCCTCCTGCGATCCGACGGCACAGTCTCGAGCCGGAGCAGGAACGTTCTAGCCCAGCTCGAGGCAGCTGGAGTCGCGCTCGTGTTCATCACGGCCCGTCCTCCGCGATGGATGGGGCCTGTCGCCGCCATGACTGACCACCATGGGATTGCCATCTGCGCCAACGGTGCGATCACCTACGACCTGCGCGCCGAGTCCATCGTCGACTCCTACCCACTCCAGAGCGAGACAGCACTCGAGGTCGTACGACTCCTGCGCGAGGCTGTGCCCGGCGGGACATTTGCCGTCGAGACGGCGTGGGGCTTTGCCGGCGAGCCGGGGCACTTGAAGCACCAGTGGGACTTGAAACTGGACGCACACGTGGCAGATATCCATCAACTGTTGGAGTCGCCCGTCGTCAAGCTGCTGTTCAGCCACCGCGAATGGACCGCCGACGATCTGCTGGCCATCGCTGGGGAGGTCATTGGCGCACTGGCCGAAGTGACCCACTCGAATCCGGAGCGTTCCGCGATCGAAATCAGTGCGCCTGGCGTCAGCAAGGCCACCACTTTGGCGCGACTTTGCGATGGGCTGGGCATCAATGCGGCCGAGGTGCTCGCCTTCGGCGACATGCCAAACGACCTGCCGTTGCTCACCTGGGCAGGCACGGCTTTTGCCATCGCGAACTCGCACCCCCGGGTCCTAGCGGCGGTGTCCCGTCAGACCGCGAGCAATGACGAGGACGGCGTCGCCCAAGTACTTGAACGGCTCCTCAAGCGCCGACCCGTCGAGGCCATCTGAGCAGGATTTGTCTCCGTTTCGGCGAATCACGGGTCTGTCCGCGTTCCGGAGGTCGGGCGAGCCGATTCCACGCTCAGGTCTGGTGGCTAGTGGCGGAAGTGGCGCCGCCCAGTGAAGACCATCGCCATGTGGTGGCGGTCGGCGACCTCGATCGCCATCTCGTCGCGGATAGAGCCGCCGGGCTGGATGATCGCCGTTACGCCGGCTTGAGCCGCAATCTGGATTCCGTCGGGAAACGGGAAATAAGCATCGCTGGCCATAACTGCCGTCTTGGCACGGTCGCCGGCTCTCCGCAGGGCGATCTCGACAGCCGTTTGGCGACTCGACTGAGCCGCGCCGATCCCAACCGTGGAGCCGCCCCGGGCCAGGACGATGGCATTCGAGCGGACGTGGCGAACGGCCCGCCAGGCGAACAGCAGATCCGTCAATTCCTCGAGGGTCGGGCGCCGCTTGGTGACGACGTGGAGCTGTGTCTTGTCCAGCCCGAGTTCGTCCTTGGTTTCGACCAGCAGCCCGCCGGCGATGCGCTTGAAGTCCAGGTTGGCGATGCCGTAGTCGCGCGGCCCTTCAGTCGGTCCATCCGGAACGGCTAGCAGCCCCAGGAGCGGCTTCTGGGCGAGGATGCCGATGGCTGCCGGAGTAAATGACGGCGCTACAACGGCCTCGAACGAATTTGCCGCAATCTCTCGGGCGGTCGCGCCGTCCAACGGCCGATTGACGCCCACGATGCCACCGAAACACGAGACGGAGTCCGTTTCGAGCGCCTTCCGATAGGCATCGACCAGCTCATCCGCCGACGCGAGGCCGACTGGATCGGTGTGTTTGACGATCACGACCGTGGGCGCCGTGAAGTCGGTCGCGAAGGCGTATGCGGCGTCGAGGTCCAGCAAATCGTTGAAGGACGGGCGCGAACCCTGCAGTTGCGTGGCGTCGGCCAGGGTGCCGGTGCGGTGAGTCGTCTCGCGGTAGAACGCGGCCGGTTGAGTGGGGTTTTCCCCGTACCGCAGGTCCGCAACCTTCTCCAGCACGAGCGCCAGCCGATCGGGGAATTGTTCCCCGCAGGCATTCGAAAGGTATGCCGCCACCTCTGCGTGGTAAGCGGCCACGAGGCTGTATGCCTCGGCGGCGAGCCTCTGCCTTAGCTCCGCCGAGGCGTTCCCGCGGGCCCGGATGTCGGCGATCACGGCGTCGTAGCGCGCGGGATTGGCGATGGCCGTCACCCCGGCGAAGTTGCGCGCGGCAGCCGCGAGCAGGGCCGCGCCGCCCACGTCGATCATCTCGATGGCTTCGTCGATCGGGACCAGTCGAGCTCCGACCTGCGGCGCGAAGCGGCTGACGTTGACCGCGACCAGGTCGATAAGGCCGATCCCTTGGGCCTCCAATTCGGCAAGCTGTTCCGGCTTGTCCCGCCGCGCCAGGATACCGGCGTAAACCGCCGGGTGGAGGGTCTTGACCTGGTCGCCGGCAATCAGTTCCACGCCAGTCAGCTGCGAGATGGACTGAACCTCGATCCCCTGCCCGGCCAATGCCTCGCGGGTGCCATCTGTGGCGAAGACTTCGACGCCGAGGTCCAGGAGGCTGCGGGCGAACGAACCGATGCCCTCGCGGCTCGCCACAGAGAGCAGCGCTCGCACCAGGCGTACCTCCAAATTGCCACAGATCCGGGCCGGGAGGCGGGGCGCCTCCGAGTCGCGGACTGTTTGCACCGGTCAGTGTCGGTATTCGGGGCCCAGAACCGCCCGTGTTACCGGATTGCGCCGAGTATACCGTCCAGTCATGGCATACTCAGCGGGCGCAACATCGTTGGCGTTCGGTCGCCGGCGTCGGCCGCCTGACGCAGGTCTCGCTGTCGAAGCACGGGGCTGGCCAGCTGAGCGCCTATCCAGGTCATATGACCGACAACGACTTGAGGCACGGAGGGTTCGCGTGAATCGTGCGCCGTGGGAGTATCTGTTCATCGGGTTCAATCAGGAAAACTTTGGACCGCTCTGGAATCCGACGTGGTGGCTGGCGGCAACCCTGCTCGTCGTCACGCTCATTTTCTACAACTTCCAGGGGCGGCGGCTGCATGCGTACACGGTCTTCCTGGACCTGAACGAATGGCTGATGTGGACCTCCATCGGGGTCTTCAGCCTTCTTCTCATGTTCACGATCTTCGGCTTCGACTTCTTGTTCGTGCTGCCGACGATCATCGGGGGCGCTTTTCTGTTCCTGTGGATCCGTTTCGTCCACTTTCCGCCGCTTATTCAGGTCTACGAGGAGCGGCTTGCGCGCCAGCGCTACTTCCAGCACAAGACGTCGCACCCCGAAGCCACTATCCGGCGCCAGGCACCCGGCAAGGCCAAGCGTCGCCGGCGGTAACCGCAACGAGAAACACGGTGCGTTCCGCCGTCCCGAAAACCGCGCGCCAATGTGCGCGGTTTTTGCGTTTCTAAGCCCATGGAAATCCGGCGCTTCGGCGTGGGCCATCGTCACCCGGAAGGTCCTCCCGGATCTCGCGGCGTTGAATCGCAGACGATCCACGTCGACCCTAGAGGCATGGTCGCCGAGCTGGCCCTGCGTCCGCACGCGGTCATCGCGCCGCACTCGAATCCGAATCTGAGCTACCTCGTGGTTATCGAGGGCGGCGGTTTCGTTCAGGTTGGCGAGGAACGCTCCCGCGTCGCTGCCGGGGAGGCGGTGGTATGGCCGCCGAACGTGATCCACGCGGCATGGACGGACCTGACGCCGATGCGGGCCATCGTTGTCGAGTTCGCGGCCGAAGCTGGAGATGCCGATCCGCTCCTGCTGGAGGCCCCCGACTGGCGCAACAGGGCCGAGGACGCGGAGCCGAACCCGGATCACGGCTCAGTCTTACCTGTGGCCGAAGGCTCGCCGGAGCACGAGTCGCCCGAGGGCGAACCCAGGTAGGACGCCGTCAGCGGAGCGCTCGGGACAGTAGCAGCCGATCCTCGCCGCGCGCCAAATGGCGTCGGTCGACGGCCATGTCCACAAAACCATTCGAGCGGAAGAAAGCTCGCGCGGCCGCGGATGAAGGATGGACGGCCGCATCGGAGAGGGTCCAGGCCAGCAGCCTGCTGCTTCCCGAGGCCTGTGCGGCATCAGCGGTGGCTTCCGTGAGACGGCCACCGATGCCGTGGCCGCGCAATCGGGGCATAACCGCCAGGAGCGTCAGTTCGGCCGGCTGCTCGCCCGGCATCGTGAGCCCCTCGAATCCGCGCGGGTCGATAGCGCTACGGTCGCGGTCCCACGGCGCCCAGCTCGCCAGGCCAACGATTCGGCCCGAGCCGGGGCCATTGCCGGTGGCTTCGGCCAGCAGCATCGCCGAGGCGGGCGGAAGTGCGTGCGCGAGCTCGGGGGCCAACGCCTCCACAAAGGCGTCGATGGCCAATCGATCCGGGTCGGACGCGATCCGAATGGCCACCTCGAGGCCCGGCCCAAACTGCGCCACGGCTGCGGGCTCCCCGACAGCCACTTCGGTCGCCAGCAGCGCCCCGAGCTGGCCGAGAATTCGGGCTGTGGCGCCCCAGACGCGCTCCCCCTCCACCGGGTAGACGCCGTATCGGATGAGCCGCTGCCGGATCGTTCGCTCCTCAAGCTCAACGGGTGCATCGGGCAGAAACGCCTCCACCGGCGCCTCCAGGATGCGCGCCACCTCGTCCGGCGCCGGACGACATTTGGGACGGCGCTCCGCCAGCGCGACCACAGGCGTGATGCGGTACCCGGAAACGGGAATGGTTACGCGCTCCAGCGCCCCGATGACGGTCAGCCCGCACCCGACCCGGTCCAGCGCCACTTCCTCCTCCGCCTCGCGGAGCGCGGTGTCGATGGGGTCGGCGTCGGTCGGTTCAACGTGGCCGCCAGGAAAGCTCACCTCACCGGCGTGCTGGATGCCTTGGGGCACGCGGGTCGTCAGCAGAACCCTGGCCTGGCCCTCGTCATCGGGGAAGAGCAGCACGAGGACCGCGGCCGCGCGTCCGCGCCGAAATGGATCCGTCGGAAACGGGGGCTCGTCCGTGTCGATCCGGATGGGCGTCAGGACGGCCGGCGCCGCGGGCAGATCCCGGGGCAACGCCGAGACGCGCTCCCGCACCAACTCGAATCTCACACCGGCCTGCGGTTGCTCACCGCGAGATGCTAGCCCCATCCCCGCATCGGGGCCGGAGCCCGGGCCGCATCGGGGCCGGCGGAGGATGCTCGCGCCGTCACCCCTGGCCGCGCAAATCCCCGGGCCTCACCTCTACTGGTAGACTGAACTGCCCGCGAGGGATCTGGCATTCGAACCCGTGTCCGTGGCCGCCCGAGAGCACCGCTCGCGCCCAGACGCCGCGGAGGTTCACCGCGGTCGACTGGCAAGGCTGGAGATTGATGACAGGCATCTGGTACGTCCTGGGTTTGGCTGCCTGCGGAGTCGGCTTCGTCTTTTTGACGATCGGCCTGGCCTGGTTCATCTCCCACCGCAACCGCGGCGACCGCCATAAGGGCCTGCCCTACGAGAGTGGCATCGACACCTTCGGCGACACTTGGGGCCGCTTCGGCCTTTCCTTCTATATATACGCCCTGCTCTTCGTCGCCTTTGACGTGGAGGTGGTCTTCATCTACCTCTGGGCGATCGTATTCCGCGATCTGCTCGTCGGTGGCTTGGTAAGCATGGGCTCCTTCGTCCTCGTCCTGCTGCTCGGCTTGGCCTACTCCTGGCGGAAGGGGGTCCTGACGTGGCGATAGACGACACCAAGGGCCGAAAGCCGGCGACCGGCGCCAAGCCGCCGACCGGCGGCAAGCCGGTTGGGCAGCAGCGGTCGCTGGCGCCACTCTCCCCTGGAGCACTCACCAAACCCATCGTCGTCCCCAACACGATGTGGACATCGAGTGATCCGCTCGCCTACAACGGTGGCGCGCCAACCGACATCACCCACCTTCGCGAGTTCGGCCTCACCGACGCCGGCCGAGTGAACAACGGGCGCTGGGGCGCCCTCGATGTCGTGCCCACCAAGGCGGACTACATCCTCGACCTCATTCGGTCGAACAGTCTCTGGCCGCTCCTTTCGGGCCTCGCCTGTTGCGCCATCGAGATGATGTCCGCCGCCACCAGCAAGAACGACATGGACCGCTGGGGCATGTTCCCGTTCCGAGCCTCGCCGCGCCAGGCCGACGTGCTGATCGTCGCCGGGACCCTCACGACCAAGATGGCCGGCCCGCTGCTGCGCATATGGGAGCAGATGCCCGAGCCCAAATGGTGCGTGGCTCTGGGCGACTGCACCGTCTCGGGCGGACGCTACAAGCGCAGCTATTCCACGATCCAGGGCATCGACCGGATCATGCCCGTGGACGTATATATCCCCGGCTGCCCGCCGCGGCCTGAGGGCCTGATCTACGGCATGCTCCAGCTGGGCCAGATCGTGAAGGACCAGCGCGGCCACTGGGACACCCGCGACATCGGCCCCACCGTTCCGGACGAGATCTGACCGATGGATCGAGACCTCGCACGTCGACTGGAAGCGCGCCTGGGTGCCAGCATCAAGGGTCAGATTCGGCAGCGCCTTGACCAGACCGAACTTCGAATCGAGCCGGGCAGCGTCCCGGATGTTCTGCGCACTCTCCACGACGCAGTCGATCTCCGATTCGAGTTGCTCGTGGATCTGGCCGGCGTCGACACCGGCAAGGTCATGCAGGTCGTGTATCACCTGTGGAGCGAGACCACGACAGACTGGCTGCGAGTAATCGCCGGCGGCATCCAGCGGGACAATCCACGAATTCCGTCGGTCACATTCCTGTGGTCCGGCGCGGAATGGATGGAGCGCGAGGCCTATGACATGTTCGGCATCATCTTCGAGGGCAATCGCGATCTGCGCCGCATCTTCATGCCGCCCGACTACACCAGCTTCCCGCTCCGCAAGGACTTCTTCCTGCCCGATGACGCCGCCCGATCTCCGGGCGCCGGCGTGCGCCACGTGGAGCGGCCACACGCCCCAGAAGTGATAGCGGATGACCCGGCCGCCGGCATCCGCCGGTCCCCGGCGAGCTGAGGATCGACATGGCAACCCGCCAGCGCACCCCCAAGCCCGTGACCGGCTCCGCCGGGTCCGGCGCGCAGTCCGGGCCGCATCCGTCGATGGATGATCCGCGGGTGATGCTCGACCGCCAGGTCGGAGCCGACCTATTCAAGCCCATTCCGCCCTACCCAACCCGGACCGAGCGCGAGTCTGAGTTCTACACCCTGGGCGAAGGTCAGATGTTCCTGAACCTGGGCCCCCACCACCCGGCTACCCACGGCGTGCTGCGATTGGTTCTCAAACTGTCCGGCGAGCAGGTCGTGGACGTGGACCCGGTCCTTGGCTACCTGCACCGCGGTGTCGAAAAGATCTGCGAGAACTCGGACTACTACCACGTCATCGACCAGGTAGATCCGCTCGAATACGTAAGCTCGCTGTACCAGGAATGGGCCGCGGTGCTGGCCTTCGAGAGTCTCATGGAAGTGCAGATTCCGAGGCGCGCCGAGTACATCCGGGTCCTCTCCGCCGAGCTCCTCCGAGTGGCCAGCCACACCCTTTTCATGGGCTTCATGGCCCTGGATATGGGCGGTCTCACACCAATCCTGTACAGCTTCATCGAGCGCGACGAAATCGTGGAGATGCTGGCCGCGCTGACCGGCGCCCGAATGCTGTTCAACTACTTCCGAATCGGCGGCGTGAACGGCGACCTCAACCACGAGTTCCTGAGCCGACTGGGCGATTGGATGAGTCGCGCGGCCAAGCAGACCGAGGCGAATGCAACGCTCCTCAACGAGAACGAGATTTTCGCTCGACGGGCCCGCGGCGTGGGTGTGCTGGACCGCAAGACGGCCGTCCGGATTGGCGTCACGGGTGGCAACCTGCGGGCCTGCGGCATCCCGTTCGACGTCCGCCGGGCCCACCCCTACAGTGTCTATCCCGAGCTCGACTTCAGCATCCCGACGCGCAACGAGGGCGACTCGCTGGCGCGCTATCTGATCCGCGTCGATGAGGTCCGCGAGTCGATCCGAATCATCGACCAGTGCCTCAACAATATGCCCGACGGCCCGATCATGGCCAAGTTGCCGCGCCTGCTGCGGCCCCGGCCGGGTCGAGCCTTCGGGGCAGTGGAGGGGCCGCGCGGCCTGATGGGCGTCTACGCCGTGAGCGACGGCTCGGATCAGCCGTTCCGCTTCCGCATCCACGACCCGAGCTTCGTGAGCCTGCAGGCCGTGCCGCTGCTCCTGCCGGGCAACCTGATCGCCGACACGATGGCCATCGTCTCGTCTCTGGATCCGGTTATGGGTGGGATCGACAAGTGAAGGCCGGACGATGAGTTCTGCGACCAAGGCGTGGGGCCGCATGTCCCTGCAGAGCCGATTGGCGGCCATCTTCATTCCGCTGGCTCTGTTCTTCGGCGTGGGCACCGTCGTTTCGCTCGTCCTGCTCGGCCCGCCATTCATGGACTTCCTGCGCGCCAACCTGCCCCTGGTCCGGTTCGCGGTAGCCGCCCTGGGCATCCTGGGCCTGACCGTGCCGACGGCCTTCGTCTTGATATACATGGAACTCAAGGTCATCGCCCGGATGAACCTGCGCGTCGGGCCGAACCGGGTCGGACCGTGGGGCTCGGCCGCGAGCGTCGTCCACGGCCTCAAAGTGCTGGCCAAGGAAGACTTCGCCCCGACCGGCTCCGACCTGGCGGTATTCACGTTGGCCCCGGTCGTGACTTACTCCGCCAGCGTCCTGACTTTGCTGGTGATCCCCTTCGCGCCTGGGCTGTTCGGGCAGGACCTCAACATCGGCCTGCTCTTCTTGTTTGCCATGAGCGGTCTGACGGTACTCGGCTTGCTCATGGCCGGCTGGTCCAGCTTCAACAAGTACTCGCTCCTGGGCGGCCTGCGCTCGGCGGCGCAGATGGTCAGCTACGAGATCCCTTTGACCCTCTCGGTTGTGGGCGTGGTCATGCTGGCCGGGACGCTGAGCTTGAACGCGATCGTCCTCAAGCAGTCCGGCTCGGTGTTCGACTGGTTCGTCTTCAAGCAGCCACTGGCCGCGCTCATCTTCTTCATCGCCGCAACGGCCGAAGCGAACCGCACGCCATTCGACCTGACCGAGGCCGACTCGGAGATCGTGGCCGGCTTCGCCACCGAGTATTCGGGCATGCGCTTCGGCTTTTTCTTCTTCGCCGAGTACGTGAACGTCTTCATCGTCTCGGCCCTGATCGTGACGCTCTTCTTCGGCGGCTGGACGGCTCCGTTCAACTGGCCCTGGCCGTCCAATCTCAACTGGTTCGACCCGTGGTCCTGGGGGGCAATTGGTTGGCTTGCGATCCTCATCATGGGCGGCTTCCTGGCCACCGACTTCTTCGCCGTTATGATCCGGATCTTCGGCGGCAAGGACTGGTCTCTGTTCGACATGCCGGCCTACATCCTCGGCTTCATCTTTGCCGGGGCAGCCGGCCTGGCGGTGGTGGGCCTGGCCTGCTTCATCGCCTTCGACTGGGTCGCGGGCCTGACCTGGTTCATGATCAAGACCTACGCCTTCGTATTCGTATTCGTCTGGATGCGGGGCACCCTGCCTCGCGTCCGTATTGACCAGCTGATGGGCTTCGCCTGGAAATGGCTGTTGCCCGCTTCCCTTCTCAACCTGTTCGTGACGGCGACCGCCGTCGTCCTGCTGCACCAGTGAGCGCACGATGAGCTTCGTTCCGGGTCTGGGCATCGCGAAGGGCATGGCGCTGACGCTGCGCCGCTTCTTCGCGCCCAAGGCCACGATCCAGTACCCCGAGGCCGCGCCGGATATCGCCGTCCGGTTCCGCGGCCGCCTGCAGCTCCTTTACGACGAGCTGGGCAATATCAAATGCGAGACGTGCTTCCAATGCGCCCAGGCCTGCCCCGTCGAATGTATCGATATGGGCGGGTTTGACACCAAGGGCCGGTTCCACGTCCATTGGGGCGCGTCCGAGATGTACGCCGAGCGCCGTGAGGAGTCGGCCCTGCGCCGCTCCGGCCGCCCCGTTCCCGATCCAGCGTACGAGCACTTCGAGGCAATCGATCCCACGAGGGTGGATCAGATCCTCGAGAAGTACGACTTCGACCCCACCGAGCTGCTGGCCATCCTGGCGGAGATCCAGGCTGCGTACGGCTTCCTGCCCGTCGGCGCGCTGAAGCGTATGAGCCAGACATCGGGCATGCCGTATGCCCTGATCTTCGGTGCCGCCACTTACTACCGCCACCTGCGCTTCGAACGACCGATCCGGACCGTGGCGGTGTGCCGCTGCACGAATTGCCTGATCGCCGGCTCGAGCCGTATCGCCGCCGCGCTTGCCGCAGCCCTGGGCACGGAAATGGGCCGCTCTTCGGCGGACGGCGTCGCTCTGGAACAACTCCACGTCCACGTCCCCGGGGCGCCGTCACCGCTCGTCTTGCTGGACGGCCAGCCGCAGCAACTCATCGAAAAGAGCGCCGCCGCGTGGGGCCGCGGCCTCGTCGGGAAGAACGTCGCATGACCAACGTGACCGTCCTGGCCACGCCGGCCAAGTGGCCCCGCTTGTTGATCCCCGCCAAGCCTCAAGCCAAGCCCGCCAACCTCGACGCGGCCGTCAAGGCCGGCGCGTTTGCCGGCCTGCACACGGCTATAGAGGAGCTCGGCCCTGCTGCGACGACCGCCGCAGTCACCAAGTCCGGCCTGCGCGGCCGGGCCGGCGTCGGATTCTCCGCCGGCGAGAAGTGGCGTCTGTGCTCCCTGGCCGCCGCCGATCGCCGCTATGTAGTGGTCAACGCCTGCCAGTCCGATCCGGCAGTCATGACCGATCGTCTGCTCCTCGAAATGAACCCGTACGCCGTCCTGGAGGGCGCGGCAATTGCCGCCTTCGCGGTCAACGCCACGGAGGTCATCGTGGCCGTGAGAGCCGAGGCCAGGGACGCCATCCGCGTCCTGGAGGAAGCGATCGCCGCCGCCGAGAAGGCCGGCTACCTCGGCGAAGACGTCATGGGCAGTGGCTTCGACATCCACGTCTCGATCAAAGCGCTGCAGGGCGCCTATATGCTGGGCGAGGAGACGGTCCTGCTGAAGGGCCTCGAGGGCAAACGCGGTCAGCCTGAGCAGCAGCCGCCCTACCCGACTACCAGCGGCCTCTTCGGCCGGCCCACCCTGGTACACAGCCCCCAAACGTTTGCCGAAGTCCCGGCGATCATCCGCGGCGGCCCCGACGGCCAGGCGGGCATCGGCCCTCGTGCCGGCGCTGGCACGATCCTGGTCCAGGTTTCCGGCGCGGTGGTCAACCCGGGCGTGGCCGAGGTTCCGCTCGGCACGACCCTTGGCGCGATCCTTGACCTTGCGGGCGGCGTCGCACCCAAGAAGCAGCTCAAAGCGCTGCTAGTGGGCGGCCCGTCCGGCGGTATCCTTCCGCCCAGCGCCCTGTCGATCGCCTATCAGCACGACACCCTCGATAAGGCCGGCGCCTACATCGGGTCCGGCTCCATCGTGGTCATCGACCAGGCCACCTGCCTCGTGGACCTGGCGGCCGTGCTTACCCGCTACTGCGCCGACGAGGCCTGCGGCAAGACGATTCCCTGCCGGATCGGGCTGCGGCGCCTGGCCGAGATCGGGGCCCGTATTTGCGAGGGTCAGCCTCGCGGAGACGAACTTACCCGCCTGGCCGATCTCTCCGCCGACATCGTCGCCAGCTCCCTGTGCGATCACGAGCGTCGCACGACGCTCTCCCTCCTGAGCCTCGTCCGGTACTTCCGCGACGAACTCGACGCTCACATCCTGAACAGCACCTGCCCCGCCGGGATCTGCCAGATGATGGCTGTGTCCCGTGTGCGGGCCGGCTCCTGAGGCGTCCCATGCGAGAACCCACGACCCGCCCCAGCCCCAGCTCCCCGCAGTGGACGGACGCGACTCCGGCGCCGGCCAAGACGGGGAAATCCGCCAAGTCGATGGCTCGGATCGCGCCGCCAAATGCCACCGCTCCGGAATCGTCGGAGCTGGTCCCCAGCCAGTCGGTCGTTCCGGCCAAGGTCGCCAGGGCACTGCGGCCGGCCGCGGACCAGAAGGGCGCGTGGAACCGCCAGGCCGGCCGCGTAGACAGCCGACCGGACTCAAAGGCCCCGCAGGACACCTTGACCCCGCTCGACGACTCGGCGGCCGAACGCCTGCTCACCGCTCAGGCTCCTCAGCGTCCGCTGTCCACCCCGACCTTCAACATCGAGGTTGACGGCCGGGTCCTGGAGGGCCGGGTCGGCCAGACAATCCTGGAAGTCTGCCGCGACCACGGCATCGAGGTCCCAACCCTCTGCTACGAGCCCAAGTTGCCCGGTTTCGGGGCGTGCCGGATCTGCGTCGTGGAGGTTGAGGGCGAGGATCGCCCGCCGATCTCCTGCTCCCGTGCCGCAGAGGCGGGCATGGTCGTGCGGACCCAGACCGAGCAGCTCCGCCGCATCCGCCGCACCAACCTCGAGCTGATATTCAGCGACCACAACGCCTATTGCCTGCCGCCGTGCCAGAACAAGTGCCCCAGCCACATCGACATTCCGGGCTTCCTCAAGGCGAATGCGGAGGGCCAGTTCCGCGAGTCGGCGCGCATCTTCAAGCGTACGATCCCGTTCCCCTCCATCCTGGGCCGCGTCTGCCCTGCGCCGTGCGAGGAGCATTGCCGCCGCGATGAGGTCGACGAGGCCATCGCCATCCGCGACAGCCACCGCTACGCCGGCGACATCGTCCTGCAGGCCCAGAAGGAAGGCATCGAGCCGCCGCTGCCGTTCGAGACCGAGCCAAAGACGGGCAAGCGCGTTGCGATCATCGGTTCCGGACCGGCCGGCATGTCCGCCGCCTACTACCTGCTGATGTCCGGACACGACGTGACCGTCTTCGAGCGCGACGCGGCCCCGGGCGGCATGCTCCGCTACGGCATCCCCGAATATCGGCTGCCCAAAGCCGAGGTCTTGGATCCCGAATACGAGGCGGTGTGGCGTCTCGGCGGGCGGCTCGTCTGCAACAAGGCCCTCGGCGTCGACTTCAGCCTTGACGATCTGCGCGACCAGGGCTTCGGGGCCACCGTCGTGGCTACGGGTTGCTACGACACGAACAAGCTCGGCATCCCCAACGACACCGCCAATGGCGCCATCGACGGACTCGAGTACCTCAAGACCGCCGCCCTGGGTCTGCCGTACCCGGGCCACAAGGGGACCCGCGTCGTGGTCATCGGCGGCGGCTTCACGGCCATGGACTGCTGGCGGACATCGATCCGCCAGGGAGCCAAACAGGTCACCCTGGTCTATCGCCGCGACATGAAGGACATGCCGGCCGCGAGCGAGGTCCACGAAGCCCTCGAGGAGGGCGGCAAGGCCATCTTCCAGGCCGGCCCGACGCGAATACTCGTGGACGAGACCAACCGCGTCACGGGCGTCGAGTTCATCCGGATGCAGGCCGGCGCACCGGACGCTTCTGGACGTCGGAGCCCCCAGCCGGCGCCCGGCACCGAGTTCGTGATCCAGTGCGACCGGGTGTTGCTCGCCATCGGCCAGGGACCGGACCTGTCCTGGTTCGGGCCGGGCAACGAGGGTTTGACGGCCGTCCGATACAGGCTCCAGGCCGACGCTGTCACGTTCACCACAGGCCGGGATGGCGTCTTCGGCACCGGCGACGTCCGCATTGGCGCCGCGACGGTGGTCCAGGCCGTGGCCGAGGGCCGGCGCTGCGCATACGCGGTGGACGCGTATCTCAAGGGCATGGACCTCACCGGCCTCAAGACCCAGCAGACGCTGGCGGAACCTGTGCCGGAGTTCCTTTCGATTACGCCCTTCACCGACGAACCCAAGGAGCAGCGCCACCGTCTGCGCTCCCTGCCGGCCAAGGAACGGTCCAAGAGCTACGTCGAGTACGAGATTCCCTACACCCAGACAGAGGTGATGGCCGAGTCCACCCGCTGCTTGCAGTGCACCTGCGAGGCGCTGGGCAACTGCGACCTGCGCCGCCTGGGAATCGAATACCAGACCACCCTTCCGACCCTCGAGCCCGGCAACGACCAGGGCGCCGGCTTCCGCAGCGTCACAGAGAACCGCTTCACCGGCGCCAACCACGACTACGTCCGTGACGACAGCCACGCCTTCATCCTGCGCGAGCCGTCGCGCTGCATCGACTGCGGGCGTTGCGCCTCCGTTTGCGCCGATGTGGTTGGCGCGGCCTGCTACGACTTCATGCGAATCGGCTTCGACACGCTGGTCACGACGCCGCTTGACATGAGCCTGAACGATACCCCGTGCGTTTCCTGCGGACGGTGTGCCGAGACGTGCCCGACGGGCGCACTCATGCCCAAGCCACGCGTCCTGGAGAAGTACGACGTGGACGAGAGCCGCTGCATCCTGTGCGGTATCTGCGTCGACGCGTGCCCCTACGACGCTCTGCGAGGCGGCCAGGACGACGAGTTGGCCCACACCGACCGATCGCAGCCGATGATCGACCTCATCAGCATCGCCGCCCTGGACCGCGAGACCGAGGTCACCTACATCCAGCACGAACGCGACTGGCTTGCCCGAGCCCTGGCCGAGGGCCGCTTGGAGGATCCGGCGGAGAAGCTGCCGGGCCTGCCACGATCACTCGCGACCGCGTACGGCGACCGTGGCGACCGTGGCGAGCGCAACGAGTCGGACGGACAATGACCCAAGCGCTCGAGGCCGGAGTAGCGGCCCATCCTGAGGAGGGCGGCGAGAAATGCCCATAGGCAACACCGTCCCGCTGACCGCGGTCCGCTGGGATGACGTGCTGTTCCTTGTCCTGGCCGGGATGCTGCTCGGGTCGGCGCTGCTCGTCGTGACCATGCGCGACATAATCCGCTGCGGCTTGGCGCTCATCACCTCGTTCGCTTCGCTGGCGGGCATTTACGTCCTGCTCGGCAATCCCCTCGTGGCGGCGGCGCAGGTGCTGGTCTACATCGGGGCGATCAGCGTCCTGGTCCTGTTTGCAATCATGCTCACCCAGACCAAGAACGCACCGACCCGCCTTGCGTTCCAGACACAGGCCTGGGCCGCTGCCATCGTCGCCGTTGCCATCGCGGTACTCATTGCGGTGGCGGTCACGTCCACGGCTTGGCCAGACGCCGGTCAGCGCATCTGGACGACCACCGCAGATGTGGCCCGCATGCTATTCCGCGATTACGTGCTTCCGTTCGAGGCCGTCAGCGTCCTGCTCACCGCGGCCGTCATCGGAGCGGTGTACCTGGCCCGTAACGATTCCGGCCGCGCCGAGGAGGATGAGCAGTGAGCGGTTCGCTGGACTCATATCTGGTCCTGTCGGGCCTGCTGTTCGCCATCGGAACCTTCGGGTTCCTGGCTCGCCGAAACGCCATCAGCATGCTGATGTCGATCGAGCTGATGCTCAACGCGGTCAATCTGACCGTGCTCGCTTTCGGCGCATTCGTGGCTCCGCTCAACAAGAACGCGTCGGTCATCGCCCTGCTGGTGATTGCCGTCGCCGCGGCCGAAGCCACGGTCGGTCTGGGAATCATCATGGCCATCTACCGCAACCGCAAAACGCCGCTGGTCGATGAGTACGACTCGATGAGCGAATAGCCCGATGACCTCCCTCGTTCTGCTCATCCCTCTGCTGCCGCTCCTCGGCTTCGTCGCGACCGGCCTGTACGGCCGCCGCAACCCGGACGCGGCCCACCGGATCGCCATGGCGGCCGTCGTCGGATCCTGGCTGATCGCCTCGGTTGTGGCAGTCGTGGCGCTGGCTCATGCCTCTCCCTTCGGCGCCTCCAACGCCAGCATCACTGTCTGGCACTGGATTTCGGCCGTCGGGTTCCGCGCTGACGTCGGTTTCTACGTCGATGCTTTGACGGCCTGCCTGCTGCTGGTGGTCACGACCATCGGCATGCTCGTCCACATCTACTCGCTCGGATACATGGCCCACGACCCGGGCCGCTGGCGCTTCTTCGCGTACCTGAACCTGTTCATGTTCTCGATGCTGGTTCTGGTCCTGGCGGACAACTTCCTGCTTGTGTTCGCCGGCTGGGAGCTGGTCGGCCTGTGCAGCTACCTGCTGATCGGATTCTGGTACCCACGCCGTTCCGCGGCCACCGCGGCCAAGAAGGCCTTCCTGGTCAACCGCGTCGGTGACATGGGCTTTGCCTTGGGCATCATGGCCATCTGGAGCCAGCTCGGGACGTTGAACATGCAGGAGGTCTTCGCCCGCTTCGGCTCTGTCTCGCACGAGTGGCAGATCGCCATCGCCCTCCTCCTCCTGTGCGGCGCCATCGGCAAGAGCGCCCAATTCCCCCTCCACGTCTGGCTGCCGGACGCGATGGAAGGCCCTACGCCCGTCTCCGCCCTCATCCACGCAGCGACCATGGTCAATGCCGGCGTGTATCTCATAGCCCGCGCCAACCCGATCTTCGGGGCCGCGCCGGAGGTCATGGTCGTGGTCGCCGCGATCGGCATCTTCACTGCCATCCTGGCCGCCTCCATCGCATTCACCCAGACGGACATCAAGCGCGTCCTGGCCTATTCGACCCTGTCCCAGCTCGGCTACATGTTCGCCGCCCTGGGTGTTGGGGCGTGGACCGCGGCAATCTTCCACCTCATGAGCCATGGCTTCTTCAAGGGACTGCTCTTCCTGGGCAGCGGCTCCGTCATCCACGCCGTCGACGGCGAGCAGGACATGCGCAAGATGGGCGGCCTGTCGCGGAAGATACCGATCACCTACGCCACGATGCTCATCGGCTCGGTGGCGATCTCCGGCATCCCTCCGCTGGCGGGCTTCTTCTCCAAGGACGAAATCCTGGCAGGAGCGTTCAAGAATGGCTTCCTGTGGGTCTGGGCAGTGGGCTTCCTGGTAGCCGGCATGACCGCGTTCTACATGTTCCGCCTCATGGGCATGACCTTCTGGGGCCAGAGCCGCATCGATCCGTCAAAGGAACACCGCGTTCACGAGTCGCCGCATTCCATGACACGACCGCTCATTCTCCTGGCCATCCCGGCTGTGTTGCTGGGCATGGTCATTGGCCTCCCACCCGAATCGGGGCTGCTCCACACCTGGCTGACGCCGGTATTCCAAGGAACGATCGCCGCGAGCGGGCACGCCGAGGCGGCGTACTCCTTCTTCGGTATCGACGGCGCCCTGGCTATAGGCACGACGGTGTTCGTGGCCGTGGCGATCATGCTGGCCTGGCGGCTCTTCGGCGTAGAGATTCCAGAGCTGCGTCTGCGAGCCCAGCCTCGGCCTGAGTTGGTCGCTGCCGCCAGCGGCTCCACGGGCCTGGCGTTCCTGTACCGCGCCTCGTTGGCCAAGTGGTGGTTCGACGACATCAACCACGTGCTGTTCGTGGTCATCGGCAGCCGCCTCGCCTACGGCGCCTGGTGGTTCGACCGGACCGTCATCGATGGCACGGTCAACGGCGTCGGCACGCTCACCACCGGAGCCGGCGCCAGGCTACGGCGAGTCCAGACCGGCCGCGTCCAGAATTACGCTCTGGGCATCGCCCTGGGACTGATCGTCATGGTCGTCGCGTATCTCCTGATCGCGGCCCGGTAGGAGAGCCAGACGATGAGCCTGTCCGACCTGCCGATCCTGAGCCTCATAACCTTCACCCCGGCCGTCGGGGCGCTGGTGGTTGCGTGCCTGCCGGGCAGCCGGCCAAACCTGGCCCGCTTCGTCGCCTTAGGGACCGCGCTGGTGGCCTGGGTCTTCTCGCTGCTCCTGCTGGCGTCATTCGCGTCCGCCCAGCCGGGCTTCCAGTTCAAGGAAGCTCTCGACTGGATTCCAAGTTTCGGCATCCAATACAAGGTCGGCGTTGACGGCATGAGCGTCCTGCTCGTGGTCCTTAGCACGACCTTGACGTGGATCAGCATTCTGGCCAGCTTCGGGCCGATAAAGGATCGGGTGAAGGGCTACATGATCTCCTTCCTCATCCTTGAGGTCGGCATGATCGGCGTCTTCGTGGCCCTAGACCTCTTCCTGTTCTACATCTTCTGGGAGATCGTCCTGGTCCCGATGTACCTGATCATTGGCATCTGGGGCGGCGCCAACCGCATCTACGCGACGATGAAGTTCGTGCTGTACACGCTCGTCGGGTCGCTCCTGATGCTGGTCGCGATCCTGGCCACGGCCTTCGCCTACCAGGCCGCTCACGCCGGATCGTGGGCCGGCGCGTTCGACTACGAGCGGCTGCTGAGCTGGGCCGGAACCGCGCATTTCGCCTCGGACCTGCAGCTTCTGGCCTTCCTGGCGCTGTTCCTCGCCTTCGCCATAAAGGTCCCGATGTTCCCGTTCCATACCTGGCTGCCCGACGCTCACACGGAGGCTCCGACGGCTGGTTCGGTGATCCTGGCCGGGGTTCTCCTCAAGCTCGGGGCTTACGGGCTCATCCGTTTCGCGGTGCCGCTCTTCCCCGACGCAGCCCATACATTCGCCTGGCCGATCATCGTCCTGTCCGTGATCGCGATCGTCTACGGCGCCGTGGTCTCGATCGTCCAGCCGGACCTCAAGCGACTGGTCGCCTACAGCTCCGTCAGCCACATGGGCTTCGTGACATTGGGCATCTTCGTATTCAGCGCCGCCGCCCTCCAAGGCGCCATTCTGCAGATGATCAACCACGGCTTGATCACGGGCGGGCTCTTCCTCCTGGTCGGTGTGATCTACGAGCGAACCCACGACCGAACGATCTCCAAGATGGGCGGTCTTGCGGCCGAGATGCCAATCTGGGCGACCGCCTTCGGCTTCTTCATCCTGGCTTCCGCCGGTCTGCCGGGGCTCTCGGGCTTCGTCGGCGAATTCCTGGTCTTCGTCGGCTCCTTCACGTACGCACCCGGCATCGCGGTGGCCTCCATCATCGTTATGGTCCTTGGGGCCACGTACCTGCTGTGGATGTTCCAGCGCGTAGCCTTTGGACCGGTGTCCGACTTCTTGAACCGGATGCGCGGCCACCTGACTGATATGTCGCGCGTCGAGCTAATCACCATCGCGCCGCTCGGCTTCCTGATCGTTGTTCTCGGGGTATTCCCGAGCCTCGTGCTCGATCTCCTGCGCGTCCCCGTCCAGGTCTTCATGGGCGCCGTCGGAGTGGGGATCAAACCATGACACGGGCTCTGAGTGGAGACGCGAGATGAGTTGGAACGACCTCGGCACCATCGCCCCGCTGGTCGCGGCCGTTCTGACCGCGGCGGCTGTGTTGATCGTGGATTTCATCGTTCCGGGTAACCGGCGCGCGGCGATCGGCACCGCCCTGGCCGGATTGGCGGTCGTGGCCGCGACGATCCTGGCCCTCGCCGGACGCACCCAGATGGCTTTCGGCGGCGCCTACTCGCTGGACAATCTGTCCACTTTCCTGGACTTGCTGTTCGTGGCCATAGCGGTCTTGACGATCCTGTTTGCCGGGGACTATCTTGCGCCGCGCGGCATGCCCATGGCCGAGTTCTGCGCGATCCTGATTTTCGCCATCACCGGCGCGATGCTGGTCGCCGGTTCCGCCGACCTGCTGCTGCTCTTCATCGCCCTCGAGTTGATGGTCCTGCCCGGGTACTTGCTGGCCGGTTTCGCCCGGCACGACCCCTACTCGACCGAGGGCGCGATCAAATACTTCCTGCTGGGCTCGTTCTCGAGCGCGATCTTGCTGTTCGGCCTGGCCTACGTTTGGGGCTACACCGGCAGCACCCGCGTTGACGTCGTCGCCGCCGCCCTGACCAGGGCAATCGCGACGGGCTCGATCCAGCCCGGCCTGGCGATGGGGCTGGCGTTCCTGTCCACCGGCGTCGCCTTCAAAATGGCCGCGGTCCCGTTCCACTACTGGACTCCGGACGCGTACCAGGGCTCGCCGACGCCCGTCACCGCGTACCTCTCGGTTGGGCCCAAGATTGGGGCTTTCGCCATCGTCCTGCGCCTTTTCGTGGGCGCTCTGGAACCGCTCAAGGGCGATTGGCTGCCGGTGATGATCGTGCTGGCGGCCGCGACCATGACCATGGGCAACCTGGTGGCAATTACCCAGGACAACGTCAAACGGATGCTCGCCTACTCCTCGATCGCCCACACCGGCTACATCCTGGTCGGCCTGGCGGCATTCGCCGGCGGCGAGCACAGCGGCGTCTCCGCGATCCTCTTCTACGGTGCGGCCTACACGTTCATGAACATGGGGGCCTTCGCCGTGATCACCGCCCTGCAGCGGCGACCCGGCGTGAGCAGCCACATCACGTCTTTCGCCGGGTTGGGTCGCCGAGATCCGTGGTTAGGGGCGCTGATGGCGCTCTTCCTGCTTTCTCTGACGGGCATCCCGCCCCTGGCCGGCTTCTGGGCGAAGGCCTATGTCATCGTCGCCGCCATCCAAGCCGGGAACCCGTGGCTCAACGCCCTGGCGGTCCTGGCGATGCTCAACGCCGCCGCCGCCGCGTTCTACTACCTGCGCGTGGTCGTCTACATGTACATGCGCGAGCCGGCCCAGGAGATCGCCCCTGTGACGACGGGACTGCTATTCCGCATCGGCCTGGCCGTGACGGGCGTCGTGACGCTGGTCTTCGGGCTCTTCCCGGTCGTCGTCACGGCCGTCTCCAATGCGGCTAACGTCTTCCACTCGTAAGTTCCACCGCCGCCCCGCACTACCAGCAGAAACGCCGCCGACCCGAAGGCCAGCGGCGTTTCCTTATCGCGGTGTCGATTCCGAAGGAGCTTCGGTTCAGCCGTCTCCGATTGCGGGGATGGACGCGCCGGGTTGATCGCCGGCAGGCCCAGGAGTGGGCGTCGGCGTCACGACCGGAAGCGGAGTGGATGTGGCGGTCGGGACTGCCGCCGCGGTGGGCCTCGGCGGAAGGATTGGTTGCTGGGCGGGCCAGAGAGCCACAACGCCCGCGAAAACGAGGCCGGCCGTTAGGACTCCGGCAACGGCGCCGATAACAGGATTCATTCGACCTGACATAGATAGAGGTTACCAAGGATCGGGCCGGGCTGCCCAGCGCAGTCTCGTTGGTCTGTGAATCTGTCAGTGCTAACTGTTCAGTGACTTTGTCAGTCTCCAGCTATGGAGACCATCACGATGTCCGTCACCGAACAGCGGAGAGCATTGGTTATGACCCGAGTCGTTGGGGGCGATCTCTCGCCTGGCGATGCCGCAGCGTCGCTCGGTTGCTCAGAACGCCAGATCTGGCGCCTGCTGAGCAAGTTTCGAGCGGCCGGACCGGCCGGTCTCGTCCACGGCAATCGGGGCAGAGCCAGCGAGCGCCGGGTCGATGACGACGTCGCACGTCGCGTGGTCGCGTTGGCGACTGGTCGCTACGCCGGAGCGAATGACACGCACCTCGCTGAGTTACTCGCTGAGCGCGAGGGGATCGGACTCAGCCGCTCGAGTGTTCGCCGGATCCTTCGAGCCGAGGGTATAGCCTCGCCCCGAAGGCGAAGGGCGCCGCGCCACCGCAGCCGTCGTGAGCGCATGGCCGCCGAAGGCCTGCTGCTCCAGCTCGACGGCAGCCGTCACCACTGGCTGGGTCCGGATCTGCCCAAACTCACGCTTGTGGGAGCCATCGACGATGCCACGAGCAAGGTGCCTGCGGCCACGTTTCGCGATCAGGAGGATGCGGCGGGCTATCTAGAGATCATGCGAGCCGTGGCCCTTGGTCCAGGGCTGCCCGGTGCCGTCTATCGAGACCGCCACTCAAGCTTCGAGCCGACCGCTTCGCGTCGCCGGGGGACGAACGCAGAAGAGCGAGCCCTGAGCCAGGTTGGACGAGCCCTGACCGAGATCGGAGTTGTCTCGATCGCTGCGGGAAGCCCCCAGGCCAAGGGACGGATCGAACGGCTGTGGGGCACGCTGCAGGATCGGCTAATAATCGAACTGCGTCTGGCTGGTGCGACTAATCGAGATTCCGCCAACGCGGTCCTGGCCACTTTCCTGCCCGACTTCAACCGCCGCTTCGGCGTGCCCGCCGCCGACCCGGTCCCGGCGTGGCGCTCGTGGCCCGATGGGTTGGACCCCGATCGCGTCTTCGCCTTCAAGTACCGTCTCAAGGTCGCGAATGACGACACCGTCAACGTGGCTGGCCAATCGATCCAGCTGCCTGCGGCACCTCGGCGGTTCGCCTACTCCGGCAAGATGGTTGAGGTTCACCTTCGGCTCGATGGCTCGATTGCCGTATTCGATGGCGAGCGAGAGCTTGTCACGGCGCCTGCGCCGCCTGACGCACGCAATCTTCGAACCTTGCAGAGCGACCGAGTCGAGCCGTCGCTAGTGCCGGCTCCTGCCTATGTCCCCTACGTCCCACCGGTTGAGCATCCATGGAAGAGAATGACGGCTGCCCGCCGCGACAAGGCTCGGGCCCTGACAGATTCACTGAGCAGTTGAACTGACAGGGTCACTGAACGTCGACAGGGCTGCCCAGCGCAGCCGTCATGAGGCGCGCACGGCACGCGCCTGATAGCATGCCGGTCAATGCGATCTGTTCGCTCCCTATTTACCGCCGCGGGCCGGCCGACACGTCGGCTTCGCCCTGTGGGCCGACGGATTGCCGCGGGCGGGCGGCGGCTTCAGCGACCCTTCCGTAGAATCGCAGCCGACCTCCTGGGCCTCGCGCCGGCGCTCATTGTGGCCGCAGGCGTCTTCCTGATCGCAGCGGGCCTCTTCAACTACCTCCAGCCGGCCGAGGTGCAGCCAACGCCATCGGCCTTAATCGCGGCGCCTTCAGCGTCGGGGCCCGTCTTAACGATTGTGCCATCGGGTTCGGTCTCGCCTTCGGGCAGCGCACACACCGCCGCTGCGCTCGCAACCCGGATCGTCATCCCGGCCCTCAACATCGACCTTCCGATCGTGAACTCCCCGCAGAACGAGCGGTTCCCGCTCTGCAATGCAGCCGAGTACTTCACCCTGGGCAAGGTCTTCGGCTATCCGGGTCTGCCGCAGGCAACCTACTTGTATGCCCACGCTCGGACCGGGATGTTCCTGCCGCTGCTTACGGCATCGCAGCGCAACGATGGCCCGTCGATGGTTGGGCTGACCGTCGAGGTGTATACCGCCGACGACCAGCGCCACTTCTACGAGATCACTCAGGTGATCCGCCGCGTTCCACCGGTATCCAAATCACTTGACCGGCCGCTGGGCGCCAAGACCGACGAGCTGTGGCTGCAGACCTCCGAGGGTCCCCACGAGAGCTCCACGAAACTACAAGTTCTGGCTATGCCATTTGGCGTCCTGGCCGCCGACCATGCCGCCGCCCATCCAACGGCGCAAGGCAACGTGTGCCCTGACGCGCCGCGCTGCACCGCAGCCAATCAGGGCGGCTGCCGGCGCTGAGCGGCCCCGCTAGATCCAGTTGATCCGCCTCAGAGTGGCTACGGCAACACCCGCCAGCAGCATCGATCCAGCGGTAACGATCCAGAAACCCGGGCCTTCGTCCAACCGGAACGCGGCTTGCGCCTCGCTCATGCCGAAGATGCCGGCCACGGCACCGACCCCGGCAACCACGACCGTCACACCGGTCAGCCGCTTCATGATCAGGGACAGGTTGTTGTTGACCGTGGACAGGTACGTCTCAAGAGTGGCCGAAGCGAGTTCCCGGTACGTGTCCAGTTCGTCGGTCAGCCTGATCAGGTGGTCGTAGGCGTCGCGGAAATAGAGCCGCTCGTCGCCGGAGATCGTCGTTTCCTCGCGGCTCGAAAGGATGTTGAACATCTCGCGCTCGGGCGCGGTCACCCGCCGAATCCAGATGAGCGAGCGCTTGAGCTCGAAGAGCCGCTCCAGAAGGGCTCGATCGGCTTTGTAGACGACCTGATCTTCGAGGTCGTCGATGTCGTCGCCGAGCCGGTCCAGGATCGGGAAGTAGTTGTCGATGACGTCGTCGGCCAGGGCCCACAACAGATGGTCCGTTCCGCGGCGCATCGTCTCCGCCAGGCCCATTCGCAGGTGGCGAGTGGTCCGCGGATCCCACCAGCGGCTGTGGCTGGTCATCAGGAAGGTGCGGCCAAGGACGAAATCGATCTCGCGGTCGTAAATGTGTCCGTCATCGAAGCCGAGGGAGAAAATCACGAGGTGGAGCACCTCGCCAACCTGTTCCAGTTTGGCTCGCTGATCGCGTTCGGCCAGGTCCTCCGCAAGCAATGGGTGGAGGCTCAGGATCTGCGAAACCTGGTTGAGGAGCGCCGGCGAAGCGCCGCACAGGTCGACCCAAAGCTGAGCCCGCGCCCTGGCCACGGCGCCGGGGAGTTCGGCCATCGCGGCCGCACCTTCGAACTCGACGATGGCGCCCTGTTCAAAGACAACGAGCCGCACGACGCCTTCGGCATCCACCCGAGCGGCCACCGGAACCGCGTCAGAAGGCGATTGGTTCGCCATTCCCCGTCTCCAATTCTATGTCCGAGCCTTCGGAGTTCGTCCGCCGCACCGGTAGCCGCATCATCAACGCCGGCACGAATGCCAGCGCCGTAACTATCGCGGCGACGAGAAAGACGCCCACCATGATCGATGCCGCCTTGTTCGCGGCCCACGCCTCCAGGGCCTGGGCTACCAGTCCGTCGTTCATGGGCCGGTCACGCAAGTAGGCTGGGATGTACTGCTTGTAGCCGTCGCCGGTGCCGTAGACCTGCGCCGACAGCCGCGAAATCGTCGTCGACCCGTAGGCCGTAAGGGCGGCCATGCCGATAGCCATGCCGATCATTCGCGCGACGGTGACCGTGGCCGATGCGGCACCGAAGGCCCGCCTGCCCGCGGACTCCACGGCGGCCGTCGAGCGAGGGGTGACCGTTAGACCGAAGCCCAGGCCGAAGACGGCGGCAGACAGGGCGAAGGCGCGCGGATCGGCCTCCGGAGTCCAAGTCGACATCCACAGCAGACCGCCGCTGCTCAAGGCCAGACCGACGACGGTCAAGAGGCGCAGCGAGAGCCTGCGCGCCAGAAACCCCGAAACCAGGGCCCCAAGGGCCATCATGGCGGCCAGCGCGCCCAGAACCACGCGCTGCTCCTGCGGCCCGCCATACAGGACGCGATCCACGAACACCGCCCCACCGACAATCGCGGTCGCCAGGCCATAGCCTGTGAGCAGTGAGATCAGGGCCGCCGAGCTGAAGACGCGGTCCGCGAATAGCCGCGGATCAAGGAACGGGTCGGTGCGGCGCAGGCCGTGGACGATCGCCAGCACACTGCTCACCCCACCGATAACCAGCAGGGCGGCCACCGCTACTTCGGTTGGCAGGCCGAAGACCTGGTCGGCGTTCCCGATCAGGGTCGTGCCGCTCAGGATGCCGCCCAGGCCCACCGTAAATAGCAGCGCGCCACGCAGGTCGAGCCGAGACGGCACGCGGGGCGTGTCCCAGCCGTAGCTCGCGGCCCAGGCAATCGCCAGGGCGCAGATGCCGATCGGGACGTTGATGTAAAAGACCCAACGCCACGACGGCGCGATTGTGCCGACGAGCGGTCCTGCGGCGATCCCCATCTGGGCGAGGGCTGTTTCGGGATGGGCCGTCTCCAGGACCGCGGCCCCGACGAACGGGCCTGCCGCCATGCCCAGGAACGTCAGCGCGCCGATGATGCCCAGGGCCCGCGGCCGAGCCGCTCCTTCGAACATGTGCGAGGCGGCGGCAGTGGCCACTGGGATGAGGGCGCCGCCGCCCACTGCCTGGACGAGGCGGGCGGCGATCAGCTGATCCAGGTTCTGGGACAATCCGGCCAGAAGCGATCCGATCGTGAACACAGCCAGAGCCGCGAGGAACAGGCGGCGAGCGCCCCAGATATCCGTCAGTCGGCCCGCCAGAGGCATCGTCACGACATACACGAGCAGGTAGCCGTTGATGATCCATGACGCTTGGCGCAGGTCGGCCCAGGTCGCCATCGTCGCCAAGATCTGGGGCAGTGCCACGGCGGTGACCATCAACTCGAGCCCGGCCAGGAAGACGCCCACTCCCAGGACGGTCAGCAGCACGTACGATTCGCGGCGATGCATGCTCGGAGTGTAGGCGAGGCGGGCCGGCACCACGCCACTCCCCGCGCGCAACGTCCCGCATTAGTAGCACGGGCGGCACGAGTGGCCCGTATGCGGCCGAGTTCGGACGTGTACGAATCCACTCACCGACTGTGGTGTTGTTTCATTCCGGCCAATGCCGGCGGACCATGCGACGGCCATCCCTAGCAAATCGCAATCTGCGTTTGGGCGGAGAAATCTAGTCCCGCGATCCGACTTCGCCTGGATTCGGCACCGGGCGGATACGCCTCACCTTGGCGACGCCGGTCCCACGTCCTAAATTCGGCGGTCTTCCAACTGATAGTGTTGGTTCCGACGGGGACGAGGTGCTACCCGATGAACACGGAAGGACTCGTATGCGATATCGCTTTGGATTCTTGCTGCTAGCTGCCGCCTTTGTCTTAGGAACAGCCGCGCCGGCCTTAGCCGTTCTGTCGCCAAGCATTCACACGAATGCAACTGTGCCCAGCAACGGGGCCTGGCTCGTCTACAACCACAACTACCACCATAACCCTTCGCCGTACTATTCGAGCGGGATCGATTTCCAACTCGATGACAATATTCGCAACGGGATCCTGGTGGGAATAAGCCAGACGGGTAACGGCGGATACGTCAATTCGTACAACCTCTGGAGACCCGATGTGTGGGCCGACTATCGCTTCGGTGATAGCTGGACGGACATGTACTTCCACACTGCCGCCGCCATGTACGGAAGCTGTGGATGGGTCGCGCCGTGGGATAGCTGCGACACGTACTGGGGTGGCTGGATCGGTGGAGCGACCGGCTAGACCCTAACCTTATCAATCGCACGTCGTCCGGGTCATTCGTAGACTGTGGAAGGCGTTCCCTTCCACAGTCTCGACTATTGAGGCTTGCGAGATGAGCACCCGACGAATTGCATGCCTGATAACTGTCGTGCTTCTGCTGGTAGTTGCTACCGGGGCTTGCGGTTCAAGCTCTAGTCAGCCCCAGTTCAATTCTGAGTCCGGACGGGAAGCAGAGCAGTCAGCCGAGATCGCAAAGCTTGCTTGGCCCCCTGAGGCTCCAATGCCCTCCTTTGCACGTCCGCCCATCAGTCAGAGAGAGACCAACTATGAACTCGGGTTTGGGACAACGGAGGCGGATTTCGCTTGGTTCTGTTCGTGGTCTCAGGAATGGCTGGATACACGCACGACCAATTCAAAGCGAGCAACGGACGCATTGAGCAAGCTGGACGGTATAGTTCACCTCGAGGCGTGGACCACCCTGGATCCTGACGGCCAGCAACCGATGCTGGACGCGATCTCGCGAGCAAGACTCGGAGACGCAGGAGCGATGCAATCAATAAGACGGTCGCTGAGTTGCCAGTAGTGATCCGGTATTGCCGGACGCTGTTCCCGCTGCTCCTTTCGGCACTATTGGCTGGCGGATGTGGCGCTAGTGCCCTGCCGGTCCCTGCCGCAACCCCCGCGGGCCCTAAGACTGCCGTCGTAAGCATTGGGGACATAGTCAGCGTCTTGACCGTCGACGGCGTGGTTGTCGCCAGACCCACGTTCGTCCTGGAAGCTCCCGCGACCGGAACCATTCAGATTCTGTCAGCATCGACGTCGCCCGGCTCGACTACAACGCGAATCGCGACGATCGAGTCGGGATCTGGCGAGATACCGCTCATTCTTCCGGCTAACTCCGGAGTGACCGGGTGGATGGTCCGAGATGGCGATCCAGTGACTGCGGGACTGCCGGTCGTTGCCGGCTACTATTCAGGCTTCGCGATTCAGGCGACGGTTGCAGATGTGAGTCTCTACCGTCTGTACGGGGCAGTCACCAACAGCCGGGCGGAAATACCCCACGGGCCCGGTCCCTTCCAATGTGATTTGCTGGGCGGAATATCTTCGAGTGTGTCAGGGGGCGAGATCGTCGGTGGCCCAGCACCTTCGGCCGCCGACGGCACGCCGGCCACAACAGCTCCATTGGTTGATGCCACGGGACCAGTTCGACTGCTGTGTTCTCCTCCCCGCGACATCAGACTGTTTGCCGGAATGCACGCGATCGTTGCGGTGACAACAGCGGAGGCTCGCGGCGCCATGCTCCTGCCAGTGGAGGCGGTCGCTGGAAGTAGCCAGCACGGGAAAGTCACCCTCGTGCTGAGTGATGGCAGTCGGCGGGATCAGTCTGTAGATATCGGCATCACCGATGGAGTGATGATCCAGATCACCGGCGGACTCAAGGCGGGCGACGAAGTAGCTGTACCTGGGCCATTTCTGCAAGGGCCGACCCAGTAGTGCTGGTGCTCAAAGACGTCTCGAAGTCCTTCCGCCGCCCAGATGCCGAACCGATTGACGTTCTGTCGGGAGTCAGTCTCGTCGTACCTCCTTCGACCGCCATTGGGATTCTTGGTCGATCTGGATCGGGCAAGAGCACGCTTCTGAGCATCATGGGCCTCCTCGAAGCACCCGACGGAGGGTCCCTCGAGCTCGATGGAGTTGACGTGCGTCCGATCTCCGACAATGCAGCGGCCAGGTTGCGGGGGGAGCGATTGGGCTTCGTATTTCAGCGGGCGCTGTTGCTACCAAGTCTGTCTGCCGCTGAAAATGTGGAGATTCCGCTTCTCCATGCGCAACACGTTCCTATCGGGCGCACGCGCCGACAACTCGTGGGCGAGGCGCTCGAGCGTGTTGGGATCAGTCATCGGGCCAAGCACCGTCCCAACCAGCTAAGTGGGGGGGAGCAGCAATTGGTTGCGCTTGCGAGAGCGCTCGTTAGACAGCCGACATATCTGCTGGCCGACGAACCCACAGGGAACCTAGACCCAGCTACGGGTGAGCGTATCGTGCGGACCCTTGTCTCCCTGACAAGCGACCCACCGACCTCCGTGGTCATGGTGACCCACGATCATCAGTTGGCGGCGCTTCTCCACAAACGCTACGAGCTTGTCGATGGACGTCTTCGGGAAATGACGTGATCTCATTGCTCTACGGGGCCTGCATCGTCTCGTGGCAAACGCTTCGGGCACACAAGGTCCGGACGTTGCTCACGTGCCTGAGTCTGGCAATTGCGGTGCTGGCGCTAGTAATTGTCGATGCAGCCTCTCAGATTGCATCGACCGCCGTAGTCGCCGAAGCAAGGCTTAGCCAAGGCCTCCCCGAAACCTGGCTCCTGACCTTTCCGGCTGGGTCCGGAGTAGAGGCAAAGGCACAGCGGGCCAAGTCCCTCGCTCAGGCGATCTTGGGCCCCAGCAACGGATCCGCAGTTCTCATTGCCGAGGCAAGCGCCCGACTAAACGGGACAGGCGTGACCGTCATCGCGGTGAAGGGGGACCTCCGATCCATTCGACCTTATCGCCTGGTATCGGGAGGCTGGCTCGTCGCGTCTGCTACGCCCAATTACAGTCCCGAGCTGGTACTCAACAAGCCGGCCGCATCTCTGCTGGGGGGCGGCGCTCCCCATCTGACCCTGCCCGGTAGCGCCTTGGTGATCTCCGCAAGGAACATTGGCGTGGTCGATGACCTTGGCTCGACGCCGACGATATACCTCAACCTCGATGACGTGCTTCTCTGGAGCGGCTTGCTCCCGGACCGCTGGTCTTTGAATATCCTTGGTCATGCCTCTTCGGAACGTCCAGGCGAAGCTGCGGTGGCCCTCAAAGAGGCTTCCAGCGTATCCGAACTCGAGGCGGACCCGCCCGTTCGCATCGACGGCCTTGGGCCCACGGCAGACGCATTAGCGACCGTCCGGCTTACGTTCTTGTTGGTCGCTGCGGTGGCGCTGCTCGTCGGAACTCTTGGGATTCTGAACATAGGGCTGGTCTCCCTACACGAGCGCGTTGAGGAGATAGCCCTGCGGAGAGCGACTGGGGCGTTGGCGCTCCAGATAGGGTTGAGCGTTGTAATGGAGTCCGTGCTGACGGCGCTGGTGGCTGCACTTGGCGCATGCGTTCTTGCGTGGGTGGCAGTACCCCTTGTGGCGCCAGCCTTGTTCTCAAATCTGTCCCTTGCTGCTTCCCTCGATTTTCCATATCAGACGGCCATAGTGGGGATCGCGGTAGCCGGAGCAGCAGGGTTCGCCGGCGGCATCATTCCGGCAGCGAGGGCGACTCGAATCCAGATAGCAAATGTCATGAGGGCCTAACGGTCGTCAGCCGGAAGCGCCAGCGCACTCTACTCGCCGCCATGACCGCGCCGTCCTGATCCACGCTCACCGAGAATCTGGAGGCGTGAGGATGAATTGCCCGTCCGAATATCCCCTCAGGAGATAGGTCCGGCTCGATGCAAGGCGCGGCCATGGAGTTAACTTCAGCGCGGCCATGGACCTCTGCTCGCAACTCTGCCGGCTTGACACCGCCGCGCCCAAGGCATAGCATCAACGAGCGTTTATATAAAGGCTCGTTTGTACACCGGCAGGGATGCCCGAAGTGGGCGCCCACGCCGAACCAGCGACCGACCTTAAGAGGCAAACCGAATCGTGCCTTCTCCCGCGCACATCCGCTCCACAGTCTCCGCCATAGTCGATCAGCCTGACGACCTGCGCGAGTTGCGCCTCTTCCACAAGGCCCTGGCCGACGTGAACCGCCTGCGGATCGTCCGCCGGTTGGCGGAGGGACCGGCCACCGTGGGCGATCTCATCGACCATGTCGGGCTCAGCCAGCCGCTCGTGAGCTGGCACGTCGCGCGACTCAAGGCCGCGGGCGTCGTGGAGACCAAACGGACCGGCCGCGAGGTCTTCTGCCAGCTTCGGCCCAATGTCTTCGCCGAAGTCGCCGAGCGCGAGCGCTTGCTGCTGGGCATGCCGCAACTCCCGCACCAGCCGATCGCGGCACACTGAACCGATGGGCGACCAGTCCTTCGTTTCGCCCGAAATGCGGGCGCGCATCCGCGGCGCAGTTACTCCCATCGCCCTCGGCGCGGGCAAACTCGGGCTCACGCCCAACGGCCTGACCGTCATCGGCTTTCTAATTTCGGGCATAGCTGCCGGTGCGGCCGCCGCTCAACTCTGGCTCGCGGCCGCGGCGCTCGTCCTGTTCGGCGGCTCCTTCGACATGCTCGATGGTGGCCTCGCCCGCGCCCAGAACCGGGTGACGCGCTTTGGGGCATTCCTCGACTCGACCCTGGACCGCTGGGGCGAAGGAGTCATTTACATCGGGATCGTCGCCGGTACTTCGTCTGCCGGCTTTGTCGTGGGGGCTGTCCTGGCAGCCGCCGCGGCCGTGTCCAGCTTCCAGGTCAGTTACACCCGGGCCAAGGCCGAGAGCCTCAAGCTGCACGGCGAGGTGGGCATCGCCCCTCGCGCCGAGCGGCTCGTCGTCTTGACCATCGGCCTTGTCCTGGCGGGCCTCGACGGAGGCCTCGTCAACGGCGCTCGCGGCCAGACATGGCTGTCGATCGCCCTGGGCATCATCGTCGTCACGGCCAGCATCACCGCCATCCAGCGCACATGGCACGTACGCACGCAGCTTCGCATTGAGGAGCAAGGAGCAAAGTGACCGAGAACATCAGCAGCGACGCCGCCAACGCGGGCCACGCCGGCGTGGCTTCGGCGCCGGTCAGCGGCACCGTCCGCACCCCCGCCCGGGGCAAGAAGATCCGCGTCGCCATCGTCGGCGTGGGCAACTGCGCCAGCAGCCTGGTTCAGGGCCGCTACTACTACGAGAACGCGGCCGAGGATGACTTCATTCCGGGCCTGATGCACGTCAATCTGGGCGGCTACCACGTTCGGGACATCGAGTTCGTGGCCGCCTTCGACATCGACAAGAACAAGGTCGGCAAGGACCTTTCCGAAGCGATCTACACCAAGCCGAACAACACGATTGTCTTCCACAAGGTACAGAACCTCGGCGTCAAGGTCGAGCGCGGCATGACCCACGACGGTCTTGGCAAGTACCTCTCTCAGATCATCGAGAAGGCCCCCGGACCCACGGCCGATGTCGTCGGTATCCTCAAGGAGCGCAAGGTCGACGTCGTCGTGTCGTACCTCCCGGTCGGCTCCGAGGAAGCGACCAAGTGGTACGTGGAGCAGGCTCTGCAGGCCGGCGTCGCCTTCGTCAACTGCATCCCGGTCTTCATCGGTCGCGAGCCGTACTGGCAGCGCCGCTTCGCCGAGAAGGGCCTGCCGATCATCGGTGACGACATCAAGAGCCAGGTCGGCGCGACCATCACCCATCGCGTCATGACCCGCCTGTTCATGGATCGCGGCGTCCGTCTGGACCGAACCTACCAGCTCAACTTCGGCGGCAACACCGACTTCCTCAACATGCTCGAGCGCGAGCGCCTGGAGTCCAAGAAGATCTCCAAGACGAACGCGGTCACTTCGATGCTCGACTACGACATCGACCCGGACAATATCCACGTCGGCCCGAGCGACCACGTGCCGTGGCTGCTCGACCGCAAGTACTGCTACATCGTCATGGAGGGCACGACGTTCGGCGACGTGCCGCTCAAGTGCGAGCTCAAGCTCGAAGTCTGGGACAGCCCGAACAGTGCCGGCGTCGTCATCGACGCGATCCGCTGCCTGCGGCTGGGCCTCGATCGGGGCCTCAAGGGAACCCTCGTGGCCCCGTCCAGCTACTTCATGAAGAGTCCGCCGATGCAGATCCACGACGATATCGCCTTCAACCGCCTCGAGGCCTTCATCCGCGGCGAGGACAACGAGACCCTCGTCGGCACGGAGACTATCGCCAAGAAGGTCAAGAAGGCGGCCCCGCGTAGCGGCGGGAAAGTGGTGGCTCCTGCATCGGCCGAGGGCCGGTGACAGGGGGAGACCCCACCGCGGCAAAGACGGTAGTCGAGTCCGAGACGGACGAGGCGGCGCCCACCCGGCGCCGCCCGTCCGCCCAACACGAAACCGGCGCTGCCACGGGTGAGGGCAAATCGGGCTCCAAGGCGCTGGAGGCTCCCCATCGCCGTCAGCAGGAGACGCTTTCGACACGCATCGCGGGTGAGGTACTCGCGAGGGTTTGGCGAACCGGTTCCTGGGTCATGGGCCACGTCCCGCCTGGGCCGGCCTATCGAATAGGTAGCGCGCTGGTGATGATCGGCTATGCCGCCAGTCCGACGCAACGTCGCTGGCTTCGGACTAACTTCGGCCACGTTCTGGGCGTATCGCCCAACGACGCCGCCGCGGGAAGAATGGCCCGCGAGGCCTACCGCAATTACGCCCGCTACATAATGGAATTGATGCGCCTGCCGTGGCTGAGCCGCGAGCAGACCGACAAGCTCTTGGAGGTCCAGAGCCTCGACCGGTTCCTCGAAACAGCACGCACGAGCGACGGCATGATCATGGCCGCCGCGCATCTTGGCAACAACGAGGCCGGCGGCGCGGGATTCGTCAAGCAAGGGCTCCAAATCAGCGTGGTCGGCGACGACACGGCATACCAGGCTTTGTACGACCTCTTCGCCCGCCAGCGTGGCAGCTGGGGCCTGAAGATGATCTCCTGGCGGAACCTGAGAGGCGTTTACAGCGCGCTCCGAAAGAAAGACGCGTTGGTTCTTCTTGTCGACTGGGGCTACCGCCCGGACGGAATCCCGGTGAAGATGTTCGGCGCGTGGACGACGCTCCCTGCCGGACCCGCGATTCTGGCCGCCAGGTTCGGCTGCCCGATCGTGCCATTCATGATCAACCGGCTCGCCGACGGGACCTTCCAGGCCAAGACCCACGACCCGATCTTGGTGCCCTCCAATGCTCCGGCCGAACTGGCGAAAGCCACTCAGGCGATGGCCACGGCGCTGGAGGAGTACATCGCGCAGGCGCCGGGGCAGTGGTACATCTTCAAGCCGATCTGGCCCGCTACCGAGCAGGAGCAGCAGCAGCTCGCCGCCCGCCATGAGGCGATGCTGGCCGAGACGTTGAGCAAGACCGGCGATGGCGCAACTGGCGCCCGAGCGGATCGCCGGAGTCGATGACCTCGACGATTGGGGTCGAGCACTCCGGGCTGCGTCGGCGTCTGTCCGACTGGTTGGTCGCCACGATTGTGATCGCCGTCCTCAAGCTCATCTGCCACCTACCGGAAGCGCCCTTATGGCGCATCGCCGACCTCGCCGGAGGGGTTGCCTATCGGATTTCTCGGACTCGGCGCAACCGCGCCCGCCGCAACCTCCGCCGCGTTGTGGAGTGGATGGCGGCCAATGCCGTCGGCGAGGAACGCTATCGCCACGCCGCCACGGATCCGCGCGCGCTGGAGAACCTGGTCTGCTCGGCGTTCCGCAACCACGCCCGCTACTACGTCGAAATGGCCCGGGCACCGCTCTTCACGTCCGCGTGGGTGGCGGACCGACTCGTCATCGAAACGCCGGAAGCGGTGGACCTGTGGCTGACGGATCGCCGAGCGCTGATCCTTCTGGGGATGCATTTCGGGCCGATCGAGATGCCGGGGTTCTACGCCGTGCACCGCCTCGGCCAGATCGTGGCTCCGATGGAGACCGTCGCCAACGCTCGGATCCAGCGCTACGTCGAATCCACCCGCGGCACCATCGGCGTGCGCATCGTCACTGTGGAGGAGGCAGGCAAGGAGCTCCTGGCGACGCTTCGCAAAGACTGCCCGGTCGGATTGATCGCAGATAGGGACCTGACCGGCGGCGGGCTGGAGGTGCAATTGTTCGGCGCCAGCACGAGGATCCCCGCCGGGCCGGTGCTGCTGGCTGTGGAGACCGGCGCCCCGATCTACGTTTCCGGCGTGCGCCGTACCGGCCCGGGCCGTTATCTTGGCAATGTCCGTCAGGTGACGGTGCCGGAGGGCATGAGCCGGCGAGAACGTAGTCGGGCGATGGTTCGCGACGAGGCCCGAATTTTTGAGTTGATAATCGCGGACGCGCCCGAACAATGGCTGGCCGTTTTCCATCCAATCTGGTCGGACCTCGAGACGACCGCCCGGACGGGAAAGCTCGGCGTTGCCGCTGGTGGCCGAACCGGAGAAGCTGCGTGACCATGGGCGACGAGCCAGGGCTCGGCAAGGCAGACATGCATATACATTCGATGGCCTCGGATGGAACGGCATCTGCAGCCGAGATTCTCGACTACGTCGAGCGAAGCACGGATCTGGACGTGATCGCAATTGCGGATCACGAACGGATCGAAGCCGCGGTGGAGTGCCGACGCTTGGCACTGGAGCGCGGCAGCCGGATCCAGGTGGTGGTGGCAGAGGAAGTCACGACGCGCAGCGGCCACCTCCTCGGAGTGTTCCTACAGGCTCGCCTTCGGCGGAACCAGCGCCTCGAGATCACGGTCGCCGAAATCCACGAGCAAGGCGGCCTGGCGATCGTGCCGCACCCGTTCTCGGCCTTCACCCGGGGCATGCGCAAACACGCCATCCTGCGCATCCACGAGTCCTCTGATCCGCTCCTCTACTGGGACGCGCTGGAGGGATTCAACCCGTCAACTGCCGGCAGGTACGGCCGGGCCGCCACCGCCAGGCTGGCCGCGGTACTGGGCTTGCCGCTGGTGGGGAACAGCGACGGCCACACCCTGGATACGATCGGCGATGGCCGAACCTTCTTCCCGGGCTCCACGGCAGACGACTACCGACGAGCCATCCGGGAGGGGACGACGACCGGCAGTTGCGTGGACTGGGGTTTCCCGCGCGAGGCTATGATCTACGGCCGCCAGGTCCGCAAGCAAGTCCGCGACGTGTCGCGCTGGGGCCGCCGGACGGTTTTGCGAGATGGCACGCCGCGGGACCTGGGTGTGCCGATGGACCAGCTGGAGCTTCAGCATCAGATCGAGGCCGAGTACCTGGCGAGGGACCGAAGCCAGGCCCAGCCGATGATCGCCGCGGGCGATCGACGTGAAGCTGAGGAGCCGCCCGCGTGAAGATCGGGCTCGTGACGCCGTACGTCTACCCGGTCCCCGGCGGGGTCAACGAGCACGTCCGCTTCCTGTACGAAAACCTGCGCATGCACGGCCACGACGTGCGCATCATCACCAGCAGCCACGGGCTGCAGCGGGCCTCCGAGGGCGACGTAATCCGGATCGGCAAGGGCTTCAGCGTGCCCAGCAACGGCTCGGTGGGCACGATCACGATTTCGCCACGCTATGTCTCGCAGGTCAATGCGGTGCTCGCACAGGAGCAGTTCGACCTGCTGCATTTCCACGAGCCCTTCGTTCCGTTTCTGTCCCTAATCACCCTCCGCCAGTCGACCAGCGTGAACATCGCCACTTTCCACGCCTACGCCGGCTTCTCACCGGCGATGGAACTCGGCAGCAAGACGCTCCAGGGCTACGCTCGCAAGCTGCACGGTCGCATCGCCGTCAGCGCCGCGGCACGCCATTTCGTGGACCGCTTCTTCCCGGGCGATTACAAGATCATCCCCAACGGCGTGAACCTTGGCCGCTTCCAGCGTGCTGTGCCGTTGGCCCGGTGGCAGGACGGGACGCCCAACCTGCTCTTCGTCGGCCGGCTCGAGGACCGCAAGGGCCTGATCCATCTCCTCAAGGCTTTTCGGCTGATCCGAAAGGCCGACACCGACTGCCGCCTTCTCGTCGTGGGCTCCGGTCCGCAGGAACGCGAGATGCGTCGCTACGTGCTGACTCGCGGCCTCGGGAATGTTGAGTTCCTTGGCCGCGTCAGCGATGCGGAAAAAGCCCAGCTATTCCGAACCGCGGACGTTTTCGTCTCGCCTGCGACACGAGGAGAGTCGTTCGGAATCGTGCTGCTGGAGGCAATGGCGGCCGGCACCCCGATAGTCTGCAGCGACATTCACGGCTACAAGGGCGTTGTCCAGCGGGGCAGCCAAGCTTTGCTCGTCCCCCCGCGCGACCCCAAGGCTTTGGCGGCGGCGATTTCCGAACTCCTGGCCGATCCGGCGTTGCGCACCACAATGGGCGCCAGCGGCCAGGCGCGGGCCGAGCAGTTCAGCTGGGAGCACGTCACGGCCAGGGTCGAGGCGTACTACTCGTTCGTGATCCGCCGGCTGGCGGCACAGGGCCAGTTGCCGCCGGGTTTCCACGCCGATCCGAATCCGGCGACGCGCCCAGTCGATTAGAGAACGGCAGACGTTCGGCCGGCGGCAACGGATTGTCGGCCTTCGGCTCACGTTCGGCCGGCGTTCGGCTCACGTTCGGCCGGCGTTGGCGGGGCGTCTAGGAGATGGGCGCGGAACCGGAATCGCTCGGCCCCGCCGAATCGTTCGGCTCCGTTGGATCGGCCGGCGGCAACGGATCGGCGGGCGGCAACGGATCGGCGGGCGGCAACGGACCGGCCGGCGGCAACGGACCGGCGTGCGGCTCGTCGATGGCCCCGGGCGGCTCGTCGATGAGCCCGGGCGGCTCGTCCTCAAGTGCTCCGTCGGCCAGGCCGTGGCGGCGGAGGCCCATAAGGACCCGCCGCTCCCAGGCCGCCCAGCCCACGATCGCGGCAAGAATCAGGGCCACGGTCGCGAGAGCCACACTGTTCGCATCGATCAGCTTTACGGACGCCGATGGCTGCAGGTTCACCGAGAACTGGAAGCCGTAGAACCAGGTCGGCAGGAAGCCCTGGTAGATGCCCATGATCTTGTTAGGCATCGGCAGAGCGGACAGGTCCGGATAGAGAGCCAGGAAGACCACGACGGCCATAACGCACAGACCCCACACGAACCGACGCGGGTTGCGCGAGGCGAGGACGATCGGCGCCGCCACCAGCCCGACCGCGAGCATCAGGAGTGCGATCAGGTCTGGCGGAAGTGCTGCGTGGAAGACCTCGAAGCTCGGGCCATACTGGCCAATCAACCATAGCAACGCACCGGCGATCAGGACCGGCACTATAAGTTGCAGGATCCAGCCGTTGCCTTCTTCGCCCTCCTCCTGGCGCCGCTCGGCCCTGAACAGCACGATAGCCAGCACGGCCAGGGCCACGAGCAGGACGACCACAATCAAGATGTGCCGCGCCTCCAGGTGAACGTCGCCCGTGCCGGCGCCGCACGCGCTGGCGCCATAGGTGTCGAGCGCGTTGACGCGGGCCAAGCTGCACAGCGGCGCCTTGAACAGCCACAGCGCGGCCGGGAACAGGAACGCCGCAGCTGCACTGAATCTGGCCAGCAGCCATGTCTTCCTCGATGGTCCGTGCCAGATTTCCGCCATGAAGTACGCCAGGGCCAATAAGAAGAAGGGCAAGGCTGTGTAGAAGTGGTATTGGAATGCGGCCCGGTCAATGCGCGACCACGACAGCCATTGCCAGAAGAAGGCCATGGCTACGAGTGTTAAGCCCAGGCTGCGACGCTTGAAGGCCTGCCAACAGATGAACGCGATGGCGAATATGGCCATCCACCACAGGGCCGGGTTGCCGCCGTCGTGGATCCATGAACCGTTGTCCGGTCCGTATCCGATGCTCTCGAACCAGACGGGCTTGAGGTCCAGCGGCCAGGCCCACCACGGCGACGACGCCGCGTGCGCCGCCCGCAGGTCGTTGTGGTACGTGTACATCTGTTGGGTCAGGTCCCACAGCGTATTGCCGGTGTGGCCTGCCGGAAACGCCTGATCGCAATAATTCTTGGAGGAGTCGGTCGGGTTTTCGTAGTCGTGGTGGTAGTGGAGGCACCAGATCACCGGCAGCGGGCCGGTTCCAACGGTCTGGCCGCTCGCCGTCTGCGTTAGCGGGATCTCCTTTTGCCAGGGCATTGCCCACGGCAGGTACATGACGATGTAGACGATGAACGGCAGGACGAGCAAGCTGCCGACCATCCACACTGCCGGCAGTCCGAAACCCGAACCCAGCCGCAGCCAGCCCTTTGGCGGCGGCGCGGGCGGCTCGGCGAACGAGGCCGGGTCGTCGGGCGCCGGCGGCTGGGCCAGCGGCCCAAAGCCCATCCTGCCCGCAACGGTGAACCCGACCGCTGCCAGAATTCCCACACCAACGCCGCCGAGGCCGAGCTGGAGAAGAGAGCTGCTGCCGCGCGCGGCCCCGAGGATCAGGGCGCCACCACCCAGCAGCAGGGGCGCGAAGATCGCGAAGAAGAACTCCTCGCGCGTCCAGGCGATGGGGTGGTAGGCGTTGGCCGCGGCGGCGATGGCGGTGATGGTCAGCATGATCAGGAAGAACGTGTAGTTGGGCGCCCCGTTCTGGATCGTTCCGGCCGTGAACAGCAGCGATGCTCCGCCCAAGCCAGCCGCCATCGCGAGGGCGACTCCCACGACCAGGACCTTGTCCGGCGTGGCACGGAAGCGTCCCGACAGCCAAACGCCGCCAACCGCAACGACGGCAGCCGCCGCCAGCAGCAACATCACCGTATTGGTGTTGCCCGTATTTGGGACGGTGTTCATCTCACCGATCGCCATCCAACCCAGCAATCCCGTGCCGGCGGCCATTCCCAGGATGGTGATGAGACGGCCCAGGGCCGATCGGATAAGGATCAGGATGCCGATGCTGGCCATTGCGTAGGCGGCAACCCACTTGGAAGCAAGGGCCACACCCAGGATCAGCCCGATCGTGGGCATGGCCAGCCAGAACGCGAATCGATGCTTCCAGACGCCGAGCCACAGCAGCGCAAACAGCAGGTATGCCAGTAACAAGAAGCCGCCGACGTACGTGTCGTTCATGGCAATTCGCGATTGAACGAAGAACATGCCATCGACCAGCGAGAAGAAGGCCACCAGGAGCGCGACCGAGCGGCGCCGAAACAGCACCCGGGCCAGCAGGAACAGGCAAGCCGCCATCAGCGCGCCGAACAAGACTCCGACGATGCGCCAGGAGAAGGCAAAGTGGCCGACGTCCACGGAAGCCATCGAGCCATCGGCCGCGAACGCCAGCATCTGCTCGCGATCGGTGTCCGGCATGGGTGCGGTCGAGTCGAGGCCAATCGCCACCGGCGCAAACGGCAGCCGGGCGTCCTGGAAAACGGCGTTGCCGTTCATCTCGATTGAGTACAGCGTCCAGCCCTTGCCGTCCGGAGTCCGGCCCAGCGCCTGGGCGATGCGAGTCGCGTCGTCGATAACGACCTTGGTTACCGCACCCGGCATCTTGCGCAGCGGCTGGAAAGAGTCAGGGCTGACGGTTCCGAGGGTGCTGTCGGCCTTTATCAGGACCATCGAGTCGCCGGCGGCAACGTAGGACTGCTGACTGGTGTCGGTGTTGATCGCAATCGAAGTCGCCGGCTGGGACGTCTTCATGGTGGAGCCGAGGACGATGTTACGGGCATCCAGTACGCCGACGCCGTCGGCGTACGCCACCAGGACCCTTGGGCTGCCGGCCTCTACCGCGAAACCTTTCAGCTGACCGCTCGCGATCGCGGCTGTGACCTTGGAAATCTGGTCCGCAGTAATGGAGCCCAGCGGTACTGCCTCCTGGGAGGAAGAGACCGCCATCGAATCGAGGGCGGCCTGCACCACCGTCGGATCCATCCCGAGAGCAGTCGCCAGAGCCTTCGCTTCGGCCGAGATTCCGGAGGCGGTTGGCGTCGGGCTCGGGGTCGTGGAGGGGCCGGGGGTCGATGGCAAACGCGCGATCGACGCCGACCCCGCTCCGAAATCGACGAAGTCGGCCGCGCCGGGGACAACGCCGCTGCCGACCACCGCGCCGCCGTTTTGGTTCAGGTCTACCGAGACGATCTTCCCGGCGGAATCGGTCGCCAGGAGCAAGGGCGGCGTTCCGGCATACAGGTGCGCGATCGTAATCCCGGTCTTGGCGGGCAGTTCAGCCGGAGCAGTTGGCGTAGCCGTGGCGCCAAGGCGCACGCTATCGAGGTCGCCGGTAGCGATCCGGAAGATCCGGCCGCTCGACGTCCCGACATAAATTGCGCCGGTGCTCGGGACCAGACTGAGGGCTGACGCGCCCGCAACCTTGTAGGTATAGACGGGCGCTCGGGTCTGCAAGTCGTAGGCGATTACCTCGCCGCCGCCAGCGTCCGTGGCGACGTACACACGGTCACCCAGTCGAGCATCCGGGTTTGAGCGTGGGTCGTTCGTATCGGGTGGAACCGTAAGGTCTGTGGCGGCGTAGCGTGGCTGGACCAGGGCGTCCTTCACGCTGACGCCAAGAGTGTTGGTGGACGTGACCTTGTCGTTGGAGAAGAGAGCGATGCCGCCCGCAATCGCGTACTTCGCGACGTGCGGGTGCGTCCACTCGAAGAAGTCATGGGGGATGCCGTACTGCCATTCCTGCAGGAATTCGGTGGCCGTGCGGGCGTGGTAGACCTCGTCGAAGTGCATCTTGACCGGCTCGTCGAGGCGGTAGACACGCAGCGACAGGGTGGCGATCACGACAACGACGAGGATCCAAACGTCCAGCCGGTCGAAACGGCCCCGACCCTCGTGATCGAGGGCGTGCGACCTGTCCGCCTGATTCGGTCGCCGATACAGCCACCGCCAGAGCCGCATCACGAAGTGAGGGACCAGTTCCGGGCGGGGTCCGTGGAACCCGTCCCGCGGCTCTTCCTCGTCGGACTCAAAGGCGTAGTCGCCGCCCGGCCCGTAGCCTGGGCCCTCGTCGTTAGCGGCGGAGGCCACAACGGCGTCGGCCGGGACGGCGGCGCCGGCGCGCGAGGCGCCGACGGAAGTCTCATACGCGAGGTGCCGTTCGACATTCGATACGGCACGCGGTTCGGGCTCGCGTCCGGCGGCGAGCACTTCACGGGCCAGGCCGTCCGTCGCGCGGCTCCGCATCTGTAGAAGCGCCCAGATCATGACCAGCCCGGTCGTTATGCCGCACACCGCCACGACTAGGATGGTCCCGGTTGGCCACTCGGTCTGGTTCAGCCAATGGCCCCAGTCGATGAGGATCTGGGCGATCGGGCCGTCCTGAGCTGGAATCCCCGTGTTCTTAAGCGGGTCGCTGTATTGGACAATGACGGCCAGCAGGTTCGCGGCGTTGGCGATCGCCAGAACCACGTACACCACCGACCAGCGCCACGAAACGGCGAGCAGCACCGCCCCGATGCCAAAGAAGGGGAAGAGGTAGCGCTCGTGGACGCGGGTCGGGACTACGAAGAACGCGATCGCCAGAATCGCCAGAGCCACCAGCAGCGAACGGGAGTCGTCGCGCCAGGCCGCCCAGAGGCCGACCCCAAGAATGGTTGCCACCAGCAGTCCGTCGCCGAAGACGGCCGCCGGAATCCCGCCCCCGATCTGGCTGACGAGCACGAGCCCGATTAGGCCGGCCAGGACGATGCAGATGGCCGTCAGGCTGCCGAACTCTTGTCGCACTACGACCTGGAACCAGCCCGACCGACCGCGCGCGGTGGCGCCGTCGTCGGAGCCGGCGGCACCCTCGTCGGCACCGGTGGAAGGTCGGCTCCTCATCCGCACCCGGATGGCGATGACTATTAGCACAACAACCAGCAGGGCCAGTGCGGCCAGGGTCTGCGCAGAAAACGGGCCGACATGGAATCCAGGCATGCTCTGGCCGGCTTGGTTCACCCAGGGAGAGTCCTGGATCCAGCTGTGGCCGCGATCCATCGCCTCGCCGGTATCGTTGACAACGAGGGCCCACGGGTTGTAGGCGTTGAGCGTTAGGTACGGGTAGCCGCCGAACGACGAGACCACGTGGCCGACGATCGAGTCGAAGACCATCGCCGAGAAGCCCACAACCGTCGTCGCGGCCAGACCGATCGAAATCGCGAGCTCGTTCCGAACCCCCAGGGCCGTCAGCTTCAGGCGAGCCAGAACGAAGACGCCGACCGCTGCCACGACGCCCACCGCAAAGGTCAGGGCACCCGGAACCGTGGCGAGTCGGTTTGCGATACCGGGCAGGTCGAGGCCCGTGAATGGCAGGCAGACGAGGGCTGCGGTCGCCAGGCCCGCGCCGATCGAGCTGATGACCCGGACCGGCTCCGCTCCCCCGGTGCGCGGGAACAAAGATCGCCGCAGGATCACGAACCCGACGATGAAACCGATGATGCCGAGCTGCAGCTTGGTCAACGTCGCCAGGACCGCCAGGGCTGACGCGGCCTCTCGCTTATCTCGCTGCAGTTCCAAGAGGCTCAGCAATAAGAAGATCGACCCGACCGAATCGGCCTGGCCCCAGATCGCACTGTTGAACCACGTGACGGGGTTGACCAGGACCACAACCAGGGCGATGAGGGCACGGCGCCGGGACGCACCCAGCTGGAGGACCATCTGCCACACGACGTAGGCGAGCACCAGATCCGCGAAGATCGGAATGATCTTGACGCCCTCGCCTATGGATCCGCCGGTGAATACTGCGACCACGCCGAGCAGGAGCAGATAGACCGGGGGATAGTCGATAAACGACTGGCGACCATAGAAGCCGATGGGCCCGTGAACGGCTATGTCGTTGCCCCACGCCTGGAATGAGGACAGGTCGTTGGGGAATCCGGACCCCGGTAGGAGCACGTATGCGATGATGAAGCGGAGGGCAAGCCCCAGGGCGAGGAAGATGACGATGGCGGGAACAGTGACGGCACCGTTCGTTTCCGCTGACGCGCGTCCCCGCGAGCTGCCCTCTCGCGTGCTCGGGCCTACCAACCGATCCGGCCTCCTGGACGAGCGCTGAGGTGGACCGGAGTATAACCCAGGCACAGGTCGGGGACGGCATCCCGGACCGCACAGCGACAGATGGGAAGAACGGGCTAGCTCCTACGGTCAAGGGTCGGCCGTTCCTTTGGGGCCTCCTCCTGGTTGCGTTGTGCCTTAGCGTTTTCGTGGGCAGCCAGCCGAATCGCTCGAACCCCTACGTCCACTTCGTGTTCCAGGCGCAGGCTTGGATGGACGGCCAGACGTCGATCCCGACTCACGTCAAGTGGAGCAGCACCTCTCCGGGGGACGACTACCAGGACATCATGCCGATCCTGGATTCGAACGGCACCGACACCAACCGCGGCATCATCCCCTTTCCGCCGCTGCCGACCTGGGTCTTGTTGCCCTTCGTGGCGATCTGGCGCCTATCGACCAACCAACAACTCCTCGCCACCATCTTTGGCGCTATCGATGTTGGCATCGCCTTCTGGATGCTCGGCTTCCTGCCCGTGCGGCCGGCCATCAGGTGGTTCGCGGCGCTGTTCCTAGGGCTGGGCTCCGTCCTGTGGTACGCCTCCGCAATTGGATCGACGTGGTTCTGGGCCCACATCGTGGCCGTGGGGTGCCTGCTTTTGGCCGTGGGTTTAGCCCTGTCCGTTGACCGCGAGGCAGCGCAACCGCGTCCCGTTTCGGAGGCCGTGCCGACTCTCAAGAGACTCGAATGGCCGGGTGGCTGGCGATCGTTCCTCCTGCTTGCGGCGCTTGGCGCTCTGGCGGGGGCCCTTATCCAGCTCGCGGGCGCCGGTGTCTCGGCCGCCAGCCTGACCGGACTGGGCATCGCGATGGGCCTGGTAGCCGCGGCTCTGGCGGGGGCCGTTGCCGGCCGGGCGTCGGCCGTGGCCCCGATCGTGGTGACGGTCGCGGTGGCAGCCGGTTTGCCGATGCTCCTGATTTTGGGGGCTCACTCGACCATGTTTGTGACCATCGCAGACATCGTTTTGCTATTGATGATCCTGAGCATGATCCTCCTTGGCGGTCGCAAGAACGGGGCGGTGGATCGCGGCTTCAACGCCCTGGCCGTCGCCCTGACCCGGCCGGAGGCGATACAGGTCGCTGCCGGGCTCATGTTCGGCTTGGCGGTCACCGCTCGACTGACCATCCTGTTCGGGTTTCCGTTCTTCCTGCTTGTTGGCGGCGGCGGGACGTGGCTGCGGCGCGGGCTCCTGGCAGGCGCCGGCGCAGCCGTTCCCCTGATCGCCCTGCTCGTCTTCACGTATGCGAGCACGGGCCACGTCTTCAATCCCGCCTACGAATATCTCTATCGCCTCGAGGTCAACTATCCGCTGGGTTACAACCCGGATTGGTCGATCGCGGACATCCGCTACGTCCCGCAGAACCTGGTGATCATGTTCGGTGAACTGCCGAGGTTCATGCCCAACTTCCCCGCGATATTCCCGGTCGACAGTGGAACCGGGCTTTGCAGCGCAATCGGCAGCTCTCGAGGCCTGTTCGACGCCACCTGCCCCATCGCCTTGCCCGACGCACGAGGCCTGAGCATTCTCCTGACGAGCCCGGCATTCGTATTTGCCGCGCTGGCATGGCTGCCGGCCCGCCTCAAGCAGCTCGACCGGGCCACCGTCGGGGCGACACTGGCCGTTTGCGCAATCGCCTTCGTGAACCTCATGCATTTCAGCCAGGGCTGGGTCCAATTTGGGTATCGCTTCAGCAACGACTTCGTGCCCTTCGCCCTGATCCTGGTTGCCCTCGGCGCCAGCCGAATCCGGCAGTTGTGGCCATTCGTGGCCCTGGTACTGCTGTCTGTGCTTGTCAACTTATGGGGCGTCATCTGGGGAGTAACGCTTGGCTGGTAGTCCGATCGAGAACCCCACGACCGCGGCGCCCGAAATCGGGACCGCGCCCGGGCCGGCCGGCCACCTCAGGGCTCCTCTGGAGCGGGGCCGAGCGGTCCTCGGCCGCCTGGCCGGGTCGGGCCTGTTCATGGCCGCTCTCGCCCCGCTGATCGCCGCCGGCGTGACCCTCTGGCTCGTTATCCCAACGCTGGCGCCGGGCGTGGCTAACTGGGATACGGCCGAATTCCAGACCGTGGCCCCCGTGCTCGGGACGGCCCACCCAACCGGCTACCCGGCCTACGTCATCATCGGCTGGCTCGCATCCCTGCTTCTGACTCCGTTCGGGGAGGCGGCCTATCGCATGAACATCCTGCAGGCCCTTTTCGCCGCAGGTGCGATCGCGGCCACAGTTGCGATCGTCCAGCTGCTCACCAAGATGCGGTGGGTGGCCCTGGCCACGGGTCTGCTGCTGGCTTGGACCCAGTTGTTCTGGCGACTCTCAACTCACGCCGACCCACACATGTTGCACGCGGCGCTGGTCGGGGTGGTGTTCGTGCTGCTGCTGGCCTGGGAACGGCGGCGCGTCGGAGACGTGGAGACGCCCCTCGATACCACGAAGCCTCTTCGCTGGCTGCTGGCCGGGGCATTCCTATACGCGGTAGCGGTCGCGGACCACCGTCTGCCGCTCATCGTCCCGGAGGCGACCGGGCTGCTCTTGATGGCCATGCTGTTCATCCTGCTGCTCGTTCGGGAGGCCGCGCTGCGGCGTAACACGGCGCCGTCCGGCCGGGCCGATCGTTGGCTCGTGGCAGCCGCGTTTGTCTACGCCGTGGCCGTGGCCAATCACTCCTTGGCGCTTCTGCTGCCGCCGGCCATCGGGCTGTTCGTGCTGGCGGTGGACCCGCGGATTCTGCTGCGCCGAAGGACCATAGTCGCCTGCGTCACCGTGCTGGCTGTCACCATCATTGCCTTGTTCCTGGAGCTGCCGATTCGAGCGGCGATGCACGCCCCGTTGGTTTACGGCCACCCAGACACGTGGTCTGGTTTTGCTTACGTCGTCCTGGGCCAGCAGTTCCTGGGGAACCTGTCCGACCCTCTCGGGAACCTACCGGGCAAGGCGGCCGGCGTGGTTAACCTGATGTCCGGGTGGCTGGGTCCGTTCGGCTATTTGTCGATGCTCGGCGTCGCCACGAGCCTGGTCCGCCGACCGCGCTTCGTCCTGTTGAGCGGGCTGGCGGCGCTGGTAGTCCTCTTCTTCGCGGCCTCTTACGCGGATGGCGCAATCGACCGCTACTACATGGTGCCATTGCTAATTGCCTTCGTCTGGATGGGCCTCGGCGCGGCCGATCTCGTAGTCGGCTACGGTTGGCTCGCCGACCAGGTCCGCCGCCGCTCCGGCGAATTTGCATTGAGGCGCGCAGGCGCACTGGACTCCTCGCCCTCCGAAGGCCCGGACGACGGCTGGGACCGTCACGCCCGCCTGGCGGCGGAGTTGATCTTCACCTTGGCGCTGGTCGCGCCGTCCATCGGTATCGTTTCGGAGCGGCAGCAGGCGTCGCGCGGATCTCATTCCGAGGGCGTCAGCGAATCGACACGGACCGGCGACGAGCGTTGGATGCGGGCCGTACTGGCCATGCCGGAGGCCGGCGGCCTGCCCCAGGATGCGGTCGTGGTCAGTTGGTGGAGTACCTCCACAACCCTGTGGTACGGCCAGAAGGCCGACGGCCTCCGCCCGGACATCTACATAGTGGATGACCGGACTCGCCTCGATGACAACCTCGGAACGGTTCAGAACACAATCGACAAGTTCCTCGGCAACAGACCGGTCTTCACCATTAGACTCGACGGCGGCGGCGATGGCATGACTGCACTGAGGTCCCGGTACGTTGTCCAGCCGTTCAAACTGCCGAACGGATCCACCATCGCCCAGGTCATGGCACGGAAAGGATCTTAGTGAGCGCTGTCAAAGGTTCGAGCATGGCGGGTTCCACAACGTCCGGCGGGGGATCAGGGGGCATGGCCGCGGGATCGCAGCGCGTCGCCGAACTGTCGTTTTTCTTCCCGGCGCACAACGAGGAGGCCAATCTCGAGGCCCTCGTCGAGGAGGCCCTGACGGCGCTGCCGGCGCTGGCCGAGAAGTTCGAAATAATCGCCGTCAACGATGGCTCTCGTGACCACACCGCGGCCATCGCGGACGAACTCGCCGGCAAGCATCCGGGCGTGTTCCGTGTTGTCCACCACCCGACCAATCTGGGCTACGGCGCTGCGCTCCGTTCCGGCTTCCGAGCCTCGCGCTACGGCCTGATCGCCTTCATCGACGGAGACCGCCAATTCAAGGTTGCCGACGTGGGTCGTCTGACCGAGCGGTTGGCCGGCTCGGACAAGCCAGACGTCGTGGTCGGTTTCCGGCTCAAGCGAGCCGATCCGCTAATCCGGCGCTGGTACGCGCGCATTTATCGGTTCGCGAATCGGGTCTTCTTCGGCGTTCTCGTCCGCGACATCGACTGCGCCTGCAAACTCTTCCGCCGCGACGCCCTGACGCCGATCCGCGTCGCCTCGGGCGGTGCTTTCTTCACGGCCGAATTGCTGATCAAGCTGCGTCACAACAACCGCATGATCGCGGAGGTGGGAGTCCCCCACTACCCACGCACCGCCGGTTCCCCCACCGGGGCCAAGCCGAGCGTGGTCTTCCGAGCGGTCCGCGACTTCTGGTCTCTGCGACTGCGGCTGTGGTTCCGTCGCAAGGGCGGAATGCAGCGCGGCGAGGCGATGCTGGGCTAGAAGCCGGGCGGCATATCCAGAGAACTCGGGCCCTCGCGGCGGTCCTCTCCGAGATCCACGTCCAGCGAGTTGATGAACTCGCGGAAGACTGCCAGCTTTTCGTCGACATGGGAATCCGGCTCTACCCCGGCCCGATCGAGGACCTCAAGCGAGGCGAAGATCCGAACGCCGGTCCGGACGGCCAGGGCCAGCGCATCGGACGGCCTGGCGTCGATCTCATACGTTTTGCCACCCATTTCCAGCTCCAGAGTGGCGTGGAACGTTTCCTCGGCCAGGCTCGAGACGATCACCCGCCGGATGCTCACTCCAAGCTCCGTCAGCGCGGCAATGAACAAATCATGGGTGAGGGGCCTTTCGGGCGTCACGCCCTGGAGCCGAGTGGCGATGGCGTTCGCCTCATACGGGCCGATCCAGATAGGCAGGTAGCGCTCGCGTTCGGTTTGCTTGAGCAACACCACATGCTGACTCGAAAGCATGTGGACCCGAACGCTCTCGACGACTACTTCGACGAGTGGCTCTGCCATAAGTCGATTATCCCACTCCGCGTCTCATCGTCGCGCGCCGCGCCCATCTCCCGAGTCATTTCTTGGTGGGCCTGGATGATGGCTGCGCTGTTGGGACAAACGGGTTCGCGGCTGTAGGCGTTGGCGCGGGTGCCGAGCTCGCGGATCCAGGCGACCCCAGCGAAGCCTTCATGAGGTCCCCGCTCTCGATCCAGTACATCGTCGGGCTGGTCCCGTTGGGTCCGGGCTTCACGAACAAGCCCTGGACAGCAGAGAGCCGCGGCGAGTTGGGTAGAGCCATGTACTGCGCCTGGAACGCGCCGTCGACTTTCGTAAACGCGACGACCCGGCGGTTCAATCCGTCGTAAGCGTAAAAGGTGCCCTTATCCTGGTCCGGGTTGTCGCCAGCCATCTTGGTGTACACAGGTGCATTCGGCCGAAGCATCTTGTCCCCGTTCACGTCGTGCCCGCCGGGAGCATCGGGCGACCAAGTGTGGACGGCGTTGCCCAAGTCGAAGCGATTGATCGTCCCTCCGTTAACAAGGTAGACGCTGCCGTCGACGTACAGGTCGTCCACCCGCGAAACCTCCTGCGGAACCTTGAGGTAGTTGGCGCGATCGAGGGCCGGCCACATGCTGCCGTCGGGCGCCTCCGGGTAGCGGAGTACTTGTTGGGCGCCTGGGACGACGACGTAGATGCTGTATTGGCCGAGGTCCGGGTTGGTGATGTAAGTGCCCATGGCCCGCACGCCCGACCCCCACGTCACGGAGTCGGAGAGTTTGAGTCTGAAGAGAGTGCCCTTCACGCTCGTCGACCCATTTGCAGAGCGCCACCGCCAGATGTTGTTGAAGTCGTCGAGAATCAGGAGATCGGCCGCTCCGACCGTCAGGACACGGGGTCGGCCGACGGTGTAGCCGTTGACGACCTCGCCGGCGTGGGCCACAACAACCTTGCTGCCGGTTGCCAGATTGACGCGGTTTACGGTCTGATCGGTTGAGTCGATGATGTACGCAAAGCCGTCCGGGCCAAGCGTGACCGCAGTCAGGTTGTCCGATCCGAACGACAGGACGATCTCCGTCGTCACGTAGTTGACGCCGAAGTAGGTGTTCAATCCGGCCACGACCTTCGACCGCGAATCAACCAGCTGGGAGACGCTATAGCCGTTGTCCTGCGCTACCTGGAGTTTTTGGTATGCCTCCTTAAGGTAGACCGCCGCCCTACTCGGATCGCTCGCAACCAGATCGCGGCCGCTGCCGTAAACCGCGTCCAGGTCCTGCTGCGCAACCGCGTATGCCTCCTGCGCTCGTTGCTGTTGATCCTGGCCCTCCTTTTGATTGAAACCCCCGAATTGCCACGTGGCGGTGCCAATGAGAGTGACCATGAGCAGTAGACCCATGACTGCCACGGCGGCACGCTTCTGGCGTTCCCGCTGGATGGCCATTGACGTCACCCTGCCGCGCGGCAGGTTTCGCCGCGGCATCAGATCGAAGACGCTGTAGAAACCTCGCCGAATGAGGCCGTCGGCGGAATGCGAAACGCGTTTGGCCGAACTCTGGACGGCCGCCAGACCGTCGCCAACGGCGTCGGCCAGCGGAATCGGTGAGCGGTCCGGCTTGCCGGCGTTGGGGTCGCTCGGCCAGACCGACTTGAGGGGCGCCATCTTGTGGGTCGACCCGACCTCGCCTGCCTCGATGGCGATCATCCCGTCGCCGCCGCTGCTGCCCAGGCCTCCGGACCCGAACTGGCGGTGGATCTGCTCGACGGCGGCCTGCGGGTGGAGCTGGACGACGGCATCCTGAATCGGCACCAGACCGAGGCGGCGGGTTACGTTGGGCGACATCAGGAGAAGGCAGTCGCCAACCGCCATCTCACCGTGCCACACCTGCGGATCGGCCGCATCCTCCGACGGAAGTCCACTTTCGGGACTCGGATCGGGCAGCGTTAGCAGTCTTGCCTGGCGCAGCAGGTATGCCTCGGCCGGGCCGACTGTGGCAACGTAGAGTTCCGAGCCACGCACGACGGCCAGGGCCAGCCCTATCGGCCCGGGTTCGCCGCGGCGGGAGACCAGCCGCTCATTCGAGTGCAAAAGCTGCTTATTCGCCGCCCGGATTGCCTTCTTGAGGCAGACGACGATGCCGGCCGACTCGTCGTAGTAGTAATCGTCTCGGACCTTCTCCGCCGCCATCTTGGTGGCGTCTCGGAGCTTGCGACCGCCGGCCCCCGTGGCGAGCAGATACAGGTTGCCCTTGGTGCGAGCCGTGGACCCAACTGTCGGCTCGACGATCATGGTTGTGTCCGGCGAGTCTGATAGTCGTTCTGTCTCGGCGACGACACCGAGTTTCATCTGTAACCGGATTGTCATGAGTACCGCTAGCGGCGGGGGAACGTCAGGGCGGCGCCGGTTCGCTCCGAACGCTCCTCAGCGCGTCAGGACCGGCGTCACAGGTCGCGATTATACGTGCCGCAAGGTGACGCGGATCTGGCGGATAGAGCCCCCCACAAGAGGACGGAGGGCTACGAGCAGCTCTTGTGACCGAAGGCGGATCTCTTGGGCAACGATGGCCTCGTCGGCTTGGACGGTGACGACCCCCTGTGACAGGGCCTTCAGGCGGCATTCGCCGACGGCCGCCGGGACGCGTTCGGCGATCAGGCGGAGCCACGCTGCCGCTGCGTTGGCCAGCTCCAGCTCATCTTCGAGGCCGTACTCGCGGGCAGTCTGGGGCAGTAGATCGCCGATCTTCTCCATGCGTCGACGATGTTCGCGGTCGTCGCCCCCGCCGGTCATGCCTCGCCCTCCTGGACAGTGGCCCCGTCGGCGGCCGGAAGCACCCGCCAGCCATGGGCACGCCGCCGTAGGTCGGGGTCTATGTCGTCCGGGTCGGTGGCAGTCACGAGCGCCTGAGGCAACTCGGCAATGCGCCGGACAAGGTGACCGCGCCGGGCCGGGTCCAGCTCGCTGAAGACATCGTCCAGCAGCAGCAGGGGGGGCCGTCCGTCCAGACTCGTGAGCACGTCCAGCTCCGCAAGCTTGAGGGCCAGGATCGCCGTTCGCTGCTGTCCACGCGAGGCGAAGGTCGCCAGATCGCGCCCGCCGAGATGGAAGGCAATGTCGTCCCGATGCGGACCGACCAGCGTGGAACCGTTCCAAACCTCCTTCTCCGCCGTTTCACCTAGACGCCGAGCGAGGGAGTCGCGGGGGGTTTCGCCCGGCCTCATGGGGGCGTTGGTTTCGTAGCTAATGGTCAGGGCGTCCTCCGACGGGGCGATCTCCCGGTGGGCGGCGGCCAACGGCTCTGCCAGCAGCTCCAAGACCCGCAGCCGGGTCGCCACGATGGCCGCGCCGGCAGCCAGGAACGGCTCGTCCCAGTAGCGGAGTTGGGCTCGATCGGCCTCGCCCTCCCTGATCGAGCGGAGCAGGCTGTTGCGCTGCTGGAGTGCGCGACTGTACGTAGTCAGGTTCGAGGCGTAACTGCGGTCGTGGGGGCCTGTGAGGCCGTCCAGGGCCGTCCGGCGGAGCGTTGGCGGCCCCACCACCAGGAGCATCTCTTCCGGGGCAAACAGCACGGTCCGCAGATGGTCCGACAGAGCGGCCGGTCGGCGGGGTACACCGTTGACCTGGATCCTCTTCCGGCCGCCGCCCGCCTGCAGGCTGACGTCCAGAGCCGCGCCCATTGGCCTGGCCGCATCGTCATCGGCATCGGCATCGTCGGCATCGGGGTCCGGGCCGTGGCCGGTCGGGGCGCCCTCCGCCGCCAGACCCATGATCCCCTCGATGCGCAGGTAATCGGCTCCCCAACGGATCAGTTCCGCGTCCGTGCTGGTGCGATGCGATCGCCCCAGACCGAGCAGAACGACCGCCTCCAGAAGGGTCGTCTTGCCCGCGGCGTTGGGACCCCAGATCAGCTGCGGCCCTGACCCGAGGCGGATGTCCAACGTGGCGTAGCCGCGCAAATTCCGGACGGACAACGAGCGAAGTAGGGTCGCCGGCCTGGCGCCAGGCGCGACTGGGCGATCGTCCGGGATCTGCGGCTCCTAATGGTCGTCCCGACCTACGAGGTCGTCTTGACCGGCATTACGACGTGAACGTACTGGCTGTCGCCCACCGGCCTGAACACGCCGGGCGAGAGCGGCCCGTTGAGCTCGAGCTGGAACTCCGCGACGTTGACGTTTGCCAGGACGTCCAGTAGGTATCGGGCGTTGAACGCAATGGTCGTGCCGTCGCCCTCGACCGTGGCTTCGACCTCGCTGCGATTGTCTCCGGTATCGGCAGCTGCGCTGACGGTGATGCCGGCGCCCTCGTCCTTGCCGACATGGAGCTTGACGATGTTCGCCGATGAACTGGCGATAAAGCTGGCTAGGCGAACGGCCTTGAGGAGGTGGTCGCGATCGACCGTAGCCGTCGTGGTGTGGGTTTTAGGCAGGACCTGCTGATAGTTGGGGAACTGGCCGTCGATAAGCCGGCTGACCAGGTCCAAACCTTCGAGATGGAACAGGATCTGGTTACGGCTCGGGGAGAGAACCACCTTGACTTCGTCGTCCGTGTCGGTAAGAACGCGACCGAGCTCGCGCAGCGATCGGGCCGGAATAACGATACTCGTGTCCTCGACCGCGTCCAGCGTCTGGATCGTCTTGACCGCGATGCGGTAGTTGTCCGCGGCCGCCAGGGTGAGTTGGTTGCCCTCGAACTTCGCCAGGACGCCGGTCAGGATTGGGCGGGCCTCGTCGGAAGCGGCAGCAAATTCGACCTCACTGAGAGCCTGGCGCAGGATCCGCTGCAAAATACGTGTGGTCGGTCGCTCGCCGGCCGAGGGGATTGCCGGAAATTCTTCGGCATCGATGCCTTTGACTCGGGTCTCAAACCGGCCTGCTTTGATGTGGAGTGTGTCCTGAGGCAGTAGCTCAAGGTCGACACGCTCGCTGGGCGGAAGACCGGTGACGATGTCCGTCAAGAGCCTGGCCGGAACGGTCAGGGCCCCGCCGACATCGATCTTGCATGCCACCCAGTACGTCATTCCGATCTCGAGGTTGGTGGCCGTCAGTTTCAGCCCACCCTCCTCGGTCCGGAGTAGGACGTTGTTCAGCACAGGCAGCGTGCTCTTGGCCGAGACGGCGTGACTTACGACCTGGAGACCGCGAGCCAGGTTCTCCTGCATAACCGAGAGTTTCACTTCGGCTTTACTCCCCTGAGGTCGTAGAGGCGGGCATGCAATCCTGGGCTTTCTAGAGGTGGTGGGGCCAATCGTAGCGCTTATAGATTGTCTATCTATCTTCTCATCTAGTCATCATCGTCATCATGGTGTGGACACGGTGGGTTCGCCGCACGACCATGAGGAATTCGACGGTGCATTAACTGCCATGGACAGGGTACCGGTAGCCACGAAATGGGGACGGTGACACCCGCGACTTGTGGACAATTCTACAGAAGCACATTTCGCGGCCGCCGACACGGCGATTTGGTCCACCTGTTCATACCCAACCGGCCAGGCACTTGTCCACATCGGGCGCCCGTTATCCACCGATTAGGGCCGGTTATCCACGACTGGCTGTCCGATTCACACCAGACAGTCACTACCTGAAGGCCCGGTTAGCAATTCGTAGGCCGAGTTTCACCAGCCCCCGATCCAGCTGGCCATCGGCAGATTATGGGGATGCGGGGCCGCTGCTACTCTGCTTCTGATGGGCATCTCCGAGTTCTCAGGGCGGTTGGGTGCGATTGGAATCGCAGCCGCCACCCGAGGCGGCCCGCTGCAGCAGGAGTTGGTCGCAGCTGCCTTCGACGGCGCCGAGGAAATGGCCGTTGCCGGCCGACTCGTCGCCCGGGGTAATGATCAGAGTTCCGTCCGAGTCTTGCTCGGCCTAGGCTCCCCGCCGGCTTTCGCCAAAGTATTCGATGACCCAAGGATGTGCCCCAGGGCAGTCTGGATTGGCGAGCCGCTGCCTGCACTCGGCGCTTTCCGAGGCGGCGTCGCGGCCTCCAACCGAGCTCGCGCGTTCGCTGGCGGCCGGCGAGTCTTGCAGGTCCTGCCGCGTGGCCGACTGCGTGACGCCATTGCCCATTTGGGTGGATCGACGGCCGATCTGGAGTCTTGGTACCACCTGGACCAAGCTCTCAAGCTGGCAGGCCACGCGGACCGGTTCGTCGTCACCAGCCGTGATGGAGCGGCAATCCTAGCTTCAGTCGGGGTCCAAGCAGATGTAGTCCCGTTCGGATACGCCGCCAAGGTCCACGGCGTCTTGGCAGTCGGGGGCGATCGCGATATCGAAACCTTGATGCTGGGCGGCTACTCAGGCCCGAGAAGTCACCGGCGCAGGAATTGGATCGAAGCGGCCCGGCAGCAGGGTCTGCCGATCGCGATCGCCCAAGGGGAGTGGGGTGAGTCGCGAAACGCGTTGCTGCGCCGGTCGAGGGTCGTCCTGCACATCCACCGGATCCCCGGCACTTTCATCGGCCTCAGGCTCGTGTTGGCGCTCGCCGCGGGCTCGGTGGTGGTCAGCGAGCCGATGCGCGATCCTCACCCCTTCGTACCGGGCATCCACTTCATCGAGGCGCCACTGGACCAGCTGGCATCGGAGGCCACCGCCCTATTGGCCGACGAGGCTCGCCGCCGCCGGATCGTGGAGGCGGGTCAGACGCTCCTGGCAGAGGAGCTAACCATGGGCCGGTGCCTCTCCCGCGTCCTTGACCTGGCCGGGGCGAACGGCTAGCAGCGGCTTGTCACGGCGAACGAACGGACGGCGGAGATGACCTGGTCGATCTCGGAGTCGGTCAGGCCCGGGAAGAGCGGCAGCGTGACAAGCCTTGGCCAGGCTTCCTCCGTGACCGGCAGCGGTCGCGCGTAGGGCACGTACGGGCGGTAGAGGTGGGTGGGCTTGTAGTGGACGCTCGTGGCCACGCCGCGACCGGCCATGTGTTCAATGAATCGGTTGCGCTCGTCGACCCGAATGGCGTAGAGATGCCAGGCGGATCGGACGTGGTCCAGTTCTGCCGGCAGCGTCAGCCAGTCCAGTCCGGCGAATGCCGCCGAGTAAAGCCCCGCGATTGCTCGGCGCCGGCCGTTGGTCTCGCCGAGGCGGCGCAGCTGGACCAGACCGATGGCGGCCGGAAGGTCGCTCAAGTGGGCCTTGAGGCCGATCTCCTCGATGTCGTAGTCCCAGCTGTAGCTGTCGACGCCGGTTCTCTCCCAGGTGCTACGGCTCAAGCCGAGCCGGCTCATCTTTCGCAACCGTTCCGCAAGCTCCGCACCGGCGAGAGTTATGGCGCCGCCCTCTCCCATCGCCAGGTTCTTGACCGCGTGGAAGCTGAAGCAGGTGAGATCGGCGATGGAGCCGACCGACCGCCCGCGATAGCTTGCCCCGCACGAGTGGGCCGCATCCTCGACCAGCGTCGCTCCAAACTTGTGCGCCAGCGCGGCAATGCGATCCAATTCGGCAGGGTGCCCGCCGTAGTCGACCGCCATGACCGCAGCCGTGCGGGGCGTGATGAGCCGCTCGACCTCGGCCGGATCGATCGTAAGCGTGTCGGGGTCAACATCGGCGAAGACTGGTATCCCGCCGGCCTGCAGAATAGCGTGGTTGGTCGAGACGAACGTCAGGGCGGGCGTGATGACCTCCCGCTCGGCCGGGTGTCGGCCCGCCAGGTTCAAAGTCGCCAGCGAGAGAAGAAGAGCGGAACTCGCCGAGTTGGTGCCGACGCAATGCCCAGCCCCGACCGCCTCAGCGAAGCGGCTCTCGAACTCGGCCGTCTTGGGCCCGAGCCCCCACCAGCCGGATCGCAGCACGTCCACCACCGCGGCCTCTTCCTCGGGGCCGGAGGTTGGGCGAAAGACCGGGATCACGCGCCAATGCTATGTCCGACACTCGCGCAGCGCACAGTCCACCAGAGTGCCTCTGTTAGCATCCGCCACATGCCTACCCGTCGGGTGATTCTCGTAGGAGCCGGCTCATTTGCCGAGGAGATCTCAGACCTGGCCGTCAGCGCCGGACTTGAGGTGGCCGCGTGGGTCGAGGGCCTTGATCCGGACGCCGTCGACGCCTCGCACGTCCCGCCGATAGTCTGGGTGGACGATCAAGCCGGCTGGCAGCCGTATCTGGCGATATTGCCCGCCATCGGATCGGTGAAGCGCATGGGTATCGTTCGCCGCCTCGTAGGAGAAGGGCGCCGCCTCGCCACGCTCATCCACCCCTCTGCCGTGGTGTCCCCTTCGGCAATAGTGGAGCCCGGCTGCGTGGTGTTTCCGCTTGTGGTCATAGGGGCAAGATCGAGGATCGGCGAGGGCACCGTTCTCAATAGGGGCTCCCTTGTCGGGCACCACACGGACATCGGTCGCTACTCGTTCCTCGGCCCTGGGGCGAATGTGGCCGGCAAGGTGGTCCTGGGGGAGCAGGTATTCGTCGGAGCTGGAGCGGTCGTGAGAGATCGGATCCGAGTTGGCGACAGGGCGACGTTAGGGATGGGTGCGGTCGTGGTCGCGGACGTTCCGGCCGGGGTAACGGTAGTGGGGGTTCCCGCGCGCCCGGTCGTCGCTCGACGAGGACCAACCGAGTGACCGACGAACTTATCGTCAATCTGTGTCCCACCGGGATGGTGCCAACTAAAGCGGACAACCCGCACCTTCCCGTGACGCCTCACGAAGTCGCTTCGGACGTCCGACGCTGCGCCGACGCCGGCGCCTCAATCGTTCACATTCACCCTCGTGACGAAGCCGGCCGGCCGACGCAGGATCCCGCGCGGGCGGCTGAGTACATCCGGGCGGCCCGGAATCAGACTCCGGAGATCGTCATCTGCATCACTACGAGCGGCAGGGCACAACCGGAACTGGCCGGCCGGGTCAAAGTCGTCGAACTCGAGGGCGACGCAAGGCCGGAGATGGCCAGCCTGACGTTGGGCTCACTCAACTTTCCCAATCAGCCTTCGATAAACGCGCCTCAGACCATCGACGGGCTGGCTCGTGCGATGCAGGAGCGGGGCGTTGTGCCCGAATGGGAGATCTTCGACTTTGGCATGCTCGACTACGCCCTATACCTGCGCGATCGCGGGCTGCTGACCGGGCCGGTCTACGCCAACTTGCTGCTCGGATCGTTGGGGTCACTCGCGGCCACGCCCCTCAACCTGGCCCTGCTGGTTGAACGTCTGCCCAAAGGATCAACCTGGGCCGCGGCCGGGATAGGGCGCTACCAGTTCGCGATGAATCGCCTGGCCATCGCCATGGGCGGCGGCGTGCGCGTCGGCCTGGAAGACAACCTTTGGTTCGACCACTCGCGGACCGATGCGGCGTCGAACCCACGCCTGGTGGAACGTCTCGTGACTATCGGACGGGCGATGGGCCGCGAGCCGGCCACGCCGGCTCAGGTACGTGAGCGCCTGGGCATCCCACAGCGCAACCCCGCCGCCGCGTGATCCAATGCCCGCGTGGCGGACCTCCTAATCGGCGTAGATCAGCTCTCGCACGGCCGCAAGTTCGCGGCGCAGTTCGTCATTGATGCCGATCTCGCGATTGATCTTGTCGTACGCGTGAAGGACCGTGGAATGGTCCCGGCCGCCGAGCTCGGCGCCTATGCGCAGCAGCGAGACGTCCGTCTCCTCTCGCATCAGGAACATCGCGATCTGGCGCGGTACCACGATCGCCCGGTCGCGCTTCTGGCCCTTGAGAGCGTCGATCTGGACGCCGTAATAGTCGGCCACCGCGCGCGTGATCCGCTCCGGCGTGACCTGGCGCTTTTTGGGGTTGTATAGAACGTTCGAGAGCACGGCCTGGGCCAGCTCGATCGTGATGGGAACCGCACCCATGCTGCTGTAGGCCACAATCCGATTGAGGGCTCCTTCAAGCTCCCGGATGTTGCTGACGACCTTGCGGGCGATGAACTCGAGGACGTCGGAACTGACTGGGACGGCCTGCTCCTCCGCCTTGGCCCGAAGGATCGCAATCCGAGTCTCCAGGTCCGGCGCGGTCAGGTCCGCGATAAGGCCCCACTCGAACCGGCTGCGGAGTCGCTCTTCCAGGGTCAGGATCGCCTTGGGCGGCCGATCCGACGAAAGCACGATTTGTTTGCCGTCCTCGTGGATGGCATTGAATGTGTGGAAGAACTCCTCTTGGGTCCGCTCTTTATCGGCGATAAACTGAATGTCGTCGATGAGAAGCAGGTCGATACGGCGGTACCGCCCTCGGAACTCGTCGATCTTGCCTTGCTGGATGCTGGTGATGAATTCGTTGGTGAACTTCTCGCTGGTGGCATAGACGACGCGCTTTCGGGGGAATCGGGCGATGACCGCGTTGCCTATGGCGTGCATCAGATGCGTCTTGCCCAGGCCAACCCCGCCATAGAGGAATAGGGGGTTGTACGCGTGGCCGGGACGCTCCGCGACCGAAAGGCTGGCGGCGTGGGCCAAGCGGTTGGCGGAGCCGACGATAAAGTTGGCAAAGGTGTAGCGCTGGTTAATGTTCGTGGATGCGCCCTCGGGCGCCCCTATACGCGTCGCCTCCAGGCGGACCGGCTGGCTCATCGCCGGGGAAGCATTGGCGGCGCCGGCGTTAGGGCCGCCGCTCGAGGAACCCTCGGCGGCCGGCTTGACGACGAACTCAATCTGGACGCTATAGCCGACGATGCGAGCCAGTGTCTGGGAGATCAGGGAGCGGTAGCGGGTCTCGAGCCAATCCTTGGCGAACCCATTGGGTACCGCGATTTTGAACCGGCTGTCGTAAACGTCGACCAGAACGGTGTCACGTAGCCAGGTCTCGAAATTGGCGGGAGACAGGGAAACCTGAAGCTCTCCGAGTGCAGCGCGCCAGACTTGTTTAGCATCCATCGGGGCAGTCTTAGTCCTGAGCAACCAGAGGAAATAGCCAGAAACGCGACGGACACCCGGTCCCAACCTGCCGCCCGGCGCCGTGAGTTGACGATCACCGAGGCCCCTTCTCAGGAGCAGTCGGCGACCCCCACGGACCCTCCGAACTGTAGCCCGGGGTTGTCTGGCGCCGTGAGCCGCCGAAGAATACACCGCCCCCCGGGTCGTCGCAAGGCGCGGAACCTATACGAATCGCATACTCCGGGGGAGTATCGATCGGGAATCGGCCCGGGCCGGCGAACGAGCGAGGAAGATGCTGCGTCGCGTTTGACATAGGGCGGGATCGGTCCGTATAATCCGCCGGCACACGCGCTGCAGCGCTTTATTGGGCGCCCAGCGCGTTCGCGTGCCTTTCGGGGTATTCTGAACCCCGAGGCTGTATGGAGAAATACCCACCGTCCGATGAAACAGACCTATCAGCCCAAGAAGCGGCATCGCTCCAAGGAGCACGGCTTCCGCGCCCGGATGAAGACCACCGGAGGGCGCCGAGTACTGGCGGCCCGCCGAGCTCGCGGCCGCAAGAAGCTAACGGTCTGACCACGGACCGCGGCCACAATTCGCCGCGGCTGGTGATGCTCTCTAGGCCGGTGGACTTCGCCGCACTCCAGGGTAACGGAACCGTGAGGTCCCATTCCCTGCTCGTGGTGAGAATCCGCCGGACGGACCTCGAGGTAACGCGCTTCGGGTTATCAACCGGACGCAAGCTCGGCGGAGCGGTAGTTCGGAACCGGGTGCGCAGGCGGCTTCGTGAGGCACTAAGGGTGATGGCGCCCTCGTTCCAGTCAGGCTGGGACGTTCTGATCATCGCCCGACAGCCTGTAATCGCGTCGGACTTCAAATCGATGGCCGACGCACTGTCTTACCTCCTCCGTCGGGGAGGCGTTCTGGGAGGGCGGACCCTCTTGTGAAAACGATCGGTATCGGGCTCATCAGGCTCTACCGCCGTCTCTTCGCATGGCGTCCGTCGGTCTGTCGCTACGAACCGACCTGTTCGGAATACACCGAACAGGCAATCCAAAAGTACGGCCTGCTTCGAGGGAGTTGGATGGGAATGCGTCGCATCGCTCGCTGTCACCCGTGGAGTCGCGGTGGCTACGACCCCGTTCGTTAGCATGAGCTCACCCAAGCTGTCCACGCCTCGTGTAACCCTCAAGCGTCTGGCCGCGCTCGGGCTGTTCGTCGCGCTCATCGCCATTGCGGTCGTTGCCTGCGGCACCAGCGGTCCCACCGACTCGACCTCCAGTCAGGCGGCAAGCGCCTCAATCTCGACCTCCGGCGCCTCTCCGGCGGCGAGCGGCTCCTCGGCGGCGAGCGTTACCACATCGCCCACGCCAAAACCCACACCCGAACCCTTGCCGCTCGAGCCGGCCAAACCCGGAGCGGATCCGGTCGCCCTTTTGGCGACCATCTTTACGCCGCTCTTCCAGGGCCTGTTCCTGCTTCTGGTGGGGCTATACGCAATCACCGGTAACGTGGTTATCGCGATCGTGCTGATGACCCTGCTGATTCGGCTGGTTACGGTGAAGCTCTCGGGCCGTCAGATCGCCTCGCAGCAGCGCATGTATCGGATCCAGCCGGAACTCAAAGAACTTCAGAAAGAGCTCCAGCGCCGGTACAAAGGCGATCGGATGGCCATCCAACAAGCCAGTACGGCCTTCTACAAGGAACGAGGCGTCAGCCCCACCGCCGGCTGCCTGCCGTCCCTGCTCCAAATGGGCTTGCTCTTCCCGATGTATTGGGTCATCCGCGACGGTCTGACCAACTACGACCCAAGCGCGATGATGCGGGTCTTCGGGCTGAACCTCGTGCCGTCCATCACCTGCCCCAATACCGCCCATATCATCAACGGTGTTCTGGACAAATCGGCGCCGTGCTTCAACACGGTGGTCGCCGGCATCAACGTCGGCCAGCCGCAGATCCTCTTCAACTTGCCGATCCTCTCGTTCTTCACGCTGGGCGTTAGCGCGCTCGCGCTCGCGTCCGCGGCGCTTCAGTTTGTCCAGAGCCGGATGCTGATGCCGCCGGCAGCGGAGAACGATGCTTCGGCGAGCACTCAACGCAACATGATGGTGCTCTTCCCGTTCATCTCGATCTTGTACGGCGGTTTCCTGCCGGCCGGTCTGTTCGTGTACTGGATCACGACATCGGTCTTCTCGATCGTGCAACAGTTCCTGATCGTGGGCTGGGGCTCGATGTTCCCGCTCTTCGGCTGGAACCCGGGCTTTGCCCGCAATCACACCCCACGGTTCCCGGTCACCATGCCCGAGCCAGTGAAGTCAGGTACTTCAGTGGCTGCTACCCGGATCCAGCCGGAGGAGCGCTGGGCATCGGCGGCCCATACGGTCCGACCCAATACTCACCGGCGACAGGGCCGACGAGGGAGACGACGCTGACATGACTGCATACCGCGACGCATACCGCGAGTTCACCGGCAAGACGGTGGAAGAGGCGCTGCGCGGCGCCCGTGATGAGTTTGGAGTGGGGCTCGATGCGCTCGACTTCGAAATCCTCACCCCGGGTAGCCGGGGAGTGCTCGGCATGGGAGCCGAGCCCGCCAGGGTTCTGGCCGCTCCGCGATCGCTGCTCGGCGGCACCGCCCCCAAGCGCGAGGCGGCGGCGCAAGTTCCGCTGCCGGCCCCGGCTCAAGACCGCGAAGAGCGACCTCGCCCGGACCGCGACCTGGGACAAGAACGGGGCCCTCGCCCCGCATGGCTGGACGATCGGGGTCCCGATCGTGGCCCGAGCGCCGACCGTAGCGGACGCCCGGACGACCGTGGCTCGAGCGCCGACCGCGGCCCACGCCCGGAAGCTCCGCGCATGGGCCGTTCGCCCCGCCCTGAGCGTGGCCCACGACCCGACCGTGGCCCCGCCCGGCCGGACGGACGACCACCCTTCGGCGATCGAGACCGCGGCCCGCGCCGTGACGATCGAGACCGCGGGCCGCGCCGCGATGCAGTGCGTCCCGCACCTCAGGTTGGCCTGACCGCCAAGGATATTGCAGAGATCGCCGCGGCTCGCGGCGCGCCTCACTCCGAGCGAGCCGAGTCTGCCGAGGTCACCCCCGAGGCTATGGCCGCGGCTAAGGAAATACTCGAGCAGATCATGTCCCAGCTCGAGTTCCACGTCCGCGTCGAGATCAACGCAGGCGAAACCAACCGCCTGAACGTGGTTGGCGAAGGCGACGAGAAGGAAGCTCTGGGCGCGCTGATCGGCCGCAAGGGCGAGCGCCTGTCTGCCCTCCAGCATCTCGTTAACCTGCTCCTGTCCAAGCGTGTCGGGGAGTGGACCCGCATACTCGTCGATGTCGAGGACTACCGCGGCCGCCGCGAACGCCAGCTTCGGGATCTGGCCAACAGAGCCGCGGAGCGAGTCATGGACACGGGCAAAATGCTCCAATTGGAGCCGATGCCGGCCCTGGAGCGCCGTTGGATTCACCTTGCCCTGCGCGATCACGAGCGGGTGGCCACGCAGTCGATCGGCGAGGAGCCCAACCGTCGAGTAGTGGTTTTGCCGCGCGACGTGTAGGTGACCCGCCCCCTCGTAAAGGGGCGGCGGCGCCCGCATTCGAGGTCGCCCAGGCCTTCCTTTTGTGGCGTGCAGTAATGTGTGGCATTCTGCTCAACAATTGAACCTCGGGGCGACGTAACGAAGTGAGTTGGCCGTGCGTCTATAGCGCCACCGGAACCATCACTCCGGCGTTCAGCCAAATTACCCGGTGCCGACCGATGTGCCGACCCCGGCTGCAGAAGGAACGATGATGCCAACGGATACGCTCGAGCCGTCCAAGCCGCTCGAGCCAAAGGGTAAGTTCGAGTCTGAGGCCCCGGCTTGGGGCCAGGATCCTGTGCTCGGCACAGGTCCCGCCGAGCCGCTCGCCGCCGAAACCGTTCAGGCGACAACCTCGAACGACTCCGTGGAGATGCATGCGCGGACCCCCAAGGCCAGCCGCAAATCTTCTGTTTCCAAGGAGACGGGTTCCCGCGGTAGTCTTCACGTTATCCCCTTTGCCGTGGCCTTCGTCGGGGGCATCTTCGGGGTGCTGCTGCTGGCGGCCGCGACCGTCTTCGGGGTCTCGCGTGCCTATGACAATCGCATTCTCCCGGGCGTCCACGTTGGGACGGTGGACCTGTCCGGCCTGAATCGCGACCAGGCTGTGGTCAAGCTCAGCGATTCCTACTCATACCTAGGACGAGGCGACATCGTCGTCGTCACCCCCGGGGGCAGCGAGACGATCTCGTACGGCCAGGTCAGCCGCGGCGCCGACGTCACTGTAATGGCAGACGCAGCCCTCGCGGCCGGGCGGTCGAGCGATCCCATCTCTACCGCTGTCGGACTCCTTCACACCCTGGTCGCCGGAGATCAGATTCCCGTCGTCGTAAAGGTCGACACGCAGGCTCTGGCCAGACAGCTCCATGCGATCACCTCATCCAGTGCGGTTCCGCCAACCGACGCCAGAGTCACTTCAGACGGCAAGACTTTCACCCTGATGCCTTCCGCATCCGGGCGCGGCGTCGATGAAAAGGCGATCGGCGTCTGGCTTGTCGATCAGCTGTCCTCTGACAACGCCCCCAGTTCACTGCAGACCGATCCCACGTACGCCGCCATCCAACCCACGGTGACCGACCAAGAGGCGCAGGGCGCCATAGCGTCCGCCCAGAACATGATCGTGGACCTGACTGTCACACAGGGTAGCCAGAGTTGGACGATCGACAAGGCCAAGGTCAAGACCTGGATCGTCTTCGGTGTCGCTTTGGACGGCAAGTTCCGCCCGGCAGTCGATCCGGCCCTCATCAAGGCCGATGTTGCCACGCTGGCGAGCAAGGTGAACGTTGCTGCCGTAGAGCCCATCATTATCATCGATAGGACCGGCAAGCCAATCGGCGTGGCCAACGGCAAGAACGGCATAACCCTCGACAGCGACGGAACGGCACAGGCCGTCGCCCTCTATCTGGACAATTTGGCCAATACGCCCAGCAGCGGCCCCTACAGCGTTGCGTTGGCGACGTCGGTCACTCAGCCTCGGCTGACCTCCACCATACCCGTCAACATGGTAATCATCGGGTCGTGGCATACGGACTTCTTCCCCGGTGAGTCCAACGGCAACGGCGCGAACATCCGAGTGCCGGCGAAGGTCCTCAACGGCCAGGTAGTCGCCCCCGGCCAGATGTTCAGCTTCTTCCAGAGCGTCGGCCCCATCGACGCGGCTCACGGATTCAAGATGGGCGGCGTCATCAAGAACGGTCAGAGCAATCACACCGGGGCCATGGGCGGCGGCATTTGCTCAGCCTCCACGACGATGTTCAACGCGGCGGCCAGGGCCGGTCTGAAGATCGACGAGCGCCACCAGCATTTCTACTACATCGATCGCTACCCGAAGGGCCTGGACGCGACCGTGTACTCCAATGGCAACACCGTTTGGGACATGCGCTGGACCAACGACACTCCATACCCAATCGTGATCCGCGCCTACGCCACGTACGGTTCCCAGAGCAGGGTTACGTTCGAACTCTGGAGCGTCGCGACCGGCCGCAAGGTGGTGTTCTCAAAGGCAACCCAGACGGACAACGTGACGGCTACGAGCACCACTCGCTACGTGAGCACGCTCAAGCCGGGCCAGACGTACCGCCAGGAATACAAGACCAACGGCTTCAATAGCTTCGTCACCCGCACTGTCACGGACTCCAGCGGCACCCTCCTGTACTTCGACAAGTTCTACTCCCACTATGGGAAGGTCGACGGTGTCCTCCAGATCGGCGGTCCTGCTCCCACGCCTAAAACTTCTCCGCCTCCACCAGCGTCCAAATCGCCGACGCCTACAGCGTCCAAATCGCCGTAGCGTCACCGAGCTGAGTGGCGGTGGCTAAGAGGCCCACTCACGGGTCCTTTAGCCGTGTCGTAGAACGTAGCAGAGCCGGCGCCTAGAGCGCCGGCTCTTCATTTTCCGATGAGGCCCGGTATGAGAGCAGCTGCGGGAATTGGCGCACGACGCCAAGCAGACCCACAAGGCACAGGATCCCGCCTGAGACCACCGAGAACTGCGGTCCCGCCAACGCGGCCATCGCCGCGGCCTCCGCGTCGCCTAAGCGCGGCCCGCTGGTCACGACGAGGATGTGGATCGACGACAGGCGGCCGCGCAGCCGATCCGGCGTGGTCAGCTGTAGGATCGAACTACGAAGCACGGCGCTGATGACGTCCGCGCCGCTGGCGATCGCCAGGCACAGGAGCGCCAAAGGGAAGCTGGCGGCAAACAGCCCGAACCCGATGATGCCAGCGCCCCAGGCCGCAACGGCGATGACGACACCGCGCCCAGGCCGCACCACGCGCCCGACCCAGCCGGAGAGCGTGGCGGCAATAAGGGCCCCGACCGCCGGCGCCGCGTTGAGCAGGCCATAGCCCGCGGGTCCAGTGTTGAAGACCGTCAAGGCGAGCTGCGGGAATAGCGATGTCGGGCTGCCGAAGACCATCGCGTTGATATCGATTGCAAACGTGGAGAGAATGATGCGGTGAGCGCGGGCGAACCCGATTCCCTCGGCGATGCCCCTCAGGCTCGGTCTTGCCGCCTCCGGATGTGGCGGAATCGGAGCGATCAGCAGTAGGGCACCCAGACTGGCGAGGAAGGTGACGACGTCGAACGTGAAGGCCATCGCGACGCCGCTCGTGGCGATGAGGATCCCGCCAAACACGGCCCCCAAGACCCCAACGGTCTGGGAGCTGAGCCAATTGAGGGCGATGGCCGCCGGCAGGCGCTCTCGTGGGACGAGTCGAGGGATGGCCGAGGATCGGGCAGGCTGATCTACCGCGCCGACTCCGGCGGCGACGAGGGCAATTGCGTAGAGCGCCCACACCGGCGGACTGGGCATGAATGCGACCACGGCCAGGCCAAGACTGCTGGCCGCAAGAGCGAGCTGCGTGATCAGCAGCAGGCGACGCCGGTCCACCGCGTCCGCGACGGCGCCACCGCCGAGGGAGAAGACGAGGATCGGACCCAGCTGGACCAGGGCCAGCAGTCCGATCGAGAGAGAGTTGTGGGTCAGCTGCCAGAGCTCGAATGGCAGGGCGACAACAGTGACCTGGCGACCCAGACCGCTGATGAGCTGGCCCAACCACAGGATGCGGAAGTCATGGTCGCGCTTGATCGGCTCCAGGTCGACCAGCAGTCCACGCAGACGCGCCCCGAAACGCTGCAAGTGTTCGGTTCGTCCTGTCGTGTTGGGGTCAGGCATTTCGGAACAAGTAGGGTCAGTCGGGCCGCGAGGTCAGCAGGGCGGTTGCCACGCACCCGAACCACAGAAGCAGGCTCAGGAGCGCCGCCCACTCGAGCAGCGGCACCGACCAGATCGCTTCTCGCACCCCGATATGTGCGTTCGCGTCTACCGGGCGATAGGTCGAGTGGACGGCCAGGAACAGGGCGAACACCCCAACCGCCAGGCCGCCCGGCACGATAAGAAAGAGCGAGAAGGAAGGTCGCGGTGCGGCCAGCAGCCACAGGCTGAAGATCGCAGCGACCATCCAGCCCGTCATGAAGAAGACTCCGGACGCGGCGCGGTGGAGGGTAGGGAGGTCCATGGGAAAGACGCCCACGAGCGATCCAGAGATACCGGCGAGCACTCCCGCCACCACAAATGCAGAGCGGTAGTGGCCGGTCAACCGCCGCGAAAGCAACATCAAGAAGACTCCGAGGCCGATCCGGCCCAGGAGAATCCCGAAATTGAAAACAAGTGCCAGACGGGATGTCCCGGCCTCGCCCAGTTCGGAAACGAAGTGGTTCAGGGGCGAGTAGGACTCGCGGGTCCAGCCCGAATAGGCGAGGGACGTGACGGCGGTGCCGCTGAGGATGACCGCGATGGAACCGAGCCCCAGGAAACCGATCGTTCGGGCCGATGCCGGCGAGGCTCTCACGCCCGGATATCGACCAGCCGACCTGACGGGTGGACGTCCACGCTTATCGTCATCGAGGAATCAAGCCCCAAGGCGCGGTCGGGATCGAATCTGGCGTCGTAAGCGCGATGTCCATGGTCACGAAGATAACAGAGGTCCAAGCGCTGGGTTGCTCGGGCGCACCACCTGCTTGGAACAGCCCGGGCAATCAGGACCCGGGCGTCAATGGCAGCTGGCGGATCCGGAGTCGGTGAATGCGTAGCCGGGCGCCGGTACGAACTTCCAGCTGTAGCCGGTTGGACCGAGCCGCATGTCGATGACACCAAATGACGTGTCGTCACGAACGACCTCGCCAGCAAGGGGGCTCGCTGTGAAGGCGTAGTGGTTCTTGCCGCCTGTGCCAACGACGAATTCGGTAGTGCCGCTGGGATCGGGCTGGCCAGTCGCGTCGAGCGGAACGAATCGCTCGTAGTCGTGATTGTGCCCGGATAGGACCACATCCACGTTGGCGTTGACAAGATCCGCCCAGATCGTCTTCATCTGTGCGGCGTCTCCGTGCTCGCCCGACGACCAGCGCGGCTCGTGCCAGGTGACCAGGGTGCACAACGATGGGTGAGCTGCGAGGTCCGCCAGAAGCCACCGTTCCTGAGGTGATCCTGCTCCGCAGCCACCGACGTGACTGCACTCGGAGTTGAGGCTGATCATGTGCCAGTCACCCAGGTTGTAGCTGTAATACGCGGGCACCCCAAAGTAGGCGAAATAGTCGGCGGCACCGTGAGTCAGATATTCGTGATTGCCTATGGTCGGGTACATGATCGATCGGTACTGGCCCCACGTGGGCCCGAAGACGCTGTTGAATGCCGCCAGGGTGTTCTTCTCGTATTGGTTGTCGCCCAGTGTCAGAACGGCAGTGGGCCGAAGTTGGCCGATCAGGTTCGCCGTCGCAGCCTGGTCGCAATTGGTCGGTTGGTTGACATTGTGGGCCGGGTCGCAGGCGATATCGCCGGCGGCGACAATGCTGACCGTCACGGGCCGCGGCGTTGGCCCCTCGGTTGGCGGCGGTTGGGTCTCGGGCACCGGCGACTGGCCGGGACCGGGGATGAAGCCAGGGCTTGGCGAGGTCGGCGGTGCCCCGGGCGTGCCGGTGTCGCTCGCAGCCGGGGTGTCGCTCGCAGCCGGGGTGTCGGGTGCGCCGAGAACGCTGGACCCCGGTGCGCCAGACGGAATGGGCGAATAAGTCAGGAGTGCGCCTAGTTGAGCGGGCTGGCCGCCCACACCGCACGCCCACAGGGTTGCGAGGATTAGCCCGAAGCCGGCCAGCCGTGCTGCGACGAGAACTGGACGGGAATGCGATCGGTTGATGGTCACGAGTCCTCCTCTGATCCTGCCCAGTGGGACGGATCGCGGTAAGAGGATGTCCAGGGGCTGGAGCACCGCGGATAACCGCGCAGCCAAACCCGGCCCACTGACAGACGCGGATTATGGCCCGGAAAACCTGAAAGGTCGCTAAACGCCGCGACTTGTCCCGCCTGTGGGATCAGGATGTCCGGGCGAGTCTTCCGTCCCCTTGGTCGATGGGTAGGTGGTTGTGGATGCTTGGAATGGGCCACGGCCTACCCATTCGCCCCTCGGCCTCGCTCCTTGGGACGCCCTTCCGCCTACCGCGACACCTCCCCCGTCCACCCCCGCCGTGGGCCATCATTGTTGGACCGAGTCAGCTGTTCGGCCTGTCCGTATGCTGGAGTCCTACATGCTTCTTGTGGGGCGGTCGCGGCCGTCGCGTCTGATCACCAGAGTCAAGGCCGCAGTTGGCCTTGCGTTGACTCTGGTTCTCACGGCCGTCTACTCGCCGCCAATCGTGGGAGCGGCATCGACCTGCTCCTCGACCACCGGCCCAGGTGGCTACACGGTCGATGCTTGTCTGTCGCCGTCAGCTGGTGCCATCAGCGGGACGATCACGGCGTCCCTGACAGTTTCGACCTCGACATCCAAGGCCAGGCCGTCGGTGGTGGTCTTCTGCCTGGACGGGAGCCTCAACAGTGTCCCCCGTTGCGTGGACGGCGGCCCCGGCTACCTGCTGCGGGTCTTCAGCGCACGATCCAGGCCCAGCCAGACGACGAGTGTTTGGGCGTTTGACGTGCCCACGGCGCACTGGGTGGACGGCTCACATACATTGCTGGCTGAGGTGACGATGGGGGATGGAACCGTTACGACTCCCGTCGTTGCGTCGCTGTCGTTTGCCAACGGCAACTCGAGCCAGCCGATCAACTCCACACCGCCGTCGATCAATGTTGGTACCGTTCCCACGGTCGGCGCACCCTTGGTCGTGGCCGCCGTCGGCGATGGAGCCGCGGGCGACCCATCGGCCAGCGCGGTGGTCAGCCGCATTCGGAGCTGGTCCCCCAACCTCTTCCTCTACCTTGGCGATGTCTATCAGGATGGCTCGTATCTAGAGTTCACGAACTCGTACGACCCCAGTTACGGCACGCTTCGATCGATCACGGATCCGGTTCCGGGCAACCACGAATACGTTTCCAGGACCGATCCGGTGACTTCGTCGAGTGTTCTTCCGGCCGGTGTGGCGTACTTCGATTACTGGAACAACCTGCCGCACTACTACAGCTTCACCACAGCGGGCTGGCACTTCATTGCTCTCGACGCGAACAGTTCCGCTATGGGCACCGCCGCGTGGACTGCACAGCTCAGTTGGCTCAGCGCCGACCTGGCCGCTCACCCGACCGGCTGCACTCTGGCCTTCTGGCATCAGCCCGCTTTCAATATCGGTATGGAGCCCGTGCCCAACGTGGCCAAGACGCTCTGGCAGATGGTCGCCGGGCGCGCCACGCTGGTACTCGATGGTCACGACCACACGTATCAGCGCTGGACGGCGATGGATCGACAGGGCGTTCCGAGCGACTCAGGGACGGTCGAGATCGTTGCCGGAACGGGCGGCCACGCCGCCGGCTCCTTCCGCTCGACAGACGTGCGCGTGCTGGCCAGCTCTACCGGGGCCGGGGCCGTGCGTCTCTCCCTGGCGGATGCGTCGGCCTCCATCCAATTCGTCACGTCAGCGGGATCCGTCATGGATTCGCAGACGGTCGCGTGCCATTGAGGCGCCTGCTCGCCGCCGGCTACGCCTGCCCCTCAGGTCCCGTCGTCCGTATCACCGCCAGGGGTATTGATCGGGCGGTGTGTGCCTGATACTCGTGGTACCGACCGTGGTTGCTACCGTTGACGAGCTTCCACAGGCGCTCGTAGTCCGCGTCGCCTTGAGCGACGACGCGTCCGACGGAGGGCATGCGCAATCGCCCAACCTGGATCTCGACGCTTGGGTTCGCCTGCAGGTTGAATAGCCACGCGGGCGAATGCTGGCCGCCCCAGTTCGAGCCCACCAGGACGAAGTCACGACCGTCGCGGGCGTAGATGAGGGCGTTCGTTCGCGCCGCGCCGGTGCGCCGGCCTGTGGTTCGCAGCAGCAACGTGGGAACCATGATCATTCGGTGACCCACCCGGCCGTCGGTGTGGATGTAGAGGAATTGGTGCAGCCGCATGAACATTCGCTCGAACGCCGCCATGCCAATCCTCGTTCCGTGCTGCCCCGAAGTCGAAGGCCCTTCAGCCTAGCAGCGCCACTGGTGCGGACCGGCGGCGACAAATCTTCGTTCCGGATCTCATCCCCTCTCGCCCGGAGGCTCTGCTCCACAGCCCGGGGCGAATTCGCTCAGCTGTCGCCCAAGGCGGAAACGCCACTGGGTGCGTACCCGTGGCCATTCGCGTATGCGCTCACATCCGAGCGAAACGCCCCCTACATGACCTGGCAAGTCGGCTGCTCTGCACAATGGACCAGTGGCAGCCCGCCGGTTGGGGCGATTGTCCGCGCAACCAAGGTCAGAGCGGGCTGGCGCCTACTGCTGCGCCTTGCGGCCGCCGCCTCCTGGCGGATAGCCGGCCGCTGAGTCCAGTCACATAGGGGAGTCGGCGCAGGGCAAAAAATGGTGGAGATGGGGGAGAGTCGAACTCCCCGTCCAGAAACCTTCTCCGGAGACCACTACGAGCGTGTCCGATGATTTGTCGTCGATCGTCTGGGCGGCCATCGGCAGCCTACCAAACGCTCCAGTCACGTCCCCTTGCGGGCTTTGACTCCGGCTACGCGACGCTACTCGGAATCGCACCTCCGCTGAATGACGCTTCCACAGCCCACGGAGGCGAGGCTGCTTCCACGCTCACCTTACTGCCTAAGCAGCGAGGGCGAGAGTTGACTGGTTGTTGCCAGTTACTTCGTTTGGGCTCCTTTTTACGAGGCCTGGAGGCCAACCTCGGCTCGCGTTCTCCGATCACCGGCCCCTGTCGAAACCACGCATCCCCACAGAAGGCGCTGCGACCAGCCCGCGGATTGTACCGCGGCTTGCCCAACGGTCAATTCTGGCGGCGGTTGGTAGCGGCCGGCGCGGCTGCCGCCGCTCAACGGACTCGCCGCCGCTCAACGGACTCGCCGCCGCTCAACGGACTCGGCTGCGGCCCCGGTCGGCATCGGCGATGGCGCGGTCCAGTTCGCGGCGCGAGTCCCGGTCGGCGATGTCGCGGCGGCGGTCGTGGAGCTGCTTGCCGCGACCCAGCCCGATCTCCAGCTTGGCCCGGCCGCGCAGGTTGATGTACATCTTGAGCGGCACGAGGGTAAGCCCTTTGGACCGGGTCTTGGCCAGCAGAGCCAGGATTTCATCGCGATGGAGAAGCAGTTTGCGCGGCCGCTTGGGTTCGTGGTTGTAGCGGTTGCCGGTTTCCCACTGGGCGATGTTGGCGCCGACGAGCCAGGCCTCGCCACGGTCGATGCGCGCGTAGGCGTCCGCCAGCGTCACCTTTCCGGCTCGGATCGATTTGATCTCGGTCCCGGTTAGGGCGATGCCGGCTTCGAATGAGTCCTCGATCGAGTACTCGTGGCGCGCTTTTCGATTAAGGGCGACGGTCTTCTCTTCGCCCATTCGGGCTCCTGGGCTGGTGGCCGAAGGCTACGAGGCCTCGGCCAGTAGTTGGAGGTTGGCGCCCGTATTCACCCTGGACGCACGAATGCCGGCCCAGAAGGACCGGCATTCGGTTTGCTGTTAATCACCACCCGCGGTGACCGGTCCTAGAGGCCGGCTCCTCGCGAGGTGGTGCAGCACATCGGCATCGACACTGCACATCACCTCCTTTCGTTCTCGGGCATCCTATCGGTAGTCTGCCAAAGGCGCAACCGCTGGTTTGGCAGGTGGCCTAGGTCGGGACAGAGCAGCGCTTAGCTAGGGCTGGCGCTGGGAGCCGGCGAGCCGTTCCGCAAGGACGATGGCAGAGGGGAAGCGGACGGGGCCGGCCCCGAATCCGCCGCGTAGCCCAATGCAACGAGGGCAGCGTCCAAAACCGGGTCCGAGCCGGCTCGGGCGCCGTCGGAACTGACCGCCAGATCGGGCTGCAGGCCTTTGCCCTGGATCCAGACCCTGTTCGGGGTGAGCCACCGGGCCACGGTCAGGTGAATGCCGCCGAAGTCGTTGGTGAGTGGCAACCACTCCTGGACGACACCCTTGCCGTATGTCGCCTGGCCGATTAGTTTGGCCCGGCCACGCGCCTGGAGTGCCCCGGCCAGTATCTCCGCTGCCGACGCGGTGCCCTTGTCGACGAGCACCACGACCCCAATCGAAGGGCTTATCGCTCGGCCGTTGGGTTCAGCGGCGATCTCCGTCTGCGCGCTGGAGGCGTCCTGCTGGTAGACGATTGCGCCCGAGCCGATGAACTCGCTGGCGATCTTGACCGCATCGTTGACGTAGCCGCCGGGGTTGCCGCGCAGGTCGATGATCACGCTGCGCTCGCCCGCTGCCAGGGCATCCTTTAGAGCCGCGTCGAACTGTGCACTTGCGCCACCATTGACGCCGGTCACTTCGATGTAGGCGACCTTGCCACCGGCCAGCGTTCGGGTGTTCACCTGGGGCAGGGTGTAGGACTGGCGGACGATCGAAAGCTCGATCTTGCTGCCCGCTCGGTCGAGGCTAAGGGTGACGGTCGTGCCCTTGGCGCCCTTGATCTTGGCACTCGCCGCGTCGATCGACAATCCGGCCAGGCCGACTCCGTCCACCGCGACGATTACGTCGCCCGGCCTGATTCCTGCAGCCGCGGCGGGGGAGCCCGCGATCGGCTTGTCCACCGCCAACTCGCAACCATTGCCTATCGTCTGGCATTTGAGGGAGCTGGTCGGGTCGATCGGCTGGAGTGCTATCTGAACGCCTATGCCCAATGCCTGCCCGCCAACATTTAGCAGCGAATTCTCGAAATCGGCCGGGCCCTGATAGTAGGACCACTGGTCGTTGAGGCTGTCCATCATGCCCTTGATCGCGGCCTTCACGAGCTCGTCCTGGCTGGGTCGCGGCGATCCGGCGTATTCGTTCCCAATGGCCGTATAAACATCCCAGAACGGGGCGAACCGAGCCTCTTCGCCGGCGGGCGTCCCGGGCGAAGTCGCGACATGGGCCCCCAGTGAATAGCCACCCAGGAATAGGGCGCTACCGGCGACGAGAGCAACGAGGATCAGGCTGAAGCGCGATGGACCGGACGCTCGACGCCGGCGCGCCCCGGACGGGACGGCCGCCTCTGCTACCGCCGAGGTTTCGCTTGCCGGTTCGACAGGCTGGGTTGGTTCGGCCGGTTCGGCCGGTTCCGGCACGAGAATTGTTGAATCGAATAGGGGCATCGAGCGAACCTCAGAAGGATCAGCGACGCAGGTAGCTTCGGACCGAGAGATACGAGCCGAGGACGCCGATGCCGGCCCCGGTGCCAAGCACGATTAACGCCAGATTTGGACCAATCAGTGCACTCGCATCGCCTGGAAATACGCTGAAGAAGCCGGACATGAATCCCACCAGACGGTCTCGAACGAGCAGCAGTAGACCGATGGTGATGCCGGCGCCGAAAAGGCCGACGAGCGCCCCCTCGAATATGAACGGCCAGCGAATGAAAGCGTCCGAAGCGCCGACCAATCGCATGATCTCGATTTCGTCCGCCCGCGCCACAACGGCCATTCGAATCGAGTTGACGATGATGAACAGGACGATGAGGCCGACGATGGTGAGGATGGCGATGCCGCCCGTCCGCAGGACGTTGATGACGGTCACCATCTGATCGACGGTCGCCTTGATGTCCTGAACGGTTTCCACCGGTTCCTGGCTCCGCAAATAGGAGGCCACGCTCGAATAGTCGCCGGGGTCCCGCAGGTTGATCTCCAGCGACGCGTGCAGCGGGTTCGAATCCAGGGAGCCGATCAAACCGGCCGCTTGCGGTTGCCGAGCCTGGAAGTCCTTGAGGGCCTGGTCCTTGGAGACATACCTGACGGCGGTTACCTGTGGCATTTCACCCAGGGTCGTTTGGAGCCGGGCCACGTCCGCCGTGGTGGTCGAGTCTCTGAGGTTGGCCACGACCTGAACTTCCTGGGAGACGTACTTGAGGGTAACGTCCAGACCCGTGAGAAGGATTATCAAGCCCGACATCAGGATCAGCATCAGGACCATCGTGGCCGTTGCCGCGACGCTCATGAGGCCGTTCCGCCAGAAGCCCTGCCAGGCGCGTCGCAGGCTGAAGGCGATGAATGTGATCACCTCTAGCCCTCGCGGTGGTATGCGGCGCCGGTCTCGTCACGAACGATCCGGCCGTCTTCGAGCGCCACGACGCGTTTGCGCAGGGCGGTCACGACCTCGGCATTGTGGGTCGCCATCAGCACCGTGACGCCCATCTCGTTGATGCTGAGCAGGAGCTGGATGATCTCCCAACTGATCGACGGGTCCAGGTTTCCGGTCGGCTCGTCGGCGATGAACAGCCGCGGGTCGTGGACCAGGGCGCGGGCGATGGCCGTGCGTTGCTGTTCGCCGCCCGACAGCTCCGGGGGCAGCTGGTCCGCTTGACCCGCCAGGCCCACGACGCGCAGGACCCGATCGACCGCCGGCGCGATCTGGCGGCGAGGCGTGCCGGTGACTTCCAAGGCGAAGGCGACATTGTCGCGGACGGTCTTGGTTTGCAGCAGCTTGAAGTCCTGGAAGACAATGCCGATCTTGCGCCGGATGCGCGGCACCTCTCGGCGCTTGAGGCGGGCCAGGTCGCGGCCGTCCAGCAACACCTTGCCCTTAGTCGCGAGCTCCTCGCGGATCAGGAGCCGAATGACCGTGGACTTGCCGGCGCCGGAAGGACCGACCAGGAACACAAAGTCGCCCTCGGGAACGACCAAGTCCACGTCGCGGAGGGCGACCTTGCCGGTGGCGTAGGACTTGGTGACGGCCTGCAACTCCAAAAGGGCCCGGCCGTCGGCGGAAGACCCGGTCGGACCGCGGCGAGCCGCGGTGGGGCGGCCGGAAGATTCGGGCGTGGATGCTGGTGCCGCGCTCACGCCCATGAGGCTAGCACCGCTGGTCGACTCCGGCCGCGGAACGACGCCCGGGGTCGCCGGGGCCGGTTGGAGCGCGGGCTAGAGGAGCGCAAGGCTGCCGGGGAGGTAGCGGTCGAATGCGGCGAATGGCCGGGTCCAGCACAGCTGGGCCGGGAAGCCCTCGATGCGGAGGCCGGCTCGCAGGAACGCGACCATAGCCCTGTCGTTTGCGCCGGGGACCCAGACCGTGGTGGCGCCGCGGGCCTGGATGGTGGTGAGCAGATGGCCGATGACGGGCGCTATCAACGTCTCGTCGAGCAGCGCCACCGGCCCAAAGCGACCCGCCTCCGAGTGGTATCCGTAGCCGATGGGTCGGCCGTCGGAGGTGCGGTATAGGAAGCCGCTTCGGCCGTTGGCTCGGAGGTAGGCGTGGTCCTCGGGGTGGGCGTAGCCCAGAGCGTCGCGGTCGATGGCGGCGATCGTGTCGGCAAGCCAGGCCGGGCCGGATTCCGAGCCAGGTGCCCCGTGGCCTTGGCGTTCCACTTCGGCGAACGGCGTCACGTCGATGCCGTCCGGCAGGGTCGGCAGGATGGACGGTCTGGCGGTTCCGACGAGGTTGAAGACGGGCAGGCGAGGCACGATGCCGAAGCGCGCGTACATGCCGTTTGAGACGGGCTGGGCCGAGTCCGTGCACGTGGCCAGGACGCCGGGCCGGAGGTCCGCCGCAGTGTCCTGCGCGCCGAGGGGCGGGAGCGAGGGCAGAATCCGAGTCAGAAGGGCCCGCCCGATGCCTCGGCCCTGTTCCTGTGGCAAGACGTACAGCTGGGAGAGGAACCAGACGTGGTCACGCTGGAGGGCGATGCCGAAACCCACGATCTGGTCGGGGCTGCCGCCCGGGTCGACGCCACGCACCCGGCTCAGGGCAACCACGAACCGCTCCGGGTCCGTCGAAAGGAGGTGCCGGAGCAAATCCAGCAGCGGATCCAGGTAAGGCGGCGGCAGCGGTCGACCCAGTCGCGCCATGTAGTCGTCCACGGCGGAATACCAGACCAGGCCGCATTGGGCGAGCTCTGTTGGCCGAGGCGGTCGGTAGGAGGCGGCCGCATTCACCTGGCGGTCGACTCAGTCGCTTCGGCGTCGACCGACGCCCCGGTGGCCTCGCGCTCGAGTTCGGCCTGCATGAAGGCATCCAGATCGCCATCTAGAACGGCGGCGGTGTTGCCCGTCTCCATGTCCGTGCGGTGGTCCTTGACCATCTGGTAGGGGTGCAAGACGTAGCTGCGGATCTGATTACCCCAGCCGGCCTCGACGTGTTCGCCGCGCAGTTTGCGCAGGGCCGCTTCGTGTTCCTCAACGGCCCGCTCCAGCAGACGCGCCTGGAGGATCTTGGCGGCGGTCTCCTTGTTCTGGGTCTGGGACCGCTCGTTCTGGCTCTGCGACACGATGCCGGTCGGGATGTGGGTCAGGCGCACGGCTGAGTCGGTCTTGTTGACGTGTTGACCGCCGGCTCCGGTCGCCCGGAAGGTGTCCATCCTGATGTCGTCCCAGTTCAACTCGACTTCGATGTCGTTCTCGACTTCCGGCAGGACTTCGGCCAGAGCGAACGTGGTGTGGCGCCGCTTCTGGGAGTCAAAGGGGCTGATTCGAACGAGCCGGTGGACGCCCCGCTCGGCCTTCATGAAGCCGTAGGCAGCTCGGCCGTCTATGGCCACCGTGACGCTCTTGATGCCGGTCTCCTCGCCCTCGGTCTGATCGAGGATCTCGGTCGCGAACTTGTGCCGTTCGGCCCAGCGCAGGTACATGCGCAGGAGAATCTCCGCCCAGTCGGTCGCCTCCGTGCCCCCGGCTCCGGCGCTGATCGTCAGCAGCGCGTTGCGCTGGTCGTACTGACCGCCGAATAGCAACTGCCGCCTGGCCGCTTCGTACCCGGTCAGAAGCTCGGCGGCTTCCTTGGCCACGTCATCGAGGAGGCTCTGGTCGTCCTCCTCCTGGGAAAGATCGAGCAGCTCGGCGGTGGACTGGGCGCGCGATTCTAGGTCGTGCCACAGCTGGAGTTCTTCGCGCAGGACCTCTGCCTCGCGCAGCACCTTCGCCGCGCTGCGCTGGTCATCCCAGAACCCGGCTTCGCCGGTGCGCGCGTCTAGTTCGTTGAGGCGGGTCTGCTTGGAAGGGAGGTCAAAGACGCCCCGATGTCGCCTGGATCCGCAGGACCAGGTCGCGGATTTCGGCCGGTTCCATTACCGGCCTCTCGCGTCCTGGAGCAGGATCGGTCGGAGCTCGATCAAGCGCAGGGCGCTCTTGCTCCGGGCGACGACGGGGTTCACGCAGGGGCAGTAAACGTTGTGCGGGCAAACGCCGCAATTGCCATCGCAGTCGAGCGCAGCCGCGTAGCTGCAGTTCCGACAGTCACGCTCACACGCGATGAGATCGATGAACGCAGCTTCTTCAGATACCTGCTTCACTACTCTCCTCAGAATGTGACGGCAGTCGACCCCTCAGCAGCGCCACCGCCGGTTAACGGGGCTCCGACGGAGGTTGCGATGTCGGGAGTATACGGGTCCAATTCGGTCTAGCCAAGGGGTCAAATGGCCTCGATGCCCGGAAAAGCACGGTCAGGGGGCAGCACCCGGCCTGATTGACGCTACGAACCGAGTTTGCCCGAGGGACTCGGTGAGGGCGCTTGGGGCTGTTGCAAGCCGTTCGTCTCGGTCAGGTAGGCGTCCTTCTGCTCCGCAAATATGTACAGCGCCATGGCCCCGACTTCGTGGACAACCGAATCGAAATGCAGGACCGGGTCGCTGTCCGTGGGGCTTGTATCGGTCGGCGAGCCCCAACCCTCGATCCCCTGATCCGCGGCGAGACGAAGCACACGCAGCATGTGGGTGCGGTCCGAGACGAATAGCGCGCTGTGCAAGCCATGCTGCGCCAGCACCAGACGGACGTTCTGCATCGACTCGAGGGTCGAGCGGCCGGTCGTCTCCGATAGGATCACTGCAGGATCCACACCGTGGTCACGAGCGTATTGGCGCTCGGCGAAGGCCTCCGTGTAGTGATCGCCGGTTTGCTTGCCGCCGGTCACCACGAAGTAATCCGCATAGCCCTGCATATACAGGTCGATGGCGTGGTCCAAGCGCGCGGCGAGCACCGGCGAGGGCCGACCGTTGTACTGGGCTGCGCCCAGGACAACAATCGCATCGACATGCGTGCGGCTGTCGCGGTTGCCCACATCCCAGACGCGGTAAGTGGTGTATGCCAGGAGAGCCCCCGCGCCGAGCGCGAACGCCACCACCACCATGGCCAGGTCGGCTAGCCGCTTTCCCCAAGTCAGACGCGGGGCAGTCACCGACCGCGCCGGCTGGCTACTTGCCGTGGCACTTCTTGTACTTCTGACCCGAGCCGCACCAGCAGGTGTCGTTGCGTCCGATGCGAGCACCCAGGGGCGTGTACCCAGGGCGTGCTTGCTGGCCGCCGGCGCTGGTCGAGCCACCGGAAGTCCGTCCCATAGGAAGTGGCTGCGGAGGCGGCTTAGGCAAACCACCAACGACCGGAGAGCTTTCGGCAGGTGTTGCCGGAGGCACGATCCCTCCGCCCTCCGTCTCGCTTGACCCCCCGCCGGACGCTTCCACCGGCGGGTTGCGGACGATCGAAACTCGGAAGATCCGGGTCGCGACCTGGTGGCGGATGAGGCCGCTCATCTCCTCGAAGAGGAGGTATGCCTCCTTCTTGAAGGCGTTGAGTGGATCCTCCTGGGCAAAGCCTCGAAGGAAGATGCCCTGGCGCAATTCGTCGATCTCGGTCAGGTGCTCGACCCAGATTGAGTCGATCACCTGGAGCAGGACAAGTCGTTCAATCAAGGCCCAGTCGTCGCCGGTTTCCTCTTCGCGCTGCTCCAGCCGTGCCGCCGCGAAGTCCTTGAGATGGATCGCCACCGCCTCTCGACTGGTGAGGTCCCAAAGTGCTTCCGCGGATGTCTCCGGCGCGCCGAGGCCCATCGCTCCGACTGCGGCGACGAGGGCGTCCATCTCCCAGTCGTCCATCGCCGCTGAGGGCGCCAGGAACTGATCGACCATGACGTCGATATCCTGGTCCACGAACATCTCGACGGTGGCCCGCAAATCCTCGTTGTTGAGGACCTTGTCGCGTTCCTCGTAGATGGTTTCGCGCTGCTTGTTGATCACGTCGTCGTACTCGACGACGCGCTTGCGGATGTCGAAGTTGAAACCTTCAACGCGGGATTGGGCGCTCTCGATCGTCTTGGAGACGATGCGCGACTCGATCGCCATGTCCTCGTCCAGGCCCAAGCGCTCCATCAGACCGGCCACGCGATCGGAGGCGAACCGCTTCATGAGGTCGTCTTCGAGCGATAGGTAGAAGCGCGACGATCCCGGGTCCCCCTGGCGACCGGCGCGGCCGCGAAGCTGATTGTCGATGCGGCGGGAATCGTGTCGCTCCGTGCCGATGATGTGCAGACCGCCCGCAGTGACGACGCGTTCGTGCTCGGCATCGCAAACCAGCTTGGCCTCGGCCAGCGCTGCGTCGTAGACCTCTTTCTCGACCTCCGCCGGGTTGAGGCCCTTGCGGTGCAGAATCTCCGATGCCAGGCCCGCGGCGTCGCCGCCGAGCTTGATGTCGGTGCCTCGCCCGGCCATGTTGGTCGCAATCGTCACTGCCCCCAAGCGGCCTGCCTGGGCGACGATGGGCGCTTCCTTCTCGTGGAACTTGGCGTTGAGAACCTCGTGCTTGACGCCGCGACGCTTGAGCAACTCGGCCAGCTGCTCGGACTTCTCGACTGAAACTGTGCCGACAAGGATTGGCCGGCCCTCCCCGTTGAGTTCCACGATCTCGTCGATCAGGGCGTCGAACTTGCCCTTCTCGGTTCGGAAGACGAGATCCGGGTCGTCATCGCGGATCATGGGGCGATGGGTCGGGATTGCCACGACCTCGAGCTTGTAAATCTTGTGCAGTTCCTCGGCCTCAGTCATCGCCGTACCGGTCATGCCGGCAAGTTTGGCGTAGAGGCGGAAGTAGTTCTGGAAGGTGATCGTGGCCAGGGTCACGCTCTCGCGCTGGACGTGCAGGCCTTCCTTGGCTTCAATTGCCTGATGCAGACCCTCGCTCCAGCGTCGGCCCGGCATCTGGCGACCGGTGAATTCGTCCACGATGATGATCTCGCCGTCCTTGACGATGTAATCGCGGTCGCGCTTGAAGAGGGCGTGAGCCTTGAGGGCAGACTCGAAATGGCGGGCCAGGGTGGGATCTGCGTCGTACATGTTCGGGACACCGAGGAGCCGTTCCATCTTGTCGACGCCCTCCTCGGTTGGAGAGACGGCCTTCTCCTTGAGGTCGATGAAGTAGTCGCCGCCTTCCTCCTCGCCCTCGGGTCGGGCAATCAGGCGCGGCACGAGTCGGGCGAACAGGAAGTACTTGTCGGCCGACTCCTCGGCCTGGCCGCTGATGATGAGCGGCGTTCTGGCCTCGTCGATCAGGATGTTGTCGACCTCGTCGACGATGGCGAAGAACCGGCCGCGCTGAACGCGCTGATCCAGCTCCACGACCATGTTGTCGCGCAGATAGTCGAAGCCGAACTCGTTGTTCGTGCCGTAGGTGATATCCGCGGCGTAGGCCTCACGACGCGAGACCGGCCGCAGGTTGAGGAGCCGCTCGTCGTTGGTCGGGTAGCCGGGCTCGAACAGGTACGAGGTGTCGTGGGTGATGATGCCCACGGACACGCCCAGGAACCGGTAGACGGGACCCATCCATTGGGCATCGCGGCGGGCGAGGTAGTCGTTGACGGTGACGACATGCACGCCCCGACCAGTCAGCGCGTTGAGCACTGCGGCCAGCGTCGGGACCAGGGTTTTGCCTTCACCGGTCCGCATTTCTGAGACCTTGCCCTGGTGCAGGACGATGCCACCCATGATCTGGACGTCGAAGTGGCGCATCCCGAGAGTCCGCCGCATCGCCTCCCGGGCGGCGGCGAAGACCTCTGGAAGAACCTCGTCCATGACCGCCTGAATGCGGTCATTCTCGTGCTTGAGGCGCGTCTTCTTGAGCTCACGGCGGCGCTCGATTTCGGAGTGGTGGCGCTCGTCATCGGACGGCTCTTCAGGCTCACCGGCCTCGAGAATCTGTTCGCGGAGTTCCTCGACGAGGGCCTGGATCTCCTCGTCTGAGCGCTCCTCCATCTCTGACTCGAGTTCGTTGACCCGGTCCACTAGAGGCTCGATACGACGGATCTCTCGGTCGTTCGAGTCTACGAAGCGGCTCAGGAAGCCAAGCATGGGACTCACGTTCGTTGTCGGCTCATAGCACGGGCCATTGGCTTGGGCGTCGGTCGAGGCGGCTGCGCCCCCCGGCGTTCGCCGTTGGCAGCAACTCGGTATCCCCGAGGGCTGGGGCGAAAGTATAGGACAGGGAGCGGTGGGGCTATCGCGTCCATGCTGTGGCGTTCAGCGCCAAAAGTTCGTTCCGTAGCCGAGCATCAACAGGCCGAAAGTCAGCCCAGCCAGGAAGACCCAGAAGGCGATGGCGGCCCGCGTCGAGGTCGGGTTCATCTCGGTGTTGCGCAGCGGGGCCACCCGCCAGCGAGTGGCTCTTAGCTCCTCCCGCCAGTCGTCGTTTAGCTGGGCGGTCGGCCGCACGCCTCCCCGCCCATCGGGCTTGTGGAGCTGGAGCGTCATTGCGAGCTATCTCCAGACGCGGCTGTCTCGGGCGCGGCTGTCTCGAACGCGGCTGGCGCGGCGGTCGACGTAGGCACCGGCGCGGCGGAGGCGGGCACCTGTGCGACTGCCTCGGCTCGCTCCTCGGCTCGCCTATCGGCGGTGGCGCCCAACCCCACGGTCGGTGCGTCCACGTCCCACAGGACCATCTCCTGAGTGAAATGGACCTCGCTGGTGAACAGCGCCCCGACGGACTGGCCGCGGTGGATGCGGACGATGGCCTCGGCGATAAGCGGCGCCACGGAAACCACGTGGATCTTGGGGATGCGCTTCTCAAGGGGGATCGGGATCGAGTCTGTGACCACGACCTCGCGCAGCGCCGATGCGGCGATCCGGTCGATCGCGGGCTCGGACAGCACGGCATGCGTGGCACAGGCGTACATCTCGGTCACGCCTTCGCGCTCGAGGGCGTTGACGATCTGGATGAGCGTCCCGGCCGTATCGATCTCGTCGTCAACGATGATGGCCCGCTTGCCGCGGACATCGCCGATGACGTTGAGGACCTCGGTCCGATCCTGATTTCCGATGCGACGCTTCTCGACAATGGCGAGCGGCGCATCCAGAAGCTGGGCGAAGGTGCGGGCCCGCTTGGCGAAGCCGAGATCCGTCACAACGACCAAGTTCTCGATCTGCTTCTGGCGGTAATGGCTGGACAGGAGATGGACCGCCGTCAGCTCGTCCACCGGAATGTTGAAGAAGCCCTGGATCTGGCCCTGGTGAAGATCCATGCTCAAGATCCGATTGGCGCCCGCGACGGTCAGCATGTCGGCGATGAGGCGGGCCGTGATGGGGACGCGGGGCTGGTCCTTCTTGTCGGAGCGGCCGTAACCGTAGTACGGAACTACGGCTGTGATCCGGCCGGCGCTGGCCCGCTTGAAGGCGTCGATCATGATGAGCAATTCCATGATCGACTGGTTCACCGGCCGAGAGGTCGGCTGGATCAGGAAGACATCCTTCTCCCGGGCGTTGTCGATAATCCGGACGAAGATGTTCTCGTTGGCGAATTCAAAGACTTCGGCGCGGCCGAGGGTGATGTCGAGGTAGCGACAGATGTTGCGCGCCAACTCCGGGTTGGCATTCCCGGTGTAGACGTCGAACTGGTCGGCCCGCACTGTCGTTTCCAGCTTTCTCTCTCCCGCCTACTTAATTGGCTCACCGGACGGCGAGGCATCGGGCCCGATCGGGGCTTCATTGTCCGCTAAGCCACCGCGTTGTGCCAGGCCGGCACGGAAGGCCGCGATACCCACGACCTTGTCGGCCTCGTGGAGGCGCATGACGATGACCCCGCGGGCTCCGGACGAGTAGCGATTGATGGTATTGGTCTCCGTCCGAACGACCTGACCCTGAGCGCTGATCAGGAGGAGTTCCTCATCTAGCTCGGTGACCTGCTGGACGGCGGCAACGTCGCCGGTCCGCTTGCCCTCCAGGGAGATTAGGCGCACGCCCTGGCTACCGCGGTGCATGGGCCGGAATTCGGTCAGCGCCACGCGCTTGCCGTAGCCGGTCTCGGTCAGTACCAGGAGGTCCGCCGTGGGTTGCACGACGCTCATGCCCACGACTCGGTCCGTCTTGCTGGCCAGTCGGATGCCGATCACGCCGCCGGCCGGGCGGCCCATGGGCCGGACTTCGGCCTCGGGGAAGCGGGCGATCTTGCCCTGGGCCGTGGCGACGATGACGTCGTCTTGGCCCGTGGCGACGTCGACCCAAGCGAGCTCGTCGTCGGAGGCGATGGTGATGGCGATGATGCCGCTGGAGCGGACTCGGTCGAACTGCTCGAGCGGCGTCTTCTTGACGATGCCGTTGCGAGTGGCCATGACCAGGAACTTACCGGCGGCGAAGTCCGGCAGGGTGATGGTCGCCATCGGAACCTCGCCCGGCTCGACCTGTACACCGGGCAGATTGATGATGGCGATGCCCTTGGCCTGCCGGCTGGCGTCGACGATGGTGTGGACCTTGGCCGAGAAGACCCGGCCGCGGTTCGTGAAGAAGAGCGCCCAGTCGTGCGTGTTGGCCACGAGGAGATGCTCGATGGCGTCTTCCTCGCGGGTCACGTGGCCGATGATTCCCTTCCCGCCACGCTGCTGACGGCGATAGGTGGCCACAGGCTGGCGCTTGATGTAGCCGCGCCGGCTAATGGTGACGACGACATCCTCGTCGGCGATGAGGTCCTCATCGGTCATCTCGCGGCTGGAATCGTCGGCGATGCGGGTGCGGCGAGGGCCGGCGTACTTGGCCTTCAGCGCGAGCAACTCATCCTTGATGACGGCCAGGATTCGGGACGGATTGGCGAGGATCTCCTCAAGCTCCGCGATGACCTGGATGATCTCCAGGTACTCGTCCTCGATCTTCTTGCGCTCGAGGGCAGCGAGGCGGGCCAGGCGCATGTCCAGGATCGCCTGCGCCTGAATCTCGCTCAGTCCGAAGCGGGAAATCAGGTTGTTGCGAGCCCTTTCGACGTCGGCCGACTCGCGGATCGTCTTGATGACCTCGTCGAGGTTATCCAGGGCGATCTTTAGACCTTCGAGGATGTGGGCGCGCGCCCGGGCCTTCGCGAGGTCGAACTCGGTCCGCCGACGAACGATGTCGCGTCGGAAGTCGATGTAGTGCTGGAGGACCGACTTGAGCGACAGCGTCTGAGGCTGACCATCCACCAGGGCCAGCATGTTTGTGTTGAACGCGACCTGCATCGCCGTGTGCTTGAACAGGTTGTTGAGCACGCGATGTGGGTCGGCATCGCGCTTGATCTCGATGTAGATGCGCATTCCGTCGCGGTCCGACTCGTCGCGCAGGTCGGCGATGCCCTCGATCTTCTTGCCGCTGACCATCTCGGCCATCTTCTCGAGCAAGGACGCCTTGTTCACCTGGTACGGCAGCTCAGTGACGATGATGGCCATCCGACCGAGGCGAGTCTCCTCGAACGCGACCTGGGCGCGGATCACCACTCGGCCGCGTCCGTGGGCGTACGTCTCGCGGATGGCGTCGATGGTTTCGTTCTCACCCGTGATCGGGTTGCGGCGCGTCTCGTATCTGAACATGATGCCGCCGGTCGGGAAGTCCGGACCGTGGACGAATTTGCACAGGTCGTCCGATGTGAGCTCCGGGTTCTCGATCAGGGCCCTTGCCGCGTCGCACACCTCGCCGAGGTGATGGGGCGGGATGTTGGTGGCCATGCCGACGGCGATGCCGGAAGACCCGTTGATCAGCAAGTTCGGCAGCCGGGCCGGGAGGACTGTCGGTTCCTTCTGCGTGCCGTCGTAGTTGTCCGCGAAGTCAACGGTGTCCTTGTCTATGTCGGCCAGGATCTCAGCGGCGATGCCCGTCAGACGGGCCTCGGTGTAGCGCATGGCGGCGGCGCTGTCACCGTCGATCGATCCGAAGTTGCCCTGGCCGTCAACCAGCGGGTAGCGCATCGAGAAGTCCTGGGCCAGCCGGACAAGGGCGTCGTAGAGAGCGATATCGCCGTGCGGGTGGTACTTCCCCATTACCTCGCCGACGATGGCCGCGCACTTGCGGTAGGACGAGGTCGAGGACAGACCCATCTCGCCCATGGTGTAGAGGATGCGGCGGTGAACCGGTTTGAGGCCGTCGCGAACGTCCGGCAGGGCGCGGGCGACGATGACACTCATGGCGTAGTCGAGGTAGCTTGTCCGCATCTCGTCCTCGATGCGGACGGCTCTGACATTGCCGAGGTTATCGGTCACTTGGCGCTAGCCTCCGGAAAGGTGTGGTCGGCAGGCGACGGCGTGCCGGCGGCGAGGAACGCGGACGCAGATGCGACGGCGTTTGAGGTGGACGGAGTTCCCGAGCTGCGACGGATTTCATAGACCTCGGGGCGCAGATGGACGCAGGTTTCGGTCGTGACGGGCATCAGCGGCCTTGCCCAGTGGTGGCCGGGCCCGCGGATGTGCCAGCGCTCTGTAGGGTTCGCCCGGTCGGGGCCGAGGCGGCCGGTTCGGAGACGCCGTAGCGCATCTTGAGTTCGGCCTTGCGGCCCTCCGCGGCGGCGACGTATGTGGCCTCTGCCGTCGCAAGCTCCAGGCCGGTCGCGACGTCGACGATGCGACCCGCGGTCCGCTGGATCCTACGCCGGGACTCGATAATCCACCCTTCCGCGCGAATCGCCTGATCCACCGTGACGGGGCGCCGGAATTCCACGCTCAGGCGGGCGGTCACGCCCCAGCAGTCGCGTTCGACGAGAGCCCAGGCCATCACCTCGTCGAGGATCGTACACAGGATGCCGCCGTGGATGATGCCCTCCCATCCCTGGAAGCGGCTGGGTACGTTCAGTTCGGTCCAGCAGCGGCCGGGCTCGAGGCGCAGCGTCAAATGCAGGCCGACCTCGCTCAACTCGCCGCATGCAAAGCAATGGTGCGGGCGGATGCGGAAATCCTCCGCCGAAAGCAGTGCCGTCTGGAGTCGAGGTTCGGCGGCGGCGGCGGTCGACAGAGCCGTGCCCGCTGCTTGCCAATCAGACATCGAGGTTCTGGACCTTGCGCGCCTCGGTCTTGATGAAGTCCTTGCGCGGCTCGACTCGCTCGCCCATGAGCATCGTGAAGACGGCGTCCGCACCGGCTGCGTCCTCCACCTCGGTCCGAAGAAGCGTCCGCGTCTCCGGATTCATGGTCGTGTCCCACAGCTGGTCGGCATTCATCTCGCCTAGGCCCTTGAAGCGCTGGACAGTGATACTGCGGCTATTGAGTTTCTTGACGATGGCGTCGCGCTCGCCCTCGGACTGAGCATAGTGGGTGATCTTGCCGGTGCTGACGCGGAAAAGAGGCGGCTGGGCGATGAACAGGAAGCCGTTGTCGATGACTTGCGGCATATGCCTGAAGAAGAAGGTCAGCAGCAGCGTCCGGATGTGGGCGCCGTCAACGTCCGCGTCGGTCATGATGATGATTCGGTGGTAGCGGAGCTTGGCCAGATCCAGCGAATCGCCGATGCCGGCACCCAAGGCAATGACCAGCGGTCGGATGTTCTCACTGGACACGATCCGGTCCAGGCGGGCCTTCTCGACATTGAGGAGCTTGCCTCGAAGCGGGAGGATCGCTTGGAAGCGGCGGTCGCGTCCCTGTTTGGCCGAACCGCCGGCTGAGTCGCCCTCGACCAGGTAGAGCTCGCTCTTGGCCGGGTCACGCTCCTGGCAGTCTGCGAGCTTGCCCGGCAGGGACATACCTTCGAGGGCGCCCTTGCGAATGACCAGGTCGCGAGCTTTGCGAGCAGCTTCGCGGGCTCGGGCCGCGATAAGCGACTTCTCGACGATGCGACGTCCGTCGGCCGGGTTCTCATCGAGGTACTGACCGATGCCCTCGGCGACGGAAGCCTCCACCTGACCCTTGATCTCGGCGTTGCCGAGTTTTGCTTTGGTCTGACCTTCGAACTGCGGCTCCATCAGCTTGACGCTGATTACGGCGGTGAGGCCTTCCCGGACGTCGTCACCGCTGAGGTTTGCGTCGGCGTCCTTGAGGATGCCGGCCCGGCGGGCGTAGTCGTTCAGCGACCGAGTGAGGGCAGCGCGGAATCCGGTCAGGTGCGATCCGCCGTCGACCGTGTTGATGTTATTGGCGAAGCTGAAGACGTTCTCCGCGTAGGTTTCGTTGTACTGGAGGGCCACTTCGATCGTCGTCGAGCCTTCCCGGCGTTCCGCGTAGATGGGCCGCGCGTGGAGGGTCTCCTTGTTCTTGTTCAGGTGCCTGACGAAGGAGATCAGTCCACCCTCGAAATAGAACGAACGTTCACGATCGGCGCGATCATCCAGCAGAAGGATCCACAGGCCCTTGTTGAGGTAGGCCGACTCGCGCAGCCGTTGGGAGATGGTGTCGAAGGAGAGTTCGATAGTCTCGAAGATCTGCGGATCGGCCTTGAAAACGGTAAGCGTTCCTCTGCGGTCGCCTTGCGGGCCGATCTTGCGCACCGGCGTGGTGGGCACGCCGCGGCAGTACTCCTGGGACCACACCGATCCGTCTCGAGAAGTCTCAACTCGAAGGTATTCCGATAGAGCGTTGACCACGCTCACGCCTACACCGTGAAGGCCGCCCGAGACCTTGTATCCGCCGCCGCCGAACTTGCTGCCGGCGTGGAGGACGGTATGGACGATCTCGAGTGCGTCCTTGCCGCTGGCATGGCGTCCGACCGGTACCCCCCGACCATCGTCGGTGACCTGGAGCGAGCCATCCTGGAGGACTCGGACTTCGACGCGGGTGGCGTAGCCTGCCATGGCCTCGTCAATCGAGTTGTCGACAACCTCCCACACCAAATGGTGGAGGCCTCGGACGTCGGTCGAACCGATGTACATGCCCGGCCGTCGACGAACCGGGTCGAGGCCCTCGAGAACTTGGATGCTCTCGGCGTTGTAGTCGCTAGTGGCTTGCTTGCGAGAGCGTCGAGTAGCGGCCGACTGTGGAGCGTCGATCGCCGAACCGTCGCCCGGGCGACGAGGTAGATCCTGGGTCAAGCGTTTCCTCCGGTCAGACGGTCGTAGAGACGGGAGAACTCCTCGTCGCTGTAGTACTCAATAACAATGCGTCCGCCCTTGCGGGATCTGGCCAAGAGCACTTTGGTTCCCAAGGCCCGGCGGAGACCCTCTTCCAGGTGCTCCATGTTGGCGTCGGTCTCGACGGCAACGTTGGCCTTGATCGCCGGCTTGTCTCGCAGCCTGCGGACTAGCTCCTCGGTCTGACGCACTGAAAGGCCGCGTCCGTCGATAGCCTGAACGAGTTGGTGCTGGACTTCTGGCGAGCTACCGGCAAGGGCTCGAGCGTGGCCCTCCGAAATGCGCCCTTCAGACAAGGCGGTCTGAACTTCGGGATCCAAGTCCAACAGGCGGAGGATGTTGGCGATTGTCGACCGGGCCTTGCCAACGCGAGTGGCGATTTCGTCCTGCGTAAGCTTGAACTCGTCTGCTAGCTGGCGATAGGCATGGGCTTCTTCCATCGCGTTGAGATCGGTCCGCTGGACGTTCTCGACGACTGCGACAGCCAGCTGATCTCGCGCAGCCAACTGCCGGATCACCGCCGGTACGTGGTCGAGACCTGCCATTTGGGCCGCCCGAACTCGTCGCTCGCCTGCGACCAGCTGATAACCGTCCAGAACCTCAGTCACGAGCACGGGCTGTATAACCCCGTGGATCGCGATGCTGGCGGCCAGCTGCTCCAGGGCCTGCTGCTCAACCTTGAGCCTCGGCTGGTACGGGTTACCCTGGATCCGCGAAATCGGGATCTCCATCGGAGCCGATCCGGCCGAACTCGTCTGGGGTATGAGAGCCCCAAGACCTCGTCCCAGACCGGTGCGGCGCTCAACGTGGGGCGGCGTCACTGGGACGGACCCTCGCTGGATGCCGCAACGGATTCAGTGGGCGCCGAGCGGCCATCGCGAGCCCGCAGTTCCGCCGCCAGGGCGGCATATGCCTCCGCGCCCTTGGAATCAGGCCGGTAAAGTGCGATGGGTAGCCCGTAGCTCGGCGCTTCGGAGAGCCGCACGCTTCGTGGAATCACCGTATTAAAGACCGCAGCGCCGAGGTGTTTGCGCACTTCGGCGTCGACTTCCGCGGAGAGATTGGTGCGCGGGTCGAACATGGTCAGGACGACGCCCTTAATTGCAAGGCTGGGGTTCAGGTGGTTTCGAACGAGGTTGATGGTCGCGATTAGTTGAGACAGACCCTCGAGGGCGTAATACTCACATTGAATAGGGATCACAACTGCGTCGGCGGCGGTGAGGGCATTGACAGTCAGAAGACCAAGCGATGGGGGGCAGTCGAGCAGGATGTAGTCATATGTCGTCACCAACTCGGCGAGGATTCGGGAGAGGCGACGTTCACGCTGAGGGAGCGGAGCCAATTCCACCTCGGCGCCGGCAAGAGAGATCGAAGACGGCACGATCGAGAGGCCCGGAATCGTCGTCGCGATAATCAGATCCGCGAGGTGCGTGTCCTCGATTATCGCCTCGTACACCGAGTCTTGAAATTCGCCGCGGTCGAGGCCGAAGCCGCTTGTGGTGTTTCCCTGGGGGTCGAGATCGATAACCAGCACCGCGTCACCGGCGAGGGCCAGGTAGGTAGCCAGGTTCACCACGGTGGTTGTCTTTCCGACGCCACCCTTCTGGTTCGCGCAGGCAATGATCTGGCCCAATCAGGTCCCCATTTCGGTCGGCGGAATGGTCTAATTCTACCATTCGAGGCCGTGTTGATGATTCTCGACGCGGTTCCGTGGCGCTGCCGGGGGAAGACCGGGCTGATTTCGGCATCGGTATCCATTGCTCGGCATCGGTATCCACTGCTCGGCAACAGTATCGCGGATGCCTTATTCGCCGCTTACCGCCTGCGCCGCCCACCGGGATTTGGTCGGCAGCACTGCGTGTTTGCTTTGCGGACGGTGCAGGCCGACAACGAGCTAGTGGACTACTTCACCAAGGCGAGAGTACTGGGGCTCGGAGGCAGGGCACCTCGACGACGAGTGGTTGTCCAACGGTCCCGAGCGGGTTTTCGGGGCCAGGAGGGCACGGCGCGACTCGGAGCCGACGCCCATTCTCAGTGGGATCGTGCCCGCAAGGCTCGTTTCACGTGGAACAAGGCTTTCAGAGGGCGCCCTCCTTCGAGCCGGCCCTCGCGGACCGGGCGTTTCACGTGGAACACAATGCGTACGTTCCGTTGGCGGGTTTCCCGAAACGATTGACACATAGGTCGACAGATCCACGGTCCGATACCAGGGGCAGTGCATCTGCGCACCTTGGATCGTTGCCTACATGCAACGCCGGCGTGGACGTTTGGCGTGGCGAAGCCAGGCGCAGTTCGAAACCCAAGCTTCGTCAGGCAGGAGTTCGGCCATAGGCCCCGGACAGTCTCTGCGAGCCATCAAATAGCTGCCCTGTTCCGCGGCGCTAGCTGCCTGCCGCGAGGCGCTTTTGGGCGGCCCGCGTACAAGCCGGGACGCTCGGTCAATGCCATGTCGGGGGCCCGCGTTTGTCCAGGCTTGCCCTCGGCCCTATACTCCCCCAGTCGATCCGCTGGTCGGTCGCGCTCCGTCGTGGAGCATCGCCAGACCAGCTCGGAGGGCCGGCCATAATGGGTCCCCTACTTGCCGCGATCGGCGCCACTGTTGCGGCGCTGCTTGAGGTGACAGTCGCGTCCCGATATCAGATCGCGGACGCTCACATTCAGGTCATCCTAATCTTCGCGGTCATCATTACGGTGGTGATCGGGTTCGAGGCGGGGATGATCTGGGCCTTCGTGGGCGGCTTACTAGTCGATCTGTTGTCGCTCCGTCCGCTCGGATCGACGCTTTTCATCCTGCTCGTTGCCGTTGGCATTAGCGGCGCGGTCGCCCCACTCGTTACACGGGTACGACTTCCCGCGTCCATCGGGGCCGTGTTTCTGTTGACGCCGCTGCTGTTGATTCTCGCCCAAATGACGACTGTTCTGCTCCGGCCTCCGGCTGCGCCCGGATTCAATCTTGCGCACCTGCTCTCAGCCGCTGTCGTTAACGCTGTCTTGGCCGCGTTGATTGCCCCCATCTTCGTCGCGGTCAAGCGGAGGACTGAAGAGAGGGAGCGGTTCCTGTGGTAAAAGGACGGTGACCCTATGAATGTTCGAATCGAGGATGCGCCGTCCGCGCCGAAGAACCTCTACAGGTTTGCAGCATTCGTCTTGACCGGCATCATCGCCGTTGCTGCCCTGGGTATCCGAATGGTGGACCTCCAGGTCCTAAAAGGTAAGCCCGCGGACCTCTATGCCCTCCCGTCACCCGCAACTCAGTCGATCCCGGCCAGTCGCGGTCTGATCTTCGATGCAGCCGGCCGCCAGCTCGCCAAAAACGTCGTGAGCTACTCAGTCACGATCACCCCGAACCGCCTTCCGCTGCCTCAGAAGGCGGGCGTAATCGCCAATCTGGCGTCGATTCTGCAGGTCGATCCGGCCGACGTTGAGGTGAAGGTGGACAGCGCCGCGGGCTCGCTGGACGCGCCGGTGACGGTCGCCGACGACGTACCGGTGACCGTGGCCCGATTCATCGAAGAGAACGCCGCCGATCTCCCAGGCGTGCAGGTCGCGGAACAGTCGAAGCGGGAATACCTGAACGGACCGCTGTTCGGCCAGATTGTCGGCTACACCGGTCCGATCAGTACCCTGCAATACGCCTCAATGAAGGATCAGGGCTACAAGCAATCGGACACCGTTGGCCAGACCGGCCTGGAGGCGTCGTACGAGCAGCAACTGCGTGGCACGTACGGCAAGGAATCCGTTGTTGCGGAGTCCCAGAGTGGGCCGCTGGCGGGTCTCGTTACCCAGATCAGTCCAGATATTCCCGGCGAGTCTCTGAACCTCAGCCTTGACACACACGAGCAGCAGATCGCGCAGCAAGCTCTCCTGTGGGGCCTGAATGGCGCCCATCTCTCCCAGGGAGTGATCATCGTTGAGAACCCCCAGACCGGGGAAATCCTGGCCATGGTTAGTCTCCCGACCTACGACGACCAGCTGTTTGCCGGTGGCATCAGCTCGGCCGACTACGCCAAGCTGATCAACAACTCGAACAGGCCCCTCGTCAACAAGGCAATAAGCGAGCAATACGCCCCGGGATCCACCTTCAAGTTGGTTACGGGCACGGCGGGCCTCGCGACCGGCGTGATCACACCCACCACGAAGATCGTGTCCAAGCCGTTCGTCGATGTCAACGGATACCCGTACTACGAGTGGAATCGCCTGGGTTGGGGCCCCTTGAACATCTACACCGGCCTGGCCCATTCAAGTGACACTTTCTTCTACCAGCTCGCTCAGAAGGTGAGGCTCGATCCGTTAACGTACTGGGCCCAGCAGTATGGGTTCGGCTCCCCGACGGGGATCGATCTGCCGTCTGAAGCCAGCGGCATCGTTCCGACGAATGCCTGGAAGCTGGCCAACAAGGGCGAGAAGATGTACGAAGGCGAGCTCCTGCAGGCCGGCATCGGTCAGGGCTACGACGCCTCCACGCCACTGCAGCTCCTAAACGCCTACTCCGCCCTGGCCAACGGTGGCAATCTCTACGTGCCGCACGTCGTCAAGTCGATCACCGACGCCCAAGGCGTCGTGCACCCGGTGCAGCCGACCCTTATCCGCAAGCTTCCCACCTCAGCGGCCAACCTCACGACAATGCGCCTTGCCACCAGGGAAGTTGTGACCAGCCGCCACACCTACAACCTGGTCGATCTGCCGATCAAGATCGCGGGCAAGACGGGCACGGCCGAGTTCGGCGTGCCGGACCGCCACGGAATACTCCCCTACCACGAATGGTTCGTCGGCTACACACCCGGCGACCCCTACAACGGCAACTTCGTCAAGCCCGATTCCAAGCTTGCCGTCCTGGCCTTCGTGTATGGCGCCGACTCTTATGGCAACGTTGCCACAGAAATCGTGAAGTACTACATGATGCTGCACTACGGTCTGGCAAATAAGCCGTTCAGCCAGGACACTCGCGGATACGTGCTGTCCTGGGTCCTCCGCAAGACCAACTTCTACAACTTGTCGGCCCGAGACTAGTTGTCGGGCCGAGACTAACGGTATCGATTGACCCATGGGCATCCTAAAGGCCGAGCCGCTGAAGGTCCGATCCTGGTCGTCGAGGTCGGCCGCCATGGCGTGGCGGACATACGACTTCCAGCTGACGACCTACGCCATCCTTCTAGCCGTGTTCGGCTTGGTCATGGCGTACAGCAACAGTGTGTCTCCCACAGTCTCGCTATCGGTCGATTCGCCGTTCGTTCGCGGGCTGATGTGGGCGGTTATCGCCGCCGTCGTGCTCGGGGTCACGACTGCGTTCGACTACAGGTGGCTGCGCTCGTTCGCCTGGCCGCTGTACCTGGTCAATATCGGCCTGCTGGCAATTACCCTGAAATTCGGGGCGGGAACCGGCGATGCGAGCGGATCTTCTCGCTGGGTCTCGGTCTTCGGATTCCCCTTCCAGTTCAGTGAGTTGGCCAAGATCATCATGATCGTCGTCTTTGCCGGCTACCTCACCAGTCGCCAGAAGAACATTAAGTCAGTCGGGACGCTGGTGGGGATCGCGGTGATCTTGACGCCTCCCTGGATCCTGGTTCTGATGCAGCCTGACCTCGGCAGTTCCCTGGTTTTGGTTGCCATCGCAGCCGGAATGCTCTTCATGTCCGGAGCCAGTCTCCTCTGGATGGGCACTCTGGTGGCCGGCGTAGTGGGCGCCATTCCGATCGTTTGGTCGCATCTGCTTGGCTACCAACAGGCACGTCTCCTCACTCTTATTAACGGGGCGGCCTCGGACCCGCGGGCCAACGGCTATCAGGCCCACCAGGCCGAACTGGCGGTCAACGCCGGCGGCATCTTCGGCAAGGGGCTGACGAACGGGACCGTGCCGCTGCCGGTGAAGTCGACGGACTTCGTGTGGGGCGTCCTGTCCGAGGAGCTGGGGTTGATCGGGGCCATCGTTGTCCTTTCGCTCTTCGGGCTGCTGTTATGGCGCCTCCTGGTGTGCTCGTGGCGATCTGGCGATCAATTCTCCATGCTCGTCGGCTGCGGACTGGCGGCGATGATCCTCTTCCAGGTATGCGTTAACGTCGGCATGGTCATTGGCCTTGTTCCCGTCACTGGCATTCCCCTGCCATTCATTTCGTATGGAGGAGCATCGCTGGTGAGCCTCGCGGCGGGGCTGGGGATTGTCCAGAGCGCCAATCTGAGGCGCCATCGGCCGGAGTGGTAATGGCGCGGGGATTGAGTCGCTTGGCGGCCGACACGGCCGATACGCCCGATCCCCGGATAGCGTTGCGCAGCTGCGATACCGACCCTGACCCGGCTGGTCACTACGATCCGGCGCCGCTTCATCCGCTTGTCGTAGAGAGGATCTTGCGGCGTGTCCGTAAGCCCGGTCGGTATGCCGGCGGCGAGTGGAACTCGGTAGCCAAGGAGTGGGGGAGCATCGCCACGAAGTGGTGCTTCGCCTATCCGGACCTGTACGAGATCGGCATGAGCAACCTGGGCCTGCGGATCCTGTACGAGGTTCTCAACGACAGGCCCGATTGTCTGGCCGAGCGTTGCTTCGCACCCGATATTGACCTCGCCACCGAGCTTCGACGATCTGGTGTGCCGCTGTGGAGCCTGGAAACTCGCCACTCGCTCCGCGACTTCGATGTCCTGGGTTTCAGCCTCGGCTACGAGCTGATCGCGACCAACCTGCTCGAGATGCTGTCTCTCGGCGGTGTTGGCCTAACGTCGGCCGAACGCGGTCCGGACGACCCGCTCGTGATCGCCGGCGGATCCAACGCGATGAATCCCGAACCCATCGCCGACTTCCTCGACGCCGTCGTCCTGGGCGAGGGCGAGGATGTCGTGCTGGAGATTAGCGAAACGCTGGCGCGTCTCGGTTGGAACCGCCGCGTCCGTGGCCCCGACGGGGAGTGGCATCGAGGAGTGGCTCGCACCGCCGTGCTTCGTGAGTTGGCTCGTCTGCCCGGCCTTTACGTCCCTTCGTTGTACCGACCTCGCTACGACGCAAACGGCGCGCTTATAGTCTTGGACCGCGTGACACCCAACGTTCCGGCGACAGTTGAGAGTCGGATCGCGGCCGACTTCGAGACCAATGTCCGCGGCATCCGACAACTCGTCCCCAATATCGCGATCGTCTTCGATCGGGCGCAGCTGGAGGTTATGCGCGGCTGCACGAGGGGCTGCCGCTTCTGCCAGGCGGGCATGCAGTACCGACCCCTGCGGGAGCGTGCGCCAGATGTGGCTATAGCCGCCGCTGAAGCAATCCTGGCCGCCACGGGCTACGAGGAGATCGGTCTAACCAGCCTTTCCACGGCCGACTACACGTATGTCGGAGAGGTCGCCATGGCGCTGCACCGTAGCCGACCGGACGTGGCGGTGTCGCTGCCGAGCACACGTGTCGATGCCTTTACCGTCGATCTTGTGGACGCGCTGGCTCCAAATGGCCGGCGGTCCGGCTTCACGTTCGCGCCCGAAGCCGGCAGTCAGCGGATGCGAGACATCATTAACAAGGGTGTCAGCGACGAGGAGATTGTCGGTTGCGCGGCGCTCGCATTTGGTCGCGGTTGGACCTCCCTCAAGTTGTACTTCATGGTCGGTCTGCCCGGCGAAACCATGGACGACGTACTAGCGATCGGGCATCTATGCCGGCGCGTCCTCGCCGTCGGCCGCAAGCTCCTTGGCAACCGCGCCTCGGTCAAGGCCAACCTTTCGACCTTTGTACCCAAGGTCGGGACGCCGTTCCAGTGGTTCGGCCAGGACTCGACGGAGGAAATCGAGGCCAAGGTCGGGGCATTGCGCAATGCGATGCACGCCAAGGGTCTGACCATGTCCTGGCACGATCCCCGCAGCTCGATTCTGGAGGCGGCTATCGGCCGCGGCGACCGCCGCCTCGGCGCCGTTATCCTGCGGGCGTGGCAGAAGGGCGCTCGATTCGATGCCTGGGATGAGCACTTCAACTTCGGGATGTGGAGCGCGGCGTTTCAGGAAGAGGGTCTCGATCCGGCCTGGTATGCGCAGCGCGACATCCCGTTGGACGAGCCGCTGGCGTGGGAGCACCTGACCGGCGGGGCGAACCGAGACTTCCTCCGTCGCGATCGCGCCCGGTCGCTCGTCGGCGCCACGGCGACCGATTGCCACTGGGGGCCGTGCGACAACTGCGGCGTCCCCGCCACCTCGGGTTTCGATTGCCAGACCGCGGCAGAGGGACCTAGGCGGCTATTGCTCGGCCCCGATGGCTGGCGTTACGTGGGACCACCGGGCGATCCGCGCCGGGACGGCGCCTCCTTGCCTGGCGACGAAGGCGCGGCCGTCGATGGCGGCGATACTGCCAGGCGAACTTGGCCGTACAGCCTGATTGGAACAGAGGTGGAGTCGACGAACGCGGGACTGGCCGGTCTCGCGTCGCTGCTGGAGGCGGCCGCCGGTGAGTCGGTGAAATGACGCCGGCCGGCCCCGTGGATCCGGGCGAGACGACACTCGAGATCATCCGGATATTCATCATTCTCATGGGCGCGGCGGCGCTGGTAACCATCCTGGCGCGGCGCGTCAACGTTCCTTACACGGTTGCGCTGGTGGCCTTCGGCATGGCCGCCGCCGCACTGGCGCAATCCGTCCGCTTCCAGATCACGCCTCAGCTCGTGCTGGTCGTCCTGCTGCCGGCACTCATCTTTGAAGCCTCGTACCAGACGGACTTTCACAAGCTGCGGCCGTCGCTGGCGGCCGTTGGGTTGTTGGCTGGACCGGGCGTCCTGATCAGCGCTGCTGTGGTGGCCGCGGCCCTGTCCCTTGGCGCCGGGCTGCCGCTGTCCGAGGCGTTCGTGGTCGGAGCGATGCTGTCTGCGACGGACCCCGCCGCGGTCATCGCGACTTTCAAGCTAATGCGGACCCCGCGCCGCCTGGCCACGATCGTCGAGGCCGAGAGCGTCTTCAACGACGGCACGGGCATCGTGGTCTTTGCCATCGCCGTCGATTTCGTATCGAGGCCGGTCGGGCCGCTGGAGATGGGCTTGACGTTCATCTCGGTGGCAGCTGTGAGCACTCTGATTGGGGCGGTCGCCGGCTACGCCGCCTCGCGCCTGTTCCCGTATATAGGCGACCATCTGATCGAGATCACCCTTTCGTTCGTTCTCGCTTACGGCACCTACCTTGCGGCGGACGCGATGCATCAGTCGGGCGTGATCGCCACCGCCGTTGCCGGCATCGTCCTGGGAAACTACGGCAAGAGGCTCGGACTGGCCGAGCTTACGGCGGACGCCCTGGATACCGTTTGGGAATTCGTGGCCTTTCTGGCCACAGCGTTCGTCTTCCTGCTGATCGGCTTTGCGATCAGTCTGCGATCGTTGGCCGACGCGGTCGTACCGATCGCCTGGGCGGTAATCGCGGTTCTCGCCGGCCGGGCGATCGTCGTTTACGGGATGGTCGGCGCTTGGCGGCTTATGGCGGAGCGAATGGAACGCCGAGCCGGACCGGTCGTCGGAAAGGTTGCTCCTGCGGCTTCAACGGCTCAGGGATTCCCGGTCGGCTGGCTGCAGGTCATTTTCTGGTCCGGCCTGCGAGGGGCGGTCTCCACCGCCCTGGCGTTGTCGCTGCCGATCGACTTCCCCCACCGCTCTTTACTGCAGGGGATCACGTTCGGCGTCGTTCTGTTCACGCTGCTCGCCCAGGCCACTACAGCGGAGAGGGTCGTCGCCCGTTGGGGCGCCATGTCAGCGGCTTTGGCCGAGTCATGAGCGTGTCACGCCAGCGCTGGCGGATCGTCTTCGCCAGGGACGAAGAGGCCCGCTACCTGTCGCATCTCGATGCCACTCACCTGTGGGACAGGGCCTTCCGGCGGGGTTCCATTCCCGTGGCCACAACCGAGGGATTCAGCCCGCGGCCGCGCCTGATCTTCGCCGCGCCGCTTCCGCTCGGAATGCTTGCGGAGCACGAGCTTGCGGATCTGTACCTGGCGGAACGGCTTACTCTGCCCGATCTGCGCCAACGCTTGGAACTGGGAATGCCACGCGGCTATCGGGTCGTGGACCTGCACGATGTCTGGCTCGGAGCCCCGCCACTGGCACCGCAACTCGCCGCGGCCGACTACCGGATGACGGTCCTCGGTGTCGATGAGGCGCTGCTCGCCTCGGCCGTGGGCGCGATACTCGCCGCGGATCGCCTGCCACGCCAGAAGCGCCGCGAGGACAAACCCGCCACCTACGATCTCCGGCCGCTCCTGCTCGAGCTGGTGGCCCGCGAGACAACGGACGTCGTCCGCGACCTGACGGGTGACGCCGTTCCGGACGAGCCGGCTGCGGGGCTGTGGATGCGGCTGCGCAACACCCAGGACGAGGGCAGCGGTCGGGCGGAGGAGGTCGTGGCGGCCCTCGCCGACCACCTTGGGTTGGCGGCGCAGGTGGCGGACCGGGGCTCGCGCGGCCTGGCACCCGGTACCGCCGAGAGCCAGGACGAGTCCGCGTCCGCCGCCCCGACGCTCCCGGCCCAGGGCCCGAGCCTGGAGATCGTCCGACCGGTTCGCGAGCGCCTTTGGCTGGCCGCGGATCTGGCCGCTCATCTCGTCATCGGAGGCGACAGCCTCAAGATCTAAACTCACCGCGCGCGCCAATCCGGGGGCGCCCGATCCTCGGCCGCCGACAGGCCGCTCGCCCTGACGCGTATCGCGGGCAACCCGGACGGCGTGGCAGCCGGCCGCAAGTCCGGTCGAGCTGAGCCGTTACGGAGCGAGCAGCAACTCCCTGATCTGCCCTGGTTCGTGGTCCCGGTTGACGACGATCCTTGAGAGTTGCCGGACCTGGCCGTCGTTTAGTGGGGCGAACCCCAAGTCCTTGTTGGCACCGTTGGCGAGAGCTACCAGCCAGATCCGCCCACCGGGGACAAGCTGCGAAAGTTGCGACGCAAGACCGGTTCCGGCGCGGACTTTCTTGGACGGGGGAATGAGCGCACCACCCAAGTAGAACGGCTGCCGGCCACTGTCCCAGCAAAGAACCGGGCCGGGCAGCCGAATCGGGTCCGTGCTCCGTTCGGCTTCATATGCGAGCGCGAAGTACGAGCGGGGATCCGTGGCGATGACGACGTCGCCGGCCCGCATCTGGGCTGCAAGCACCAAAGCCGTGGCCTTGGTCGGCGAGATTGTCGGATCCGCTGTTCGCTGGGCTACCGACGAGACGGCGACGCCGACCATCAGGAGCGCCAAGGGCAGTCCAAGCCAGCCGTATCCGATCCGAGGGGTTCTCGAACCGGCGGCATGCAAGGCCCGCACAGCCAGGACGCCGAGGCCGCCGGCCAGGGCCGGCAGGACTGCGCTGAAATACCGCGTGTCGTAGGCCGGGTGGACTTGCGACCCCAACCACACGATCGGCACGATGGCCAGCGACAGCAAGGCGAACAGCCGGTAGTGTCGGGTGGCGGTCGCGGCGCTCGGGTCGATCGAACGCCCGGCCAGCCATAGCCCGGCGACTGCCCCGATGGCCGCGAGATGGCCGATGATGAGCGCGGCAATTCCGAATCCGTCCGTCAACCACAATGAGTAGGTGTCGATCAGGGAATTGGCCTCGGGGCGGCCGGTCCAGAACGTGGCCTGGCCGGATGTGAGCCCCACGATGTTTGGAAGCCACGGAACGAAGGACAGTCCACCGGCCACGACCGCGACCAGCGCCAAACGGCTGTTTCCCGGAGTGCCGGACCTCGCAACCCAGGCGAGGGCCAGGAACTGCAGGCCGGCCGTGGGGATTCCATAGGCGGACGTCCACAGCTCCCCCCCAACTGCCACCGCCAGGATGCCGGCCTGGACGAGAACCCAGTGGCCCCGCGGTCGGCCGACTGCCAGGCGCCAGGACAGCCACCAGGCCGTCACCACGAATGCCGTCTCCATGGCGTACATGCGCGTATCCCTGGATTCGGCTATCGCTAGCGGCGAGAGCCCCAGAATCGCCAGAGCCACAAGACCGGCCTTGGAACCCTGCCCTTCATGGACCCAGCGCCAGCCCACGATGACCGTTACCATGCCGGCCAGTGTCGAGAGGAGCCGCATCGCCGCGATCCCGTCGCCGAAAAGGCCCATCCAGAGCTTGAGTACGAGCGTGTACAGGGGCGGATAAGCTTCGTGGGCCACTCGCGCGAGCATGTCCGGCAGCGACGCCGTCGCCGCAATCCACGAGGCGCCCTCGTCCCGGAAGACCTCGCGGTCGCCGATAAAGGCGACACGGAGAATCACCCCGAAAACGATTCCCACGCCGACCAGGACACCGATCCAGAAGGACGTACCCGGTTCCCGACGAAGCGTGTCGCTCCGACCTGAATTCAATGTCACCCCCTGCTTCGCGACATCTTCGCGCTCCGGCCGTGCTTGCGCGGACCGACGAACGGAGTCTAGCCCATCCGGCACCGCGACTGGATCGGTCCCAGCCCGGACGTCATGCTCCGACGGCCACGGTGTCGCCGGACAGCGACTTTGTCCGCTAAGCGGACAGCGACTTTGTCACCGTGGTCGTGATCGGACTGCAGGATAGCGCCGCCAGGGATGGGTCTGTGCTGGTCGAGTGGTGCTGTGAGCCGACGGTGTGGCTTCGTGT